>NZ_BAJW01000003.1 GCF_000613905.1 Acetobacter persici JCM 25330
CCAGCGTTGCTGCGGTCATGCCGCGCGCGGGTCTTCAGCCGGTGCTTTTGTTGCGGGTGCGGGGAGGCGGGCCGCCAGATCCGTCATGCGGACAAACTGCGCAGGGTCCATGGTGTGCAGGTCCGCCAGATGATGCTCGGCCAGACGGCTGAGCCTTTCCGGCTGGTTTTCCAGCGCCCATTCCGTGCGCAGCATGGCGGTCTGTGCGCGCACACGCTCTGTGTCAGACACGATTTTGGAAATCTGCTGATCTAAAAGCGTGGTCTGATGCTTCTTCGTATAAAGGAAAAATCCCGAAGTAATGGCCAGGACAGCGCAGCAGCAGGTAAAGGGCCGGGGGATCATGGGATCAATCCTTTGCCGAAGGAGGAAATATCGGTCGGGCGTTTTTCCACAGCGCGGAGGCGGGCGCTGCGGGCACGCGGTTGGCAATGCATTCTGCATCACCAGGACGAAGGGGCCTCCCGGTGAGCGCGATAAAGGCGGGTTCATCCCCCTTCGTCAATGCCGCACGCGGGTCATAACGTGAAAAACTTGCGGTTTTGCCGGTCGCGGTGGCCATCACCCGTTTGGCAATGCGGTCTTCCAGAGAATGGAAGGAGACCACAACCAGCCGGCCACCGGGGGCCAGCAGATCAAGCGCCTGCGTCAGGCCGCGCTCAATCTCGCCAAGCTCATCATTGACGGCAATGCGCAGCCCCTGAAAGGAGCGGGTTGCGGCATCAATACCGGACCGGTCGCTGGGCACCACGCGGCGGATCAGCCCGGCCAGTTGCGCTGTCGTTTCAAACGGTGTGTCCACGCGGTCGGCCACAATGGCGCGGGCCACGCGGCGGGCATGCCGTTCTTCCCCATAGAAATGGAAAATATCCGCCAGTTCGCTTTCCGGCGCGTTATTCACGATATCCGCAGCGGAGGGGCCGCTTTTTGCCATCCGCATATCCAGCGGGCCATCCATGCGGAATGAAAAACCGCGCTCGGCTTCATCAAGCTGGAAAGAAGATACGCCGAGGTCCAGCACAATGCCATCAAACGCCGGAGCATGGGCTGCAGCCGCAAGGTCCGTCATGCTGCCAAATCCGCCGTGCAGCATATGCAGGCGCGGCTGCCCTGCCTCAGTGACAAAAGCCGCGGCCATGGTCTGCCCGCGTGCAATGGCGTCCGGGTCCCGGTCAATAGCCCAGACGGCGCAGTCTGCCTGCTTCAGAATGGCGGATGTGTAGCCGCCACCGCCAAAGGTGCAGTCCAGAATGGCCTCGCCATCGGCGGGTTTCAGAGTGTCCAGCACTTCACGCAGCATGACGGGCACATGGCCCGGCGCGGGGGTGCCGGAGGTGTCGTGCAGGGCGGGCGGGGATGTCAGCGCATTCATGCAGCCCCTCCGTCCTGTCCATCGCGTGCGGCGGGAATGCTGATGCGGCGGGAGCGCTGGCGTGCGTCCTCACGGCGCTGGCGCGCGGCTTCGGGCTCCCAGATCTGGAAGGTACGGCCCACACCCATAAAAGCCACCACGGCACTTTCTGTAATGCCAGCGTGTTCGCGCAGAAAATCGGGGATGATGATGCGGCCTTCACGGTCCGGATCAAGCGGGTACGCATCGGCATACAGGGCCGCCGCAAGATCATCATGCTCGTCAGAAAACATATCCAGCCGGTCCAGCGGCTGGGTCAGGCGAGAGAAGGCTCCGGCAGGCCACGCTTCAATGCAGGGCATTGTATGGGATGGTCGCAGGATCACCAGTGAATCGCCTTCCGTATGCTGCGCCTTCAGAACAGTGCGGAATCCGGCAGGAATCGAAACGCGACCTTTCGCGTCGAACCGATTCTCATGCGTGCCGAGAAACACACTCACGTAAGACGATGTCCTTCTGATTCAGGCCTTTCCGTTCGCAGAACAGCGGGGAACGGAGCCGCTTCCACCACCTGCATGGTGTTCTGTGGGATAGCATGGGATTTTATGGGACGCAAATTAAAAAGGCAGAAAAAACAGCAGAAAACTGCCATTTGTGAAGTAGTTCGTGAGAACTGTTCTGCAAGAGGCAAAGCAATGTTGAAATAGAGAGCAACAACACTTTGCCACGGCATGTTCTGTAAATGTTCTGGTTATATCTGCAAAGACTGGCTGCGCAGCGTTGGCTGCGGCCCGAAATGAGGCAGAAACAGAAATGCCAGACGGTCTGTAAGCCGGGTTCTGTCCAGCTCCGGAGAGCCTGGACGGTCATTCGTCTGGGACACACCTCACGATGTGCCTCGCGCAACCAACCCGAGCAGCGGGGCGGGAGAACCCCTGAAACCCTTGCAGGTTTCCGCCGCTCCTATTCGGTCTTGCTCCCGGTGGGGTTTGCCCTGCCTCCGCTGTTACCAGAAGAGCGGTGCGCTCTTACCGCACCGTTTCACCCTTACCTTCAGCTTTGTCCCATGGTTTCCCATGAAACATCGCCCGGAAGGCGGTTTGTTTTCTGTGGCACTTTCCCTAAGGTCACCCTCGCCAGCCGTTAGCTGGCACCGTTCTCCCGTGGAGCCCGGACTTTCCTCCCTCCTGCACATAATGCAGAACAGCGACCGTCCGACCGTCTGGCGGCGCCACCCTGCGTCGGGCGGCACAGCAGGTCAAGGGGCAAGTGTGACGGAATCGTATCGGCCTGCGCTGAGAATAGGATATGCTCACCGTCATGACAGTTTCCGTAGAGCCTGAGAGTGCTCAGGCTGTTCCCGCCCGCCCCAACGTCTCCTCCCGCCTTCTGCTGGGCTGGATCCGCTGGCAGGCCGCCCGGCGCAGGGCAAGAGCACTCCGGCATCCTCTGCCTGTTCCGGAAGTTGTGCCAGAGATTCTGCCAGACACGGGGTCGGATGCTGTGCCGCGCCGTTTACCAGAGAGCGGGCCGGAGGCTGTGGCGGCTAGTGAGGCAGAGCGTTCCCCGGACAATCTGAGGGGTGCAGCGGCGGAGCAGGCCAGTTTTCTGGTCGCGCTACGGAAGGCGATGGATACGCCCTCCTTCCCGACACGCCTGTCGTCTCTGGGGCTCAGGAAAGTTCTCTCTCTTTCCGTGCCCGGTGCGGCTGGCCCCATGCGGGCCCGGCTTTATCTGCCTTACGGGCGGGTGCGGGGCGCTGTGCTGTATCTGCACGGGGGCGGGTTTGTGCATTGCGGGTTGAATTCGCATCACGGCATCTGTTGCCGTCTGGCGCGGGTTTCCGGGGCGGCGGTGCTGTTGCCGGATTACCGGCTAGCCCCGGAGCATCCTTATCCTGCCGCGGTGGAGGATAGTCAGGCTGCTCTGCGCTGGCTTGCGGCTGTCTCAGCCGTTTCTGGGGTGGGAAAGTGGCTGTGACGGGCGATAGTGCGGGGGGGAATCTGTCGGCTGTTCTGGCGCAGGAGGGGGCTGCGGGGCGCGGTCCGGTTCCGGCGTTGCAGGTCCTGTACTATCCGTCGCTCTATGGCGCGCAGGTTTTTCCATCGCATGAACTGTATGCGGAGGGCTATTTTCTCTCCCGTGCCTCCATGCAGTGGTACGGGGACCAGTATATTGCGCGGGAGGAAGACTGGACCGCGCGCCGGTTTGTACCGGGCCTCGCCCCCGATCTCTCAGGTCTGCCGCCTGCCGTCATTATCACGGCGGAATGTGACCCGATGCGGGATGAAGGTGCGGCCTACGCAAAGGCGCTTCGGGCCGCAGGCGTGCCGGTGCGGTATCACTGCTATCGCGGCGCACTGCACGGATTTCTGAATTTTTACGCGCTCATGCCCAATGGCAAGGCCGCACTCCGCTTGGGCGGGCGGGGCTTGCGCAAAGCATTTGCAGCCTGAAAAGCTGGGGAAGTGTCAGGACGCACATAAAGACAGGCGAGGCAAAGGCAGCTGCCTGCTTTGGCCAGAATCACAGAAGCGTTCTGGCCAGCCTTCAGGGTATGGGGTGAAAAGTGTTGGGCGACCCCTGATCTGACATGATGATGCGGTTCATCCGGTCAATCCGTAGGGTGAACAGCTTTGGCAGATCCCCTTTGGGGCCGGGGCAGGAGCCGGATGTTTTCTGCATCACATCAATACGGGAGGCCGTTGGCGGGTCATTCCCGTTCACAATAAACAGCAGGCAGTCCGATTTGATGGGCGTCATGCCATTGTGCGTCACCATCACGCGCAGGTGGCGGACCAGAGCCGTATCATCAAACCAGCTTTCCGGCCGGAAGGTGTAGCGGTCCGTCAGCGTGTCCAGCGTGCCGGTTTTGGCCAGCACAATGACCAGCACGGAAATAGGCACCACCAGCGCCAGACGACGCAGAACATGCTGGCGCAGCGTGCGTTTGCGGAACGGCCCGCGGAGCGGAGGAGTGGGTTTGGGAGCGTTTGCAGTCATGTCAGCATATCCTCATGCCACAGGGCACCATCGCGCGCCAGAAGGGCACGGGTTGAGGCGGGCCCCCAACTCCCGGCGGGGTAGGGTTCCAGAGGGGAGAGGGCGTGACGCCATGAGTCCAGAATGGGTTCAATCCAGCGCCATGAGGCTTCCACCTCGTCCCGGCGGATGAACAGAGCCGGGTTGCCACGTACGGCGTCCAGCAGCAGGCGCTCGTAAGAATCATGATACTCGATGGTAAACTGGTTCTCATACGCCATATCAAGAGCGGCATTGCGCACCCGGAAGCCGCCTGCGCCGGGGTCTTTACTGGCCAGAACCAGTGAAAGTCCTTCATTTGGCGCAATGCGGATAACCAGCCGACCGGGGGAAGGCGTATTGGTAAAAATGGGCCACATCTGCGGGCGGAATTGCAGTACAATTTCCGTCGTCTTGGCCGCCAGACGTTTGCCAGTGCGCAGGTAGAATGGCGTATTCCACCAGCGTGAAGAGCGGATTTTTGTGCGGATCGCGACAAAGGTTTCCGTATTGCTGGCGCGGTCCTGCGCCAGATCCTCGGCGTAACCCGGCACGTCCTGCCCATCAATACGGCCAGCGGTATACTGCCCGCGAATGACGTTGTGCCGCACCATGTCTGGCGTCATGGGCCGCAGGGCGTTGAGCACCTTCAGTTTTTCGTTCCGCAGATCATCCGCCTGGAGGGAGGCCGGGGCGTCCATCGCCACCATGCACAGCACCTGCAACAGGTGGTTCTGCACCATATCCCGCAGTGCGCCGGATTCGTCATAATAGGGGCCACGCTTGCCCACGCCGACGGTCTCGGCAGCAGTAATCTGCACATGCGCAATCGCGTCGGAAGACCAGAGTTTTTCAAGCGCCGGGTTGGCAAACCGTAGGGCCAGAATGTTCTGAACGCCCTCTTTCCCCAGATAATGGTCAATCCGGTAGATCGACTCTTCGGGGAAGAACCGGCCCACACCGTCATTGATTTCCGTAGCGGTTTCCAGATTAACCCCAATGGGTTTTTCCAGCACAACGCGGGTGATGGGGGTAATCAGGCTATGCCCGGCAAGAGCCGCGCAGAGCGGCGCATAGAGAGCCGGGCTGGTTGCCAGATAAAAGACTCGCGTGCGCTGCGGGTCGGACAGGATGCCTTCCAGCCCGCTCCAGTCGCTGCCTTCTTTGGTGGCGTCCAGCGCGACATACTGTATCAGCCCCAGAAAGCTGTTCAGTGTTTCCGCGTCCCGTGCGGCGGCGGGCGCAAATTCCTTTAAAGCAGTCCGCACCTGTTCACGGTACTGATCAGGGGAGTGGGCGGAGCGCGCAATGCAGATGATGCGGGCATCATCCTGAAATTCCTGCGCATGAAACCGCTGTAAAAACGCAGGCAGCAGCTTGCGCATTGTCAGATCGCCGGTGGCGCCGAAGATAATAAAATCGAAAGGATCAATCCGGTTGATGTGCGCCATAGCCATAGTACTTTCGCAGGAGTGTGGGTGCCCTTGAAAAGCCCCAAACAAAGACTTTCTTCCCCGTGAGTGTGCAGCCAAGAACGGGGTAGTCGGGAAAGCGTTGTGGCAGAGGGTTTGTCCATAAGGCTTCTGGCTGTCAAGGTAATTGACCGCGCGGGCGGCTCGCGATAAGCCCGCGCCTTTGGTGTTCGGGCGTGGCGGGCGGAAGGTCCGCCGCACTCAGGCCCTGAACACGGACTGGAAACGGGGGAACTGGAGCATGGATACCGAAGGATTTTCCGGTGGTGACGATGCAGCCGTGGGTGGCATTGCCGCTGACCGGCTGAGAAGCATCATCGAACGGGTCGAGCGTCTGGAAGAAGAGCGCAAGGCCCTTGCTGGCGATATCAAGGATATCTTCACGGAAGCCAAGTCCGCCGGGTTTGATGTTAAAGTCATCCGGCAGATTATCCGTCTGCGCAAGCAGGAGCCGAGTGAAGTGGAAGAGCAGGAAACCCTGCTGGATATCTATCGTCGCGCGCTGGGAATGTAATCCTGGACATTTAATCAACCCCATGCCGGGCAGTAAGCTCCTTTTTTAGCGGAGCAGGCTGGCGCGGTGTGGGTTCCTGCCGTGTGGGGTCTGTAAAAATGATGTCTGTGGTTTTTCCAGACTGGATGCCGCTCTGGGCGCAGCTTTTGGTGATAGCGCTTGTTATCGTCTTCGGGCTCGCGTTTCTGATGATGCCGTTTGCCGTCTTTGGCGTAAAAGGCCGTCTGATGGAGTTGGAGCTGCAAACGCGGGAAATGCAGGCCGAATTGCGGGCTATGGCCATGCGTCTGGCCGCAGGGCAGGGGGCAGCGCAGAACCGCCCGCCCATGTCGGCAGGGGTGCCAGAAGGGGTGCAGGTGGAGGAAATCTACCGCCGAGCCTGTCAGGCCCTCACCCATTCTTTCAGCACCGGTGCTGACGCCGCTGCGGACCCCAAAAGTTTCTGATGCGTATGAGCCGCGCCGCGATGCGCCGCCTGCGCCCAATCTGGAGCCGGAACCGCGTGAGGTGTCCGGACGGCGCGTCATGCCCTGGCATGAATCGCAGAAAGACGCCTCCGGCAGGCAGGAGCCTCTGGCCGACGCCATGCGCCGCTACCGCGCACCAGATGCCGACCAGCCGCCGTACCGTCCGGACTTTCTGCGTCCGGCGGAACAGGCTGCTGAGCCACGGGTAAACCGCTCTTATGATGAAACAAACGGGCGTTCTGAGCCTGTGCTCAACTTTCCCTCCCGCAGACCTGCGGATTTCTGAGGCGTGGAGGAGAGCACGCTCATCCCCTGAGACGCATGCCTTTTAGACGACGACGAGATCATCCGGTGGATAATCTCATCGCGCCCCTGCCAGCCGAGAATTTCCGCGAGTTCTGATGAACGATGCCCGGCAATGAGGCGGGCATCATCGGCATCGTAAGCGGACAGGCCCCGTGCCAGAACACGGCCGCCGTTATCCGTTACAACCACCAGATCCCCCTGCGTGAAGTCCCCTCTGACGCCCAGCACACCGGCTGGCAGCAGGGAGCCTCCATGACGCAGGGCATCTGCCGCGCCGTTATCAATCATAATTTCACCCGCGGGGGTCAGGCTACCTGCAATCCATTGTTTACGGGCCGTCTGCGCGCAGGTCTGCGGCAGGAACCATGAGCAACGCGCCCCATCCAGCAAGGCGCGCAGCGGGTGGTTCTGTTTGCCAAGGGCAATCGCCATAGCGCAGCCGGAGCGGGTGGCAATCCCGGCGGCCAGAAGTTTGGTGCGCATCCCGCCGGACGAATAGCCCGGAGCGGCTCACCCCCCATGGCCTCAATCTCCGGCGTCATGGCTTCAATCACCGGCAGGTGTCTGGCATCCGGGTTTGTACGGGGGTCGGCTGTATATAAGCCGTCAATATCGGACAGCAGAACAAGCTGATCAGCCCCCGTCATCTGGGCGACGCGGGCCGCCAGACGGTCATTGTCCCCAAACCGGATTTCCGTTGTGGCAATGGTGTCGTTCTCATTGATCACCGGCACGCAGCCCAGCCCCAGCAGCGTATCAAGCGTGGCGCGGGCGTCAGATACCGCTTGCGGTCTTCTGTATCATCCGGGGTCAGCAGAAGCTGCGCGGCTGTCAGGCCTTGCGTGGAGAGCGCCTGACTCCAGGCCTGCGCCAGACTGATCTGCCCGACAGCCGCCGCGGCCTGCTTTTCCGGCAGCCGGAGCGCGCCGTGGGTCAGCCCCAGCGTGTGGCGGGCCAGCGCAATCGCGCCAGAGGAGACGACGGTCACATCCGTGCCCTGACGCCGAAGCTGTGCGATATCTTCCGCAACACTGGCCAACCATGCCTGCCGTGGGGCGGCTCTTTCCGGGTCGACTACCAGCGCGCTGCCTATCTTGATGACAAGCCTGCGGGCTGAAGAAAGGGAGGGGCTGGCGGGGCGTCCGGTCATGGAAATCGTCCAGTAGTCTGTCACGGGCTCCGGGGGGAGCGTACAGGGTTATGCGAGGTCTTCTTCATCCTTGCGGATGGCCGTAACCTGCGTCTGAATGGCGCGGAGCAGTTCCGGCACGCCCTGCCGTGTTGCGGCGGAGATCAGCATGACCGGCGCGCCACTGGCTTTTTCCAGTGCGCGTTTGCGGGCCGAAGCCTCTCGCGGGGTCATGGCATCATTTTTGTTCAGGGCGATAATTTCTGGCTTGTCGGCCAGACCGCCACCATAGGCCGCCAGTTCATGCCGGATGGTGCGCCAGGTCTCCACAACGTCGCCTGCGGCCCCGTCAATCAGGTGCAGCAGAACGGCGCAGCGTTCCACATGGCCCAGAAAGCGGTCTCCCAGCCCTGTGCCCTCATGCGCGCCTTCAATCAGGCCCGGAATATCCGCCACCACAAATTCTTCTGTCATGGACAGGCGCACAACGCCCAACTGGGGGTGCAGGGTGGTGAAGGGATAATCCGCAATTTTCGGCCGCGCTGCGGATACAACAGACAGGAAGGTGGATTTCCCGGCATTGGGCAGGCCCACCAGCCCGACATCGGCAATCAGCTTCAGGCGCAGCCAGACCCAGCGTTCTTCACCCGGCCAGCCTTTGTCAGACCGGCGCGGCGCGCGGTTGGTGCTGCTTTTGAAGTTTGCGTTCCCAAAGCCGCCATCACCACCCCGACAGAGGGTGATGCTTTTACCGGCTTCATCCAGATCAGCCAGCAGGGTTTCTTTATCATCGTCAAAAATCTGCGTGCCGATGGGCACTTTGATCACCACGTTCTGTGCCGCAGCCCCCGTACGGTCAGAGCCAGCCCCGTTGCCGCCTTTGCGGGCGCGGAAATGCTGGGTGTACCGGAAGTCGATCAGCGTATTCAGGTTGGGAACGGCTTCAAACACAATATCGCCGCCACGACCGCCATTGCCGCCATCCGGGCCGCCGAATTCAATATATTTTTCCCGGCGGAACGCGGTGACACCATCTCCGCCATCGCCTGAGCGGACGTAGATTTTGGCCTGATCAAGAAACTTCATGGGATACTTTCAACGCCTGAACATGAAAAGGGGCCGATCCGTGAGGACCGGCCCCTTGCCATTCCGGCCACGGGAAAAACGCGTGGTGGAGCGTGCTGAAACCTTATTCAGCAGCAGCCGGCAGCGCATCCACGGAAACGTGGACGCGGCCCTCGGCGCGACGCTCAAAGCGAACGCTGCCGTCAACCAGAGCGAAGATGGTGTGGTCACGACCAACACCAACGTTAGCGCCCGGCTTCATCTTCGTGCCGCGCTGGCGGATGATGATGTTGCCAGCGATAACCTGTTCGCCACCGAATTTTTTAACGCCAAGACGGCGTCCGGCGCTGTCGCGCCCGTTGCGGGATGAACCGCCTGCTTTTTTTTGTGCCATGACCTAAGTCCTCCTTGGTCTAACCAGCCGAACCCTTAAGGGGCTCAGGCGGCGTTAATCTCTTGAATGCGCAGAACGGTAACCGGCTGGCGGTGGCCATTCTTGCGGCGGCTGTTCTGCCGGCGGCGCTTCTTGAAGATGATGACCTTCTTGAGGCGGTCCTGAGCGATGACGGTCGCCGTCACCTTTGCGCCAGCAACTGTGGGGGCGCCAATGGTCACGGAGCCTTCGCCACCTACGGCAAGAACTTCATCAAAGGTGATGGTGGCGCCAGCTTCGGTTTCCAGCTTTTCAACCTTGAGCACCATGTTGGGCTCAACCCGATACTGCTTGCCGCCGGTGCGGATAACTGCGAACATAAAACCTGTCTCTCTTTCCGATCTCTTGACCATCCGCGGCACAGGCGCAGGCGAAGGGTCTGGTCGCTTTTTGTTCCTTGGCCGCACTGCGGCATGGCTCCATCTTTGTGGAGTGGTGCGGCTTTTTACGGGGAGAGTCCCGTGCTCGTCAACAAGAACTTGCACATGCCCCGGATCTCTGCTTGCACGCCGGAAAATCCCTGCTTATAAGCCGGGCCAACGGAGAGGTGCCGGAGCGGTCGAACGGGGCGGTCTCGAAAACCGTTGTGCCTTCGCGGGTACCGTGGGTTCGAATCCCACCCTCTCCGCCAGACGAACAAGCTAACTATATGATGTATATACGTTTTTAGCAACAGAAATCGCAGTTTTCTGCGGTCTCTGCATATTTTTTGTTGTTTGTCAAATGTTGTTGCTTCTAACAACAAATCAACAACAATTTTTTGGATTGTTGTTAGCTTCACCCAATAATTTTTGGATTTTGTCAATCCATAAAATCAAAAAAATACCCTGTCATTTCTGGCAGGGCATTAATGCGATTCTGAAATCTGAGACACTTCACATTCCTAGAGACATAGATTTTTTCGGCTTCGGTTTGTGTTCCTGTTCTGGCTCTTGTTCGTAATCGTGCTCTTGCTCGTTTTCCTGTTCCTCTTCCATTCCTTGGCGGTACTTTTTCAAATTAATATCGGTTTGAAATTCATGAGCTTCTTCAATTTTTCCCGCTTTAGAAAGTTCTATTAATTTCTCTTTTTGCTCTGTTGTTAATTCGCTATCTTCATCTTTGATAAAATTTATTAATCTGTTTATTATTCCATATTTCTTTATCGCTTCTTCTGCTTCTGGTCTTTTTTTCCATTCTTCAATTTCATCGTTAATCTTATTTGTTGCAATCTCTGCAACCTTATAAATCCCCTTTTCTCTTATCTCTTTTTGTTTTGTCATTAAGTTGGTTAACTCATTCTCTTTATAATTCTTTAATATTTCATGTTTTTCTAAATCTGTAAAAATCATTTGCTCGTTAGGTGCTTCGCCTAACCCTAATTTATGCAATATAAGTATTGCCATATATGCGGATAATCTTGCGATTTTCTCAAACATTTCCTCCATATTTTTATCGACTATTTCGCTTTTTTGTTTATTCTTATTAAATATACTTGCTTTTTGTAATAGTTCGTTTCTCTCTTCTTTTAGTTTAGAATATTGCTCTTTCAAATTATTCATTTCTTTAACTTGTTCAGATATACAATTTTTTGCACGTTCTGCTTTTGACATAGCAGACTCTTCAATAAGTTCGGGGTGTGGAGCATTAAATATCTGCTCTAGTTTTTCCATTTCTTGATTTAGTTTTTCTTCCCATGTCATCGCCATGATGCCACGCATTCCGCCGTGGTGTCTTTCTGGTGTCGTTGTGGTTTCTGTGAGGGTAGGAGTAGCTAAAGCGATTTTAGAGGCTTCTACGGCCTTAATTTCGGCTGTCTCGTGCATTCCTTCGCGGTGCATTTTTAGAGCTTCGGATATGTCAGAAACTTCTTTAGCGTTGCGTTTTAGTATTCCGCCAACACTTCCCAGAACGAACCCGTCTTGTGTTGCGATAACTGGCGTTAAACTACCATCTTTTCGCTTGTGTGTTCCTTCTTGGATATGAAGGCCAAGGCTGTCTAATCGTGCCTGTATGCTCTTAAAGCTGTTTATATCTGTGCATTGTTCTTTTGCTAATTTTGTAAGTCTCTTAATATCTACATCGCTTCTTTTAGCTTCTTGGTATTTTTTAGAGCTATATCTAGCATTCGGTAGTGGTTCATTTGATAGATTTTTAGCGATTTCGCTAACTTCGGGATTTAAATCTTTAGTAGCATATTCCACGGCCTTATTATGCTTCCCAACGATATGAGAAAACCCAAACTTATGTTCAAGTTCTCTGCAAATCTTTTCGTGTTTTGCATAATTCTTTTGATTAGTCATAACTCTACCATTTTCCAGAACCTCAGGAACGGTAATATGATAATGT
This sequence comes from Acetobacter persici JCM 25330, assembly GCF_000613905.1. GTDB lineage: Bacteria > Pseudomonadota > Alphaproteobacteria > Acetobacterales > Acetobacteraceae > Acetobacter > Acetobacter persici. The sequence goes on from NZ_BAJW01000003.1 coordinate 12,087, forward strand.
TTATCGCTAATATCCTCCCCGTCTCTTTTCTTTTGATGCATAATAATATTGGCATCTTCTTCATTAAATCCGAACTCGTTAGCTAGTTTTTTAACAGTCTCTTTAACTTGCTCTAATGTCATCTCTTCCGTTGAAGATAATATAAAATGTCTCAAAGCATATTGTGGAACTTTTGTTTTTGTTCGTGCTTTGTCAAACGCTTCACGCATTCTTTCGCGGTCCCCTTGTATTATCTGAATGTCTTCATTGTCCTCGGGTTTGTCGAGTAAATGCCTTACAATATTGCTTGGTCCTGATTTTGTCTTTATTCTTGTTGATTTTATAATAATACTCATTTGAATAATTCCTTCTTTTCATTAAAAAACTCTCTCATCCATTTATCCCATCTTCTTTTTGTATATTTATTTATTCCACATGTTAAAACTTTATATTCTTCAGTGTTTTCACGTAATTCTATATATGCATTATCGTCATAGAGAAAACTTGCATATTTATGTAAATTATCAACATTCTTTAAAGAAAAATTATTCGCTTGTTCAAATGTCATTTTCATAAAGACAAGAGAATAATAATAATTAATAGTACTTTTTCTAGAAATAAAAAAATTCTATATAATAGACAAACTGACCATCGTTATAAAATAATCCATTTTCGGGTATATCTGATATTCTTTTCATAATATTAATCCTTTTTCTTTATGTTAATGCCATTCTTTTTTAAGAATTCTTTTTAAATCTCTTCTTATATCTTCTATTTTATCTTTAATGTCGTCTGTTAGCTCTGTGTCCTGTCCAGAGTTTAAATGCCTAGCAATTTGGTTTATGTTGTTTCCAATCGCAGACAATTCACGACGTATACCATTCAGTTGCGGTCCAATTTGCTGACCATTATGCATATAATCATATAAAGACAGTCTGCATAATTCTGATAAGAATACTTTTTTATTCTTTGCATAGAGCTTTGTTTTTAAATAATACTCTTCCGGCATTCTTACTTTAATCTGTTTCCAATCACTCATTTTATTAATCCTTTGCTTCTGTATATCTTGATAGCTAATTTACAATCTCTCTTGATATCTGAGACTGTACTTATTTTTTCTTCTATTTTGTGGAAAGTATGCAGTATGTTTGCACATATTTCTGCATGATGTTCCAAATCATCAAAAGACATATTATTTAAATATCTTGTATATGCCTCTGTTTTATTGTTTTCCTTATTATCCATTTTCTTAATTCCTTATATCGAAAATATCCATAATCTCTTTTATTTTTGCTTCATCAAAAATATAATCTTCTTTGAATTCACGGGACTGACAATAAATATTATGCTGTCTGTGTAATTCTCTGCTTTCCCAGTCTATCGCTTTATATTCATATTTTTCTTTCATCCTTTTCTTCCTTATTTGCATGTACGCATCAAATAATTAAAAGATAGGAAAATAAGCTTTGCCTTATTTTCAGGGCTCTGTAGTCGGTCCTAAAAGGACCACGAAAGAATGCCCGGCTATCAAATATTTTATTTGAATGCGTTAGTTATATTGTAGTGCATATTTTGCATAATGCTGATATTTTTGTTGCATTACTTAATTTTATCGAAAAAATAAGGAAAAACATTAGCTGATTTTATGCTATAATAATTCTGCGGTCTCTCATCCGCTATTTTCTTTCTTAGTCTTATATTCTTTATGGTCCTCTCCTATTCATTTAGGAGAGGTTTTTTATTGTGTTCTTTTTGTTGTGATACAATACACATAAGAAAGGATATAAGAATATGAGAAAAGGAATAACATTAATTGAGTCTTTGTTTGTGCTTGGTATTATGGCTGTCTTAATAGGTGGAGTGATGGTATTTTATTCACTCTCTAATATTGCATTAAAATCTAATCAGCTAATAACAGAAGTGTCTGAACTCATTCAGATAACGCAAGAGCTAAACAAAGACCGAACAACATTCACGGGTATGAATAGTCAGATATTAGCTAAAACTGGCTTAGTATCTTCTAAATATATATTGGGTGGAACGCTCGTAACTCCGTGGGGTGGCGAAATCCAAGCAATCCCATTTAATTACGATGATAACGGCCCAGACGTTTATTTAGCATTCAACATATTAAATTTACCGAGGGAAGCTTGCGAGAAGCTAGGAATGCAAGACTTTGGGGGAACTGCTCAAAGCGTTACGGTTACTAATATGCGAGTAGATGACACGGAAGGATTAGCACCTATTGTATTAGTAAAAAATTGCGAAAATGGCGATAATAATTATGTAAACATCAGAATTATGCACTGATTTTTACTCAGGATTCCGTGACGCAACAAAAATATTATATAAAATATTTGGCGGTTTTCTGCGGTTTTTAAGTATATACAAATAAATATATAAAAATAATTGCTCTTTTTGTTGCATTACTTAATTATTTATGCTATAATAAAAGCATGAACTTAACAGTGTTATTAAATTATTTCTAACACTTAAATAAAGGAGTTCTGTATATATAAGGAAGAAAGAAATGAATAATATACAAAGATTTGAGAGTAGTTTTACACAAAGAGAAAAAGAGATATATGTAATATTAGAGGATTATGTATATAGTCATATTTTAGGATATGACGAATATAAAAACATAACTTCATCACAAATATCGAAGAGTCTAAACAAATTTACAAAAGAAGAGCTAAAAGTATTCTTTTATAAAATATACAAATATTTAGATATGTTTAGATATTCGTCTCGTCCTGATTTCTGGAGAGAGAGGTTTTCTTTAGATAATCATTCGGTTTTAACAAGAGATAAAACATATTTATATGTCGGTATGTTGTTAGAATCAACATCGTCTAAATCTGTTATTTCATTTGTTAAATGAATTATTAAAATAGAGAGTTAAAGGGTTCTCTTCAAAAACCTTATATTATAGGAATTAAGAAGATGGTTAAAAATGTTGTTAAAAACTTCTCTATAGAAGAAATTGAATATAAGAAAACTGGTGAAAGAATTTATCAAAAAGGTCTTTTGATGGTTGAATGGATAAGAACGATTAACGGTGAACCTGTTGATATGTATATTCCATTTAATTATGGAAAAAAGAAATTGTTAAACAATTTTATTATTCGTTCGATGCTGACGATAAAGAGTATTTTGAGAGATTTGGATTATTTGGAACATTTAAAAAGGAATTAGTTATATGAAAAAGAAAAATAAGAAACCTGTAAAAATTGGCCGTCCGCTTCTTTTTAATGAGCCTTTAAGTTCCCTCGAAAGAGTGCATAGGCTTCGTGATAAGCGTAGGCTTGTTAATAAGCGTGTTTCTGAAATTATGACGGATGAGCAAAAAGATATAATTTTAAAAGAGTTCTCTTATGACGTGGATAAATGGCAGGTAGTCAAGTCATAAAAAAAGGGAGCGAAAAGCCCCCTTTTTCCGAGTTCTGGAAGCTTAAAAATTAGGCTTCTGTGTTCTCTGTTTTTTCGGCTTCTGCTCTCTTGCGAGAGTGTCCTAAATCGCTCTTTTTGGCTGTTTCTGCTCGTGCTTTTGAGATAGCAGGGGAGACCATCGGATATTCTTTAGGAAGGTTCCAACGGCGTCTGTATGCGTCTGGCGTTAGTCCATAAACTCTATCTAGATAGCGTTTCAGCATCTTCACTTCTTTACCGTCTTCCAGACAAATAATATAATCTTCAAAGACAGATTTTTGCGGGTCTACTGCGGGATTTGTTGGCTCTCTTAAGAGCTTCGAATTTACGGCTGGTTCTTCGCTATTGCTCTGCTCTTGAGTTATCTGTTTTGTCTGTGCAGGAACGTCGATAACATTAATCTTTGCAATATCTTCAATCTTATCTTTAATTCCGCTCATCAGATTAAATAATTCTTCTGGTGAATTTACTCCATTATTAGAAGTGAATGCACTTGCAAGTTGCACTGTTAAGCGTGCAACGTCTGCATTACTTAGTTTTTTATTATTGTTATTAACAATATCGTTAAACATATGCAAGCTCCCAAAGATTGATAAAAAGAGCTTATCAGAATGCTTTGTTATGTCTACTAAAAATACAAAGAAAAAACCCGAAACCAATGAAGGATCGGGCTTGTTCGGGGGGTGAAATATATTATATCATATGATGAACATAAGAGAGATATTTAGATATTTATCCCTAAATTATTAATCTTTTTTTCTGCTTCTAACTCTAAAAATCTATTATATTTTTTATTCCATAAATCGTTAAATCTTTGTTTATTAAAAGACCTCCTGATTATAGAAGCTTTTAAGATTGTTATTATTGTTTGTTTATTCTCTCTCTTTATATTGTCTAATAGTGTTATCAGTTGTTTAGTTTTTTGTCTCGTTTCTTCGTGTATAATCTTATCTAAGTCTATAGGTTTATCTTCCGTTAAATTGTTTAATACTAATCCTGCATCTAAAATATTTGCTGATGAATTCTTTTCATCTATGTAATCTATAAAAGACTCTACTATTAATTTAATTGTTAGATACGCTAATACTATATTATTCATTCCTTTATATCCTTGTGTTGCATTCATCATATATTATTTTTGTGAATAACGCACGTTTATATATTGAATAATTGTAAACACTGGAAGAAAGCAAAGCTTTCTGACTGGCCCAGTGCGTAGCGAAGCGAAGCCTTATATATGTGCGCTACTATCTCTTTATATTATTAGAATACGTTCCAGAGCGAAGCCCCTAATGTCTAGGGGCAAGCATGGGGTTAGACCCTCATGCAGAAAGATAAAACAGAGCTAAAAAACAGAAATAGCAAACTCTTCCCTCTTCCTGAGCAGATTATAATATTCGCAATCAAAACATTCATATCAGAACGCAGAACGAGCGCAGAGCGGGAGTCCCGTAGGGCAGGTTTTAACCTGTCTGTGTTAATCCCCCTTATATGTATATTTGGCTGTTTTCTGCTATTTTTAAGTATATACAAATAATTATTTTGCAATTATTGCATTTTTTGCTTGACTTTTGTTGCATTACTAAATATAACGCCTCTCACGGACCCAAAAAACAAAATGGAGGCACGGTGCTTTCATGTAGTCTTAGGAGAAGTATATAAGAAAGAATATAAAAATGAGTAAGAAAATTAAGTATGTGCGAGATGTTCGTATGCTTAGCACTGAGTTTGTTGCTAATACAATTAAAGAAGAAGTAAGGAAAAACTTTCCTTTTGAAGATATCCGAGTAATCTATTATAACGATAAGAGTATATTTATAGGGTTATTTTATTCGGGTAAAAGACCGTATTCAGTATATTATTCATTAAGATCATCTTACACTCATCTTAGTGGTGCTGTTTATGGTTCTGTTGATATTGGTTTTACTGGGCAACTTGAATTAATTCACTATAGATATTTTTGGCTTACTCCCGATAATAAAATATTATCTGCATTTTCTAAATTGGACGAAAATGAAGAAATAGATAATATTGAAAAACCCGATCCGAGTTATGAACTTGTTAAAATTGATTGTTATAGGACTTCTGTTCATGGGAGTAAAAAATGAGTTATTTAGAAATAAAACATAAGAAAAGCGGTGCAGAATTAAATTTGAGGTCTCATGAAGATTTTATGGGTCTTAAAACTTTTTACATATCTAAAAAGCAAAACAAGGAAACCGAAGATGTTTTAAATGTATTAAGCAGTTTTGGAAACAATGAAATTAGCTTTTTAAGTAAACACAAATTATCGCCTACAGCAATAGATAAGTTTCCACGATACGCCGTGCGATTTGACAAAATACAAAATATTGGAATTCTGAGTTTAGTTATTGGTGATACAGTTTTTTATTTTAATTTAAGGAAAAGTTCGGATCATATGCTTTGTGAGTACCCGAAGGTATATGCTTTTAATTTTAGTAAAATGTCTCATGAACCTTTTATTTAACATCTGTTCGTAATGCCTTTTTAACGCCTCTACAGCCCTTTTCCTGCGGTCTGTGGGGGTTTTTATGTTTTTGGGGTTTAGGCTCTTCTACGGGCAAATATGAGGCTCATAGAGATGCCTGAGAGCTTCAAGAGCTATTATTCCGACGCTCAAGGCGTCTTTTTTTGTCTCTTCTTCGCTCTCAAAATAATCAAAAGCATTCATGGAGAGAGGCGGAGCCTCTTCCCTTGAATCAGTTAAAATAAGTGAAACCATTTTATTAAAGTTGTTATCATTTATCTTATTTTTATTAGAGTTTTCTGCTATCGCTCTATCGCAATAATGATAGATATCAGCAATATTACTATTAAAGATATTACCTAATATGTTGATATCTTTCTTATTCATTTTGTTGAAAACAGGGCTTAATGTTTCAATAACTGTTTTTCTCTGTCTCTGTTTTCTTATTCCTGTAAAATCTTTCTCATCTTCTTTCGCTGTTGGCTGTAATTCTACATCAAACTTCTTAAGAGGTAATATGAACTCCTCGGTATGTTCATCTATTAGAACATAGCCAGTTTGCTTTTTGGTTTTTTCTCCGTATTTGTTTTCAGTATCTGTAAACGCTCCACTGATTTTATATCTCTGCTTATCTGCTGGAAATGCATTTAACAATTTCAAAGCGTTAACAGTATGATTACGGCTTATTCTCTTTAAATCGTTTATGTTGTCTTCGTCTTCGTCCGCGTTTAACTCTTTTGTGTTATTCCATAATTTTTTAGATGTATGAACTTCTTCCGCGATTGTTTGCCAATCGTCTCCGAGTTCCTCGAATTCTTTTGCATCAGAGTTATATAATCTATTCCATAATCCGCGAATGCCACGGCTTCCTATAAACGAAAATGCTCTGGCTCCTGATGCGGATAACATTGCTCTGTATTTCGTAAACTCGCAATTTTCATCCATCTCTTCAGGGTTAATAAGTTGTAGAGATTTTCTTATATATTTCATAACATACGAGGTAACGCTTGCACCTCCTTCCTCTTTATCAATTATCTGTATATCGTAGCCGTTGCCTCCTTTCCTATCTTTACACATATCAGATAAAATATTTTCGACTTTTGTATATGTATCCTGTGTATCTCCTTTTTTATCTCTGTAAGATTTTGGGAAAAACATTAATGCGTGAATATGAGGGCATCCGTCCTGATGGAATTCATTAACCCTTAATCCGAATACTCCGCGAAACTCTGGTATTTTTTTTAATCTTGCTCTGAATAAACTAAAATCTTCGCTGATTTTCTTCCTTGCTTCGACGCAGTTATGTTTTGAATATTCCCACTCTTTATTTTTTTGAAAGCCAAGGCTCTTAGGTGCTGAGTGAAAAGAAGGCGGGAGAGTATAAGTTATAAATAACGGTAATAAATCGTTTTCTTCTGCATATAATTCATAGCCTTTCATGATGCTGTTCATATTGGCTAATTGTTTCAACTGATTACTTGTTTTGATTTCTTGCAAGCTAACGCCTTCGTTATCTTTGCCTTTAATTTTCACTAAGACTTGTTTAGCCCATTTTTCATTTTTAATTTCCATTTCTTTTTTGTGTGCAGAAACAGAAGTATGGCAATGACTGTTTTTATTGTTTTTACGTCCGTTTACCAGTCCTAAGCATGAAGCAATATCAGCATTTCCTTGCCTCATCTTTCTTCTTAATTCTCTTTTAACTGCGGTAATATCTGTGTCTCTTAGATATGCGTAAATGTTTTCTTCTGTTAATTCTTCCTTTTGTAGTTTAATCATCCATTTCATTTTATTATTAGTTATAATTTTCTCGGATTGGTGATTAATGGTGTCTTCATCACCTGCCAGAATATTAGTTAATCCTTCGCTTTCAAATGTATCTAATAAATCAGTTAAAGATGATGTTTTAAAGAATTGTTCTAACTTCTGGATATCTACAGATACTTTATTAAGTTCTTTTTTAACTTCTCTTATGTTGAATATGTATTTATTGAATTCGGTGAAGCTTCCGCCGTTCTCGTCTTCTTCTGGTTCTGATAACAGTAAATCGGTTAATGTTTCTTCTAGTTCTGTTATTCTTTTTATTCCGTTTTGTATGTCTTTAGGTTTTACGCCTATCTTTTTAGAAATTGCGTTTATGACAAATCCTTTATTTATCTTTAATAATTGCTTTGCTCTCAGAAGTCCTTCTTCTGGGATAATATTATCTATACCTTCCAATTCTTTATTAATAAGATTTTCAAATATTTTCTTATCAAATAACTTTTTATCTATTGTTAGAAGAGCTTTCCAGGCTCTCAGATTTCCTTTACTCTCTTCTCTTTGTATGTCGTTTAACTGTTGAATATATAAATATTGTGTCTCTACTCGTGAATTTGAGAGATTTTCTCTTATAGTTTCTTTTCTTTTTGCTAATCCTTGAACATAGATATTATGTGCCTGATATCTGGGTGATTATTTTTCAGATAAGAAGCAAGTATTTTTAAGTTAACGTAAGGCTTCTCATTTAAAAGATAATCTCTTAATGCTTTTATTCCGACTCCATCAGGGTTTTCGTCTGTTGTTAGCTTTGTTAATCCTTTATATACTATCTCACATGCTAACATTCCAAAACTAGATATATCTAGAGTCTGCCTACCTTTATATAATCCCTCTGCGTTATATATAGGTTTGTTTATATCTATAATTTCGCAATTATGTCTTTTCTCTTCATATTTATAGAACGTATTCAAGAATATAGAAAAATCTGAATCTTTCCATAATCTCAATAGTTCTTTTTCTTTATCTTTTGGAGAGATATACATTATAATTCGCCTAAGTCTTGCATGACTTCTATTATATCATCGTAAGAAAGATGCTTGTAATCGGGATAGTTTCTTTTAAACTCGGTGATCTTCTGGTTTAAAACTCTATCGTTATGATAATTCTTTTCGTATATATTCATTTTATTGTCCTTTTATTTTATTTATATGATATAATAATATTGGGTCAAAAAACAGTATAGCACAGTTTCCTGCAAGTTAGTCCTTATCTTGCAGGTTTTTTTGTGTTTTATTTAAATTTAGTGATGTTTATTATGAGGGGTGGTCTATAGAAAATGATTATAATTCTCTAAGAAACTTTACTTTTTATTCTAATATGCACTGGAGCATCTTATGTCAAAGAGCGATCCTATTGTTATAGGACAACATTTTGTTTACCGTCATTATTTAGATCAATGGTCAGAGAGTAAAAAAATATATGCTTATGTTAATGGAAAAATAACACATCAAACAAACAGAAAATATAAGGAAAGAAAAGATAATTTTTATAAATTGGGTGTTCCTAATGATAGAGAAGTAGATATGTTAAAGTTATTTTTCCTAGATTCAAGATACACTAATAATATTTCTGTCGAGTTTAACGCTAGTATAATAAATCCATACTTAAAAATCTCTTCCCTTTATAAGAGAGGTGATAGGTCAAAAGATGTAAAAACATTTATGCACAATGCTATAGAAAAAATTCATATGATGATTGAGAATGATTTTGATAACATTCTTCCAAGGTTGTTAAAAAAAGATCAATCATGTTTTTCAATAGACGACGATAGAATGTATCTTATTGTTTGGATTGCTGTTCAACAACTTAGAACTTTTTCTGTAAAAGATAAGATATTATCTAAGATCACAAATACGGATTTTACGGCCAGTTGGCCTTTATTTAGTTTGTTATTTTCTTATAATATTGGCTTAAGTGTTTGGATGGAGAAGCCTCAAAGGAAAATTTTTTATATTGAGAATAATACAGAAGTTGAATTTTTAACAACGGATCAGCCAGTTATAAATATAGATGCCAATGATGCCGAAAGAGCTCCTGATAAATTTTCTTGGTACTATCCCATAACTCCTCGCTTAGCTTTGTTTGTTCCTGAAATTGGCACTCATAAAGATATTTCTGACAATGAATTGACAATAGAAAAGGTTGATTATCTAAATGATTTTATGATTAAGTTTTCTGGGATAAATATTTTCTCTAAATCGCGTAAGACTTTGGAAAGATATAATTTGGTTTGATTTGAATGGGGAAGAAGTCTTCCCCATTTTTTAGCTTATTAATGCAAGCTTTTCCCTGATATCTGACTCTTTCGCATTAACGTAGCGTAGAAGCATCTGGCTGGTTTTATGTCCTGACATACTAGCCAGTGCTCCGATTGAAAGCCCTGCATCTGCAAGCCGTGAAATCGCTTCATGTCGCAGATCGTGCATACGAAGATCAGGACAGCCAGCACGCTCTCTTGCTGTTCTCCATGTATTATCTATCGTTGTGCTTGATACGGTGAAGAGCCAGCCTTCTTGGGTTTTGTGGCAGTTCTCTGCCATTAATTCGTGTACTGCGTCGGTTGCTCTCTGCGAGAGATGTATGGTTCTAACCGTGCCGTTTTTGGTTTTGGGTTTGCGTATGCTCCAACCCATCCGACCTTCTATGACTTCGGATTTTTTGGCTTTCAGGATTTCGCTTTTTCTCATTCCAGTAGCTAACGCAATCTCGAAGAAGGCTAGCATTTCTAAAACGTGCGGACCTTCCTTAATAGCGTCTCGCATTCTGTCTTCTTCAGTTCCGTGTAATCTGCGGTCTCTGCCTTCATCGGGTGAGGGGAGTAATATCTCCTTCACTGGATTTTTAAGGTCTTTTAAGCCCCAGCCGTGTTTCGTCTTTGGCTTCTTGGCTGTCTCAAAAATTACAGAGAGACGATATAAATCATTGCGGATGGTGGAAGGTGAGGGGTCATAATATTTATTACCCTTCTTAATTTTTCTGTTTATCTTCCATTCGTGTACGATTTCTGGGGTTATGTCTGTTAGCTTCATCTGAGCTAATTCAGTTTTTTCCCACATATTGAGTCTTAGAAGTGCTTGTTTTGCTCCATTAAGCTTATCAAGCTCTTCATATTTATATTTTTTTATGCAACGTAAAAGGGTCCATTCATATGATGGAGTGTTATTATCTTCTTTTGCTTTTGCTAATATCTCTTTGACGGAAATCTTTTTAATAGATTTCTTTGCAATGAAATCTTCTTTCCTGAACTTGTTAGCAGGATTTACTATTTCATCTTTTATCGCAATCTCAACTCTGTTTGCCCATTCATTAGCTTGTTGCTTTTTGGGGAAAGTTGAGGTAATAGAATGTCCATTGAGTCGGACAGTTGCAGTGTATTTAATTCCTCGTTTTTGAACCTGTTTCATTGTATATACGCTTGTTCGCCAAAAGCATTCCTTTCTTTCTATTGGGCGTCGAGAAAAGCAATACAACAACAAAAGCACTTTGTCAAGTAAAACAAGCAGAATACTGCCAATTGTGTTTTACTCGAAAACCGTTGAGCTAGCAATAGTTCCGAGGGTTCGAATCCCTCCCTCTCCGCCATAAGGTGATAATTTTCTCAATAAAAACAATGCGTTAGATAATGTATTGGAAATTTTACCCCTCTTATTCCCCCTCTTAAAACGATCACTAGGCATTCAGGAGGCAGGGTGAGAGGAAAGGGATTAAATTCACTTTATCTATATTGATATAGAAAAAACGAATAAATGTGGTCGCCTATCCAATCGCCTTTTTAGGTAGGGACACTCTTATTCATAAACACATAAAAAAGGGGCCTTCCTTGTAAGAAGACCCCAGAGATATCTGACTGTGGTTATTGCTCAGTCTCCCACGACATTCCTGCCGGTCAGCCTGAACCAGTGCATGATACCGGCATCCAGAACAGCCATGGTCTTGTGCTCTATTTCTGTGGGGCCGTTCTTCTGCTTCTTCCATGCGTCTGTTCCGGCCTCCAGTGCTGCGGTCAAACCCTTCTGGAAGAGTTCGTCCGTGCTGCCTTTCGCATGGTGGTAATCTGCCACAATCACCCCCAGCCGTTCCGGGCTTATCTCAGAAGCACCGGGGCCGCGTTGCTCATCGGCATAAAGTTCTGTCAGTTTAGCGCAAGCGGCTTCTGTGGCAGCGCGCAGGTTCTTCTTCACAACATGCGGCTGCATTGCTGTCTGCTCTCCCATCCTCGCGAACAGGAGGGCCAGCTTCCCGGTCACCCCTTCAATGGCAACGCCAAGGGGCAAGCCGGCATCATGTGCAAGTATGGCGGCCATGCGGCCCATCCCCGGCACGTTCACCCAGCCTTGCCCGTCTTTCTCCATGCGGTCGCCCTCATCAAGAGAGGCATAGGCACGATCTGCCGCGACCTCCGCGCTGGCTTCCAGAACGCGACCATCCTTCACCGGCCAGTCATAGATGGCAGAGAGGCGCTGGCAGAACTGGCGGGCATGAAGATCATTCATTTCACAGGCCAGTGGACAATCCGTGCCGTCCTTGAAGACGACGGAGGGGAGGAAGGCGGCTTTACTGTCCTTGTCCAGAACCGGGCGCATCCAAAGACAGCGGACAGCATGCGGATCCAGCGTGGCGGGGGCAGCGATGATGCCAGGAACGGCAGAGGCGGTTGTGTAGGAAGCGGTCATGCTGTGGCGTCCAGACTGTTCTGAGTGATGAGAGTTTGTGGGGTAGTGGTGACGATGCCCTCCGGCGCCGGGTGGCAGACGGAGCAGGTCCAGCCCTCTGACGTGTCACCGGCCTTTCGCCACCAGTGCGTGAAGCCGCAAAGAGAGCAGGGACCATCTGCGTGAAGGCGATGGTCTGTCTTCACTGGGCTGGCGGTGATGATGAAGCGGGGCGGAGGGTCTTCCCGGTCTTGAGGGAAAGGAGCCATGAAGCGGCGGCGCTGTTCATTCCATTCCCAGCCCTGTTCTTTCAGCCAGCGCGGGTCCGGGCATCCGAAGAGATAAAGCTTTCCTGTGTCCGGATCCCGACGGATGCTAGATTGTTCCAGTTCACCCGCAAGACTGGCTGTGGGTGCAGCCGGTGCGCTCATGGTGGCGTCGGCACTGATTGAGGGGGCCTGTTCTGTCAGATGCTGCACGATTTCCGTGCGAGTAGCTTTTAGGCGATCCAGAAGATCAGGGGTGATTGCTGCTTTGTTGCCCCGTATGACCGGCCTGCCATCTGCAAGCGCAATCTCACAGCCAAGCCACTCCACCTCTTTAATCAGTGCCGCTGCGTCTGTGTGCGGCGCGCAAGAGGTTCCATCGGAGGATGAAGAACTGACATGGGGCGCTGGCAGTCCGTCAGCCCAGTCCATCAATCCGGATAGTGCTTTGCTCACCATGCCAAAGCTCCGGGTATTGTAAAAAATGGTCGGGACGGTCGGGACGGGCATAAAAAATGGCAGTTTACCGGCGCTTTCCGGTGTGTGGCGCTGTCCCGACTTGTGGAAAGCGTGGTCGGGACGGTCGGGACACAGGGAAGCAGCACTGCTTTTGGGAGAGTGCGTCATGCTGTCCCTCCTTCCATAATGGAGCCGGACACCGCATACACACGGAGGCGTCCTTCTCCCGGAATTCTGCGGTACCGGGTCAGGTTTTTCCCGTCTCCCGGCAAAAGATACCCAGCCTCAAGGAGAACCTTGGCGGCGCGGTTTGGGTCAATGCCCTTGCAGACCTCTTGCCTCCACATTTCAGGGAGGATCAGATATTCCCACTGGCAGCCATCAGGCGTGTCTGTCAGCCGCCTGAAGCCTACACGGGAGACGGTACGGCTGTGGGGATTTTCCACCTCTCCCTCTGGGCCGCCTAAAAGAGCGAACCGGCTCTCCCCGTGCTGCTCAATGAATGCCCGGACCTGCTCTATTGCCTCACGGTCTTCTGCTGCATCGGTCCCGCCACGCTCTTCCAGCCATGACTGGAAACAGGCTTTTGCCGCCCGTGTGGCTTCACCGCGGGCCCACGGCAAAACGTCATAGGCCACAGCCAGTTCTCCCGCGGCGGAAACCAGTCCGAAGCGGCGCACGACTGAGCGCACCTGCCCATCCGCCGGGCCAGCAGGTAGACAGTCAGCTTCAAACTTATCCACCAGCCCCTTGATGCTGTCAGTCAGGCCGGGCTCATCATCATCCCGTTCTTTCACCAGTGCGGCCAGATAGGCGCGGCTGGCTGTCCCGTAGGAGGTGCGGGCTGCCCGGCGGATATGGTCGGCCAGTTCGCCAGCGGACGGCAGGCCGTGCAGGGCTTCGAACAAACCCATGCCAGCCCCGGCGTCGGCCTGTATGCTGACCAGCCTCACTTCCTGCCCCGCCATGGCCCGGCGCCCGATTTCTCCCATTTTGGTCGCAAGCGTCACTTCGCCAGTGGAGAGGAACAGGGAGCGCCATGTCTTGCGGGCGCGGGCCTCCCCATTACGACCAGCCCTCTGCTTGCCGGTATTGTTGGCGAGCATATAAGTAATGTCGCCCACTTCACGGCTGTCTGCCTGGCCCATTTCATCCAGAATGAGCAAGGTGTCGGAGGTCTCGCATGCGATGCCTTCCGTGCCGTTGCTGGTGCCTCGCCAGGACCGGACCATTCCGTCACGATCCCCTTTGCCCCAGACGGAACCGGCAGCATAAAGCGCCGTCGATTTTCCCGACTGGCTTTTGCCGATGATATGAAAACCGCCGGACTGCTCTCCCAGAATATCCAGAAGCGGACCGCAGAATGCGACCGAGAGTGCAAATGACAGGCGGCTGTTGCCGCTGGCATAAACGGCGATTGCCTTTTGCCACTCCTCCAGCGTTCCGGCTGTGGCATATTCCGAGCCAGATGCGGCGCGGGTTGTCTGGAACGCAACAGCCTTCCGGCCCGCACCGAGCGTAATGCCATTGGGCAGGACAAAGGCTGGCCCCCGGTCCGTTTTATGCCAGCCCGAATTGGTAACGCACCGCAGGCGGGTTTTGGTGAGGACGGCTGCAATAAACTCTTTGAGACGACGATTTTGTGAAATCGAACAGTTCAGGCCGGCATCTTCCAGTTCGCTGGCAATCTCCCTGCCTTCGCTATGCACAAGCCTTCGTGGCAGGCTCCATTGATGATAGCGCCTGTCACGATCAAGCCAGCTGATGAGCAACCCCCACCCGGTCCCATTTTCATCACGGGTTTAGGCGATCACCTCGAACGGTGCTGAGACCCAGACCGGAACAGGAGGAAGTTCACCGGTAGCTTCAGAGGTAAAATAGAGGCCCTTGCTGGTCATGCTGTACCCGGGGGGCATCTTCACGTTTGATTCCGCCAGTGGGGCCTGATCCACCAACGGGCGGAGGATTTCGATTCCTGGCGTCTCACCGCCCTGCGTCATGTCTAGCGGCAGATCATCCGCTAAATCCCAACCGTCCGGCAGGCCTTCCGGCACTTTCACCATATGGACAGACTGCACCCCAGCATTGCGAAGGGCCTCAATCGCGGCATCAGCGTATTTAACCCCCGGCGCATCATTGTCCGGCCAGATTGTGACGCGGCGGCCAGCAAGAGGGGACCAGTCGGCAGAGCTGACGGACGTGCTGCCACCGCTGGTGAGCACTACCAGATCAGGAAACAGGTAACTGGCCGCCTCTGCTGTCTTTTCGCCCTCCACCAGAAGCACGGTTGCCTCAGGGTTGGCAGCCAGTTGATCCAGCCCATACAGGGGGAGGGGGCGAGCAGGTTGCTTCCAGTGCCAGCCGGTGACATCACGCCTTGTCCCATTCCTGTCAGTCCAGATGCGGCGTCCGTAGGTGAGGGGCAGGACAACTTTGTTGCCGCCTTCATCTTCTTTGCGGAATCGCGCATAAAGAGGCCGCCTCTCTGCATCACGGTAAACCCACAGAGCGGTTGCGCCGCGGGGACTTTCCGGTACGGAAGGAGCCGGGGTTATTGGCTCCCAGACTTCGCCCTGTTTGCCGTCCTGGGCATTCAAAGCAAGGGCGGTTTTTTTCTCAGCGTCTGTCAGGGGTCTGAAAAGCCCGGCCTCATTCATGCAGGCCATAGCTGGAATGTTCGGGAGTGTGCTCATTCAGAACCCCCTTTCAGACCAAGCATTTTGGCCAGTTCAAGGGCAGCCTCGTATTGCGTAACGCCTGCTAGATAAGCAGCAAGGGAAATGACATCCCCTCCGCGTGCATCTGCTTCTGCAAAGTCTGCCCAGCGGCCAGTGTTCAGATTGACACTAAACGAACCGGGCTTGCGGTCGCCACGCCTTGGGTTACGACAAACCCATTCGTGGCCCAGCCTTCGTCCGTCTGGTAGGCACTCACCGATGGCGCTCAGTTCCCAGCTTGCATTCTGTACTGTGTCCAGCCGGTCAGGTGTTGCCAGTCGGGAATTTCCCCGAGTGCCCCGCCGTGGTGAGGAAGTCCGCTTAACCATGCTGCCCTCCGCTCATAGCCAGCACGTCACGGGCCAGACTGGCTTCCATGCTGTTCGGGTCTTCTGCGTTCAGCAGGACCAGCCGGGCTTTGCAGCGCAGATCCTGAATGCCCCGAGCCTTGGTTCTGATAACCTTGCGCCATGCCCGCATATATCTCCGGCTGTGTGGTAGCCCGGCGTCGAAGGTCGGCTCCTTCCAGCAGCAGCGGTCGGAGCTGAGGGCGGCAATGGTCGCGGTTTGAATGGGAGTGGTCATGCCGACAGCTCCTTTTGCATCCAGCCGGGCACATCATCAGTGCCCGAAAGCGTGGCCAGAAGATCCAGCTTGTCTTGCAGGCGGTGGGCCAGCCACAGCAGTGCTTCTGGCTCGGTGATCTCGCGGCCGTCGCCAACGCCACTTTCGGCCACGGCCACAACCAGCCCTGATAGCTTTCTGGCATCATGCAGAATGACGCTTGGACTTCTCAGGTTCATGACGGTTTCATGTTCAAAACCGGTCAGAGGCATGATGTCTTTCATGACTTCACCTCGCGCAGTTCATCACGAACCCGGGCAATGGATTTGGCCAGCCATGACAGGCCATCGCCCCAGCCTGCGCAGTCGTTGTGCGTTGGCGCCGGGTCATGCCCTTCGTCCATGTGTTCGTACAGTTCGCCCATCAGCATAATCAGAGCGCTTTGGATGCCGTCCAAGGTTACGGCTTGGTTTGCGCAGACGCTTGCGGGGATCTTGCTCATTGTGCAGCCCCCTTAAAGCTTGTGGCGTTGCTCTCCGCTTCCTCTGCAATCCTCCCAAGGTATGAGGACAGGAAAAGAACCCCTCCGGCCACGATGTCAGCATCTCCGGCGCGATCGGTGCAGCCTTCACCTGCAGCAAAGTGCGCAAGAGCATCGGCCACGGCAGTTGCGCGGCGGATATACTTGGCCTGCCATTCAAGGGAGAAGGCGGCTTCGTGAAGTGTGGGGGCGCTCATCGCACGGCCTCCAGCGCCAAGGCTGCGTGACCGGTTGCAACCGGGTCAGGCGTGGCCAGCCACAACATCGCAAGAGCGATGAAAACGGGCGCAATGAGGGCTGGGAGGCTTGTGCAGACGATATGGAATGCCCATGTGTACATGGGCGTGCTATAGGCACGATTAGCCATGGCCGAAACTCCAGTTCGGTTTGTGGTTAGGGCCAGTTGGAAGTTCCCGCTTCCTTCTGGCCTGTTTTTTGATAATCAGAAAAAATGAAGAAGTCAATAATTGATAATCATAAAAAGAGGGGCCGCCCAGCCACAGGCGCAGACCCTATGTGGGGCATTAGATTTCCTGTAGATCAAAGAGAGGCTATTGATGCATGGGCAGAAGATAACGGCGTTACGCGCGCCGAAGCATCCGTCGTTTGATTCAAAAGGGGCTTGAGGTGGATAGCGGCGGCAAATAGCCTGATACTACAATATTCGCCAATCTTCCTGTTTCCGTTGCCGCTTATGAATAAGCAGCCGGTATATAAATTTGACTTGTCCTCTTGAAGATAGCAACACTGACACCAAGAGAGGATTCAACGCCAAGGGCAGGGGAGGCGTAACCATGAATGTTAACGCTGACCGTGAGGCTACTTTCAAGCTCCAACTTGAAGGGTTCCGCTTGGAAGATGTGTCTCTCAAGCAATTGGCGGAATATATCCGTTTGCTTTCCAATCTACTTGGTTCTCCCAAAACCACTCACCTTACTTCTGTCACTACCGGTTCTGTGAAAATGCCTATTGCAGTTTCTCCAGAAGGTCGTTCTGCGGTGTTAGAGCGTATGGCTATGGCCACGCACGCAGACGGTGGAGCAGCACGTGCTGCGTATGAAGCATTGGATGATTGTTTAGCTGCCAATGGCGGTCATGGATGGATAGAGGATTGCTTGACCGGCAGGAAGCTTCTTTCCTTGCCCGGAGTGACAAGTCTTGCGTCCCCTCTTCCTGCCTTTTGGCAAGATGATATGCTGCAAGGTCGACTGGTGGCCATCGCCTACCGTATTAGCGAAGATGACTTTAGTGGGCGTATTCAGAATGCCACAGGGATTGAGTTTTTCCAGTGTTCTGAGGCTGTAGCAAAAGATCTGGCTCCTCGTTATCTCCAGTATCTGCGCTTATATGGAAAAGCTCGTTGGCAAAGACGAGCGAATGGTGAGTGGAAGCTTCGTGAATTTAAAGCAGATCGTGCGGTTGTCTTAAAACAAGACAGTCTTATTTCTATCCGTGAAGACATTAAGAAGGCTGGTGGCTTTGGGGTAGAAAATCCGGATGATTCTTTTAATGAACTAATGGATGTTCGCGGATAATGTCAGTTAGAGTATTATTGGATACGAACTTCCTTTCAGCATACACTTATGATTCTAGTTCTGCTAATTTCAAACCAGAAGATGCCTCTGATTCTCTGGCAGATCGCTTGGATTTTCTGGTTGAGCGGCTTTCTGAGAAAGCGCCGAGATTGTAATCCCTGCTCCTGTGCTGGCTGAAATGTTAAGTGCTAGAGGTGCGGATATTGCGAAGATTATTCCCATTCTGGAAAGTCAGGCAATATTTCGTATTGTAGATTTTGGCCAGAGAGCGGCTGTTGAATTTGGTATGCTATTCAAAAAGCAGAAAAGTTATAAAGAAGACGGCCAGAATAAAGTCCCTTTTAAATTTGACCTTTCAATCATTGCCATAGCAAAAATATCAAGTGTCTCCACGATATATTCTGCTGATGAAAACCTCATCAAGCGGGCGCAAGCTCTTAATTTCGCGGTATGTGATTTTCAGGGATTACCTCGACGCCCTCAAGAAGCTCAAACTTCACTCATATTCCCAGCGCATGAATCTATTCAATGAACACCCTCGAGAAGCGGCCGGGGTCGAGTTCATCCCTGAGAATGGTGGTGGGGCTGGGGTGAGGCTGAGGAAAGGTTAGTAGGGGATAATCATTACTGACTCCCCAACATCGTCCCAGTACGGGCATGCTTCTCCTCATGGAGGATTCGCATGAGCGACAAAGATAAGAAGCCAACGCCACAGCCAGTCAGTCAGCCAAGTCGACTGGAAAATGTCATGAGCAAAAAGCCTTCCGCGATGGCTTTTGACAGTGCGCCAACGGGTCTACGCACTCCTGCCGCACCCAATCAGCCAAGCCCCAAACGCAAATAAAGCCGCTGCGGCTGGGGTTGCGCATCCAACAATCCACGCCAGCCGCATGGTTTTCTGGTCCTTGGTGATGGCTGTATCGTTCGCGGTGTCCACGTCTTCCGCGAACTCAGAAAAAGCTCGGTAAAACCCCAATTCCGTTTTCTCGTCTCCTTCCCGCATGATGCCATCAAATCGCGCAGGCGGCTGCAAAAGGGTCTGTGTCTTGGTGGAATACAGAACCTTTGCACACAGCACGGATGTTGCGAAAAAACCAAAGGCAGCCACAGACGCCGCGCTCTTACATTCCCCCTGCATGGCAGCAGCAACGGAGGCTGTGGTCAGCGTAATCGCCCAACCCAGTAGAGAAGTCGCCCGAGCTTTGGTTCTGTTTAATGCTTCCTCTTTAGCTTTGTGCGCGGCCTCAGCCTGTCTGGTGCGCTCTTTGGCATAAAACAGATCAAAGTCTTGCTCCTCAGACATGCACTATCTCCCTCATTTTGCGGGAACAGTAGTACACCTGACCGGGTGGTACCATAAGTAGTTTCCCGAGGCACTTATTACGGTTATGCTCTCACTTAAGTATAGGCGGGAGTTTAGGTTCAGGAAGGAAAGATTATGACCAATACGCGTTACGCTTGGCCAAACATGAACTGTCCGGGTGAGCCGTTAAACCCAATCCAAACTGGACCTCACGCTCTGGTTGATAAAAATGGCAAACGCGCATGGGCACGGTGGATATATCATTCGTCTGGAGCCAGCATCTGGATGCTTGCCGGATATCAAGGACTGCAAATAGGCCCATCCGGCCTTGTGCGCGAATGATTTAGTTATCTCGGGCCGGCTGAAATGCCAGATGCAAAAGAAACCGCGAGGTAAAACAACGTAGGCATCTGAATTATTGTCTGCTAGCGTCACTGCGGTCTTATCAAATCGAAAGAAGTATAGATATGGAAGCTGCTGCTACAGTTTGCTCACAAATACTGTCTCTAGACGCAGCTTCGTCGACTGATTCTTATATAGCTGATTTACAGAAAGCCATGTTAGATGCGACTCCAGATTGCATCAAAGTTCTTTCTGCTGAGGGCAATTTGCTAACAATGAATCGGGCTGGTTGTCTGGCACTTAATGTCCCGCAGGATTCCAGATTTGGGATGCCATGGCTGTCTTTGCTTCCGGCTGACGTCCATGCCGATGGAAAGTCTGCGCTCACCAAGGCCGCGCTGGGTGAGACCGTTCGTTTTCTAGGGAATAGTGCCTCTTCCAGTGGACCAGTGTATTGGGATAATTTGCTAACTCCTCTGATTGATAGTCAGGGGAAAGTATTATCAATACTTTGTGTGTCACGAGATGTGACAGAAAAGGTGCAGCTCGAAAGAGAGCTTGGGGAAGCTCTTAATCGTGAAAAACTTATCGCCCGAGAAATGCATCATCGTATCAAAAATATTTTTGCAGTCATTTCCGGACTCATACTCATTTCGGAAAAAGAAGCAAACTCTGGACCAAGCGCAAATCAAGTCATACAAATATTACGTGCAAAAATAAAAGCTTTAAGTCGTGCTTCTGATGTGGTTTTCATAAAGAAGAACAACTCGACAGAGGCTGAAGGCTTAACCGATCTCGTGGATGTTTCCAGAGCCGTTTTGCGGCCATATGGCGAGAGATGTCTGGTTGACGGAGAGCAAATATTGGTTGCTCAGGGCAGAGTGTCTGTCTTTGCTCTGCTCCTGCATGAACTCGCTACAAATTCAGTAAAATATGGGGCTTTGAGCAAAGATAGCGGCAACGTGGCAATTTCTTGGGCGCTTAATAACCATACTGTTCTGTTTAGTTGGCTTGAGAAAGGAGGTCCAAAAATTTCAACAGAGCCAGAGTGTCGTGGATTTGGAACAGAGATGGTCAATAGAACGGTGCAATCTCTGAAAGGAAGAATTGATAGGAAGTGGGATGAAGAAGGACTGAGCGTTAATATACGTTTCCCGCACATTAAAGAGTAATGATATCTTTTTTTATTGAGACATTATTTGTCTTTCATGAGGAATGCATTTGAAATGATATCAACTATTTTCGCAATTGCAATGCACATTAAAAACCCTATGGCTGTCATGCCTATAACATTCATCATCAAGCGGTCCTTCTCATAATCCCAAGGCTTAAGCACTTTGTGGAGGGCTTGGTTCCCATGGAATAGCAGGCAGGCCGATTTGTGGCTCACCGATAGTCTTTGCCGAATTTGCGGCTGTGTGATGGTAGGTGCGAGACATGGGGCAAGTTCTCCATGACGCACGGATTGATTTCCGAGCGTACCTACATGGCTCGGGACTCCTTCAATGTTGTTCCTGCAAGCCCGCTCTTACCTTCATAACTGTGGTAGGAGAAACCCCAGCCATCCCGGCTACCTGGCGCAACGACATGCGCGCCCCCTCCGGTGTGCTGAGGATCCGCTCAACCTCCGCCCGGCGCTTGCTGGCAGTGTTCAGAATGAACGGAGGGGGCGAGGCAGCGTCCGGTCTCTCGTTACTCCCCATATCTGGGGAATCTATAACATGGGGATTCCCCACGTTTTGGGTCTCTAAGGTGGCGCGGTTTTTGGCGTCACCCACGTTCCCGTCAGGGTGGCCGGAGATCCCCGGTCAGGGGGAATATCCCCAGAGGCAGGATCTGGCCTTTGGGAGTTTTCCGCAGCATGCAGCCGTTCCAGATCCCGCAGGATGGCAGCACTGTCATTGTAAGTGCCCTGACTGGCTTCCTGAAAGCGGAGGCGGATAATCACGTCCGAGAGGTCGCGGGCCTCAATCTCTTTGTTGATTAGATCACCCAAAGCCCAGCGCCGGAAGTCGGCCCCTTGGCCAAGATAATTATACTGGCTGTTGCTGTCCGCTATGTTCCGGTCGTCATAGAGCTTCTCCCAGTAATCGTATTCCGCAATGGCAGCGGGAATGGTGTCAGGCCATGGCTTGACCGTGGCGAGGGCCGCACGAACGCGCACGCTCGGCTGAAGTGTTCCCCGTCCCATGTGTCACACTGCCCAGCCTTTCCTTTCTTGTGGAAAGGTTTGATTACCGCATCATAGGCCTGTTCTTCTGCGGTGGGCGCGAACACAGCCTCCTCTGAGCCATAGCGGGTCAGCACTTCATCCATCTTGGCGCGATTGGCCATACGCCATGCTGCCCGCTTCTTCTCCTCAGCGCGGGCATATGCGCGCTGGTGCGCTGGGTTGCTCATGTCATAGAAGGTGAAGCCACCTGCGGAGGGCTGGGGCTCGTCGTCCAGATACCCCTCCGTGAGAAGCAGGTCAGGCACATCTGCCAACGTGTAGCCATGGGGCTTAACCAGAGCCTCGGCCCGGTTGCGCGCTGCAGCCTGCTCTCCGGCGTCTCCCCGCTCAGCCAGCGCCCATATTTTCGCCAGACGGTCGAGATTGAGTTTGTTCTTATGCTGTCCGGCCATCTGTCCCGCTCTCCTGTTCACAATGAACAGTGCGCGTGACTAGCAGCAGGTACAAGCGGAGGTGTTCATATTGAACAGGTAAGCTGGAAAGAGGACTGCATCATGCCGTTAAAGCTGGTGACCGTTGCGCATCATAGAAATTTCTATGTCAGAGGGCGCAACGTGACTGGCGGACGGCTGAAGGGTAGTTTTTTATTATTCCCGCAAAGGATATCTGAAAAAGAATTTATACTAAAATCTTATATATTTGGTATTCGAAACAGCGAATGATACGTCATGCCGCACAAAGTCTGTAACGATACTCCATAAATAAAACAGCGGCGTGTGATACGGTATGCAAATTGACGTTTCCAACAAAAGACAGAAGGTTCGTCAACTTCTTAGAAACGTCCAGAAAACGCAGTTTCTCGTAAAAATAAAAATAGAAGAATACACAGACCACATTATAAATTCACAACATGACACAAGCGTTGTGAAAAATAAGACATCAGAAATGATATCTTCGTACATTATGCTGCTGCAAATTCAGGACATTATTCTCACGGGCCTTTCAAAAACTCCTCCTGACGGGAAAGTGTTCTTATCCCCCGAGTTAGTCGGTGTTTTGCGGGACTATGGTCTGTGGTGGGATAAGGGGAGTCCTTGGTAATGAAAGCTTTTCAGTTGATCGTAGTTTCGCTCTTTTCTGTGGCTTTTTTGGCAGCATGCTCCGCTCGCCCACATGCCCCGTCAGACGAAACGGCGGCGTGTCAAAAGTATCATACCATGATGACAGCGCCATTGCCGCCTGATGTTATGCGCAGGATGGAGGCAGGTTGCGTGAGATCGAAAGAAAAATGAAAAGCCGTCTGAGGTGTTAATCAGGTAGAGCGCGTGGATGATTTTTTGTCATATGAGTAGCTGACTTAAAAAGACTGCGCCTCCATCACCGCCCCAAACTCTGTCGTGAACCGCGGCGAAAGATCCCCTACTGTGGTCTCCAAGTCCGCTCGATACCCATGCTGACTGGCTTGATGGCCTCCCGGCCAAAACGGCAGATAACGACCCGGGCAGGAGGTATAGCGAACGCTAAAGCTACGCTTCGACCTGAGCCAGTGCATCCTGCACCAGTCGATTGAGCTGACGCCACGGGCTGCGGCAATTTCTGCGGCGCGGGCATGGATCTCTTCAGGCAGTCGGACCACAAAGCGGCCAGAGTAGTGCTTGACCGGATCAATGCCTTTTTCAGCGCACATCTCCAGAAAGACACGGAGGGAGGCCTCACCTTCCTGCTGCAGGCCGCTCACGCTATCTGCATAGAAATCAGCCCCTCCGTTCAGCCCCAGAAACTCCCCCCGGAACATGCCGATTTCAGGGTCAAACTGGATGACAGCCCGATGGCCGCCAATTTCCATCATGTTATTCATGGCGTCACTCCATTCTGCTCAAGCCATTTTCTGACAGAAGCTACGGCTCCTTTGTCGGTGTCTGGTTTGGGATGAGGTCGGTGGAAGACCTTGATCTCTTCAAACAGGAACACACCGATGCGTGAGCCTTCACGCTCTGACACCTCCGCGCCGAGAGAAACGAAAAGAGCTTCAATGTCCGACCAGGGCAAGTTGCCTGAGACAGGGCGTTTGAAGATTAACTCCAGCGTTCGGCGGTGCTTGGCTTTCATAGAAGAGTGATACTGTTTTGTGGTACCACATGCAAGAGCGATGCTACACCATGCTTCCGCTTCATTCCGGCATGTCGGTTGTCCCACCCCCGCGCTGAACGCCAGAGTGGGTATGCTCTGTAAGGCTGATGCTGCCAGCTTTAACGTCACCGGACGTGCTGATGTTGCAATCGAACGTGGCGCTGCTGGCAGAGACGGAAAATTCACCCTTTGTCCGCACCTTTACACCATTGCCGGTCAGCCAGATGTATTCTTCCGGGATGCCATTCAGGAAGCCACCGATGTAGAGCCCGTCGCTCCAGCTATGGATGTGATGGCTGCCGGGGCCGCTTGGCGCGCGGGCCTGCTTGATGCTGGAAATATCACGGCTTGCGAACACGGCCAGCCCGATATCACCTATGGCCGGATCAACGATAACGGCGCTCTTGCCGCCCTGTAGGCGAAGGTAGGGCAGGTTAGTCGCCCGGATCAGGTCATTCACCCCGGTCATCTGGGGAGCAAAATCGCTTTCAATCTGGCGGCCCAGCGCAGAGGTTGAGGTCTTTAGGCGCTCCTGAGAATGAACAAGTGCCGCGTTGGCTTTGGTCTGTTTTTCTGTGACCTCTGCCCCATCTTCCTGCGCCTCATGCAGCATCCGTTGAATGGCGCCAGAGCCTGAATTGACCAGAGGGAGAACACTATCTCCAAAACCAAAGCTTCTGGCCTGCTGGGTACGCCTGCGCATATCCTTGATGGTGGACAGGTAACGGAGGGCATTCTTGAAAATCTGTTCCGTGCTGAGGCGTTGCCGGTCTTCCCGTCCAGAACGGCGATGCCGGAGCGCTGCATCTGCTGGAGCTGGGAGGAGAAGGTCTTGTTCAGATCCCACTCTGCGATGGAGGAACTTATAGAGGCGAAGGTCTGACGGATACCCTCCGCACTCCCTCCGGCCATGCGGGCAGCAGCCTCCCACTTTCCAAGAGATGCGGTGGAGGTGTCGATGGTTTGCGAGAAATTCCGTGTCGCTATGACGTTGGCACTGGTCTCCTGAAAGAAGGCATTGAGACCTCGACCCGCCGTGACGACCGTGAGCAGCCCCAGCACCTGTTCACGGACATTCCTGACAGATTCAGCGACACGAGTATGGGCCTGCTCGATCCCCTTGGCATTATCCGTCAGCCGCGCGCGCAAGCGCTTCAACGCACCTTCTGTTTGCTGAGCGCCTTTTACGACCCCTTTGGCATCAAGCCCCAGAGAGATGACGAGGGAATCAATGACCGTGCTTGTCACGGCATAGTTTCTCCGGGCTCAATCCAATAGAGGACGTACCGGCTGCCCAGACCGTCATAGGCCGGGTTGCTGTCAGTTTTCCCCTGCTGATCAACAAACACGAGATCGCCCTTCATTCCGAGATATGCACGGCGGACAATCCGTGTGCGGTCCTGGCACAGGATGCCCGCAAGGATTTGCTTTCCGTTCAAAGAGATATCGGCATAGAGCCAGTGCTTCTCTGGCGCAGCGTCATCTCTACCTTCTGCCCTCCCAGAAGGACGCTCAGAGACTGCGAGGGGACTGCGGATAAAGGGATAGTTTGCATTGCTTAACTCTTGCTTGTTACGGGAACAGGGTTCACCTGCCCGATATTGACGAGGGGGGCGCCGGATGGCTCTTTTGTGGTCAGGGCGCTGGCTCCTGTGCGGGCAAGTGTTGCCCTGGCACCTCCTCGCACTTCTTCAGCGCCAATCATGAGCCGCAGCATTGAAGGTGATCCTCCTTGGCGTAGATCCCGCTCGACATGCGTGATGTTCATATTCAGGTAAGTGGCTTCCGGGGTGGCTATGCTGAAGAGGTCCGTGGATGCAGCAGCAGCCTGCACGGCCTTGTGGAAGCTTTCGCGTGCGGCGAGGTCTCCGTCACAAATTAGCATCACGCGCACCAAGTTGGGCATGGCGACTTTATTTACGGAAGCAAAAGCCCCTTGTTCCATTGGAACGCTGGTTATCCGACTTTCCTGAATGGCGCCGAGGGAAACGACGTGCGAGGACGTGGCAAACGGCTGATTGTCGCTGGTAAAAATGCCCCAATGCTTAAAGTCCGTTCCTCATCATGGCGTTGGACCAGGTCCTTCATGCGGGCACGATACAAAGCCTCAGCTTGCTGCGCGGCTTCCTTCCGTATGCGGTCTCTGTCTCCCAGCATTTGCAGTCGCCACTGCTCCAGATCCTGTTGCCATCTTGCCAGTTCAGCTTCTGCGGCTTTGATCCGCTGCATGTCCTCACCAAGTTTCGCATCCGCAGCCCGGCTGCACTCCCGAACGATCTTTTCCTTATGCCACTCCGCCCGCGTCATTCTGCGCCGGGAGAAGCCAAAGCGACGGATGCCAAGAGCCGCACAGACTTCGAGCCAGTATGCGTCCTGCAGGTCGCGCATAGCCGCTCGGTAGGCAGCATCGCCGGCTCTGTTGGTGGCTCCGTTTTGTAGGGCTGTATCCTTTGCAAGCGCACCCGGATGTAGTCGTCGTGCTCGCATGGCGGGATCATCAGGCAAAACGTAAGCATGCAGATGCGGATGGCTCTCGTCGGTATGCCGAATGACAGACGCCAACTGAGAGTCATAGCGCGCTTGAAGCCATTTCAAGGCGTCTCGCTCCCAGCCTTCATAATCCCTTCCTTTCCGGTGGAAGGAAGCCACCACAGTCAGAAGTGTGTGCTGGTCCTGCCGGAGGGCGCGTAAGCTGGTAGAGGTCTGGATGCGGATAGAGGCCGCTCGCTGGTCATGCTTAGAGCGCACCTCCGCAGGATGGAGACCATGCAGAATGGTAGGCGGCCGAGGTTGTTCAACGTGGTAGCAGGCCCATGGCTCGCGGGCGGCTTCAGCGAGAACAAAGGCGACAGACCGCCCCTGCTTGTCGGGCTTGCGGGCATAGGTTTCGAGGTGGATGAATTGCGGGCTCATGCACAATTCTGTGCCCGGCCGTCATGCAAGGCACCAGAGGAAAGCAAGAGAGCCTGTCCGAAATTCGGACGCACAAATCCGGGGCAACACCGCCAATCTGGAAGCCTTATTAACCGACTAAGGCTTTCAGCGGATGGCCCGAACTCGCACCAGCCAGTCTCCCGCTCCATTCTGCCGGAAGTCCAGCCTCTTACTGCTGCCATGAGTCAGGATGCGACCGATCACCCTAACTTCTCTGAGGTCCCGCTTGAAAGCCTGTTCGGGATTGGCTGTCGCTCGCCCCCCGGCCATAAAGCACCCTTTGAGGCAAGAAGAGGAGGCGCGGCTTTGTTGCCTGGCTCGTGGCCTGTCGTATCAGGCGACCATCGCCCGGCGCACAGCATCAGGCTCACGCCACAGAACCCGCAAGAGCGTTCTCACGGCAGGGTCCAGACCAACCCGGCCCTGTTCCCAGTTCCGCCACGTTGCGACCGGCACGCCAGCCAAAGCAGCAATCTCCTTCTGGGTCAGCTTCAAATGGCGGCGCACGGTTGCCGGTGTCGGGTAAGGCAGACCCGGCAATTCGTTATCCGTCCCGTCTTCCTTGGCGTGCCGGTCAATGTCTTCGTCTGTGGTCGCGTTCACGCGCTTCCAGTCAATGCTGGAAGGCCGAGCTTTGATTTCGGCCAAGGTCATTCTTGCCATTTTAACCACTCCTTCCGGTGCATCTTGCGGGCTGAGATAATGCGGAGGCTGTCACCTCTGGGGTATAAACAACCATGAAGGGCACGCCTTCAATCAGGCCCGCGGCTCTGATGCGGGCTTCTCCATAGTCCTTGCGGTCGTCTGCTTGCTCGATGACAGGGCCGGCAAAGATCATCAGGACATCGGCAAAGCTGAAACCGCGCTCTTCAAAGCAGGCATCGCTTTTCGCATCATCCCACTCGAACGATTTTGGCCCGTCTGTCATAGCCTATTCTATACGCTAACAGCGCACAAAAAGCAATGGGAAACGCTTTCCAGATCGGGAAAGCAAACGCCAGAAGTGGCGGCAGGGCTGTAAGGTCAATCTACCGGCTTTCCGGTATCCCCATCACCCGCGCCCGGAGGGCTTCGAACCGTTCGATCTGAGCGGGGGTTGGCTTGCGGGGAATGCGTCTCTTGCGGGGTGACGCGGTTTTCCGGGTCGGGGGTAATTCCCCCACACCCACCAAATCAGGGATGGCGCGGTTTCCCGGGGCACCTCCGTAACGGAGGCTCCCCCCATCTTCATGAGGCAGGTTCAGACGCTCGCCCACGTCCCGGTCACGCTTGCCGGTCATAGCGGCCGCACCTCAATAACCGTCACGCTCTCCGGGCCATAGCGGCGCGACAGGGCGGCATCCACGATCTGGGCATCATCCTTCCAGGCAATACCATTCAGAGCATCGGCAGCAGTCTTCATCTGGTTGTCTATGTCTGGCCTGCTGGTCGGCAAGATGCGACCCGCCAGTGCATCAGCGGTTTTCTTCCGGCTCCATGAGGGCGGAGGGGCAATACTGATCGTCAGGGAAACGTGCAGCGGCCCGGTCAGGCAGGGCTTGCCGATCTGCTCTATGGCGTGGCGCTGAATATGCTTCTCGGCCTGCACTGTCTTTGCATCCGTGAAGGTCCGGCCATTGCCAAATCGCGGGCGGCCTTTGGCCCTCAGCAGGCCGGGAATGGTGATGCGGTAAGCGGAGGGGTGAGAGACAGCGGCTTCCATACCTGAAAGCATAGTACGGAACAGGCAGGAAGTACAAGGAAATGGCAGTTTTCTGCGGGTGTTTGAGGTATCCGGATTGGGAAGGCTCACGCATTTTGCGACCATTACGCGCACGCGCGCGAGGGACGGCCCTGCACGGCCCCGGAAAGCAGCCCTCCGGCAGAGTTTTTAATTACGAAAAAATTACCATGAACCACACGAAAACAATGACTTAGAAGAAAACGCTAAATCTTGCCCAGGCGGCCAGTTTCGTTTGATTTCCGCTCTCTGTCAGGGGCAGAAAACAGCCATCGTTTGAAAAACAATCAAACGCACAGAAATCAAACCATCTCGGGCACAAGAGGCGTTGAGAACAAGGGGGCTGAACAGGGCGAGTTGCACAATACGCGCGCGCGCGCGCGAGGGCATGGCGGCATTGGCTGCGGTTTCAAACGCGGGAAAACCGCGAGGGTCGGGATATTCCCCGAGGCCCGAGTTACACAATACGCGCACGCGCGTGCGCGTGCGAGGCTGGCAGATGATAATGCGCGGGAACAGCCAGCAGGCCCCCGGTCACTGCTCTTACAGTGGCAAAGCAGTGTGAGAAGGTTGGCCGTCCGCTGCTAACAGCGGCAAGCAGCGGGAAGACCTGCTTCTACAGGTCATAAGCAGGAGAACCCCTCCGCCTGATAACAGGCAGTCTGGGGTGGTTGTGTTTGCTGCTAACAGCGGCTCTGAGCAAACGAACAACCTGAAATCGAAAGCGTCAGCCTGTTAGTAAATGTTAAGGTTGGGCAGGCCGCTATTCGGGCCGGGTATAGCGAGAAAACGGCAGGAAGGATCGGCTCTGAGAACCTCAAAAAACTTGATATCCAAGCGACGCGCCCTATTGAAAAAAGTTGAAATCCAAAACGCGATTTCGGAGCTTGGATTCGCTGGAAATTGTTGACAAATGTTGACATTCAAAACGCGATTTTAGCGCCTGCTAGTCAGACAGCTAGGGCATATTTGCAGGGTGGTCCGACCGTCCCGACCGGCATTTTCACAGGTCGGGACAGGTATTGGTTCTAAAAAATGGCAGATTTCAGCCATATTTAGATGGTGTCCCGACTGGTCCGACCGTCCCGACCGAAAAAAGCAATACCGGATGGGGTTTTGTTCATCCCCGGCAGTGTGCTGCCCAAGCCTTCATGAGAGGGCGGCGCTGGTCCAGCAGATCAGTCCTGCGGTAAGCCGCCTCAACCTTGTTCTCTATGGCATGGGCAAGGGCCATTTCCGCCACGTCACGCGGGCAGGCATTGGTGTCAGAGGTCCAGTCCCGGAAGGTGGAACGTAGGCCATGTACGGTCACGTTCTTTGTCTTGGCTGCAAGGTGAAGCGCCTTGCTCAGAGCAACGTCAGACAGAGCCTTACCCCTCTTGTGTCCGGGGAAGACAAGATCCCCGGCGGCGGGGTCTCGGAGGGGGAGCATTTCCTGAAGGACGCCCAGAGCATCATCAGACAAGGGCACGCGATGCTCCCGGCCAGCTTTCATCTTGTGGTCAGGGATGGTCCAGATTTGGGCCGCCATATCAATTTCAGACCAGACGGCGTTTCTTACTTCCCCAGACCGGCCAGCCGTCAGGCAGCAGAAGCGCACGGCTTTGGCGGCAATGCCTTCAGATGACTGGAGGGCTGACATGACGGGAGCTATATCCCTCCACGCCAAAGCTTTGTGGTGCTGAACCTTCATCAGCTTGGACGGAGGGGGCAGGGTGGCAGACAGGTGCCCCCGCCAGCGGGCCGGGTTCTCGCCGTCACGCCAGCCTGAGCGCGGGCATAGTCCAGAATGCGCTCAATACGACCACGGATGCGTCCTGCTGTTTCGGTTTTCTCTGTCCATATTGGACGGAGGGCGGCCAGCACATCCTGAGTGTCGATATCGCGAACGGTTTTCCCGCCAAACACGGGAAAAGCATGCTGGCTGAGAGAGCCTGTCCATGTTGCGGCGCCTTTTCTGTTTTTCCAGCCGGGTGCCTGCTCATGGATGTAACGGGCGGCCACCTCTTCGAAAGTGACGCCGATCTCTAGTTTCCGGGCAGCCTTCTCCTTCTCCCGCTCAATGATTGGATCAAGGCCGCTTTTTATCTGGCGGCGGGACTCGGAAGCATGGGAGCGGGCGTCAGCCAGAGAAAGATCAGCCGCACTCCCGAGGCCCATCTGCCGCCGCTTCCCTGTAACAGGGGATTTGAAGCGTAACTCCCACAAACGAGACCCACCCGATACCACCAGCCAGAGACCCCCTCCGTCGCATAGGCCTCCGCTTTTGTGTCGAGACACCTGCAAGGCGGTTAACTGGTTGGGTGGAAGTCGGCTCATAGTATTTACCCCTCTTGTTACCCCCCTTAAAACATGGGCTTTGGAGGTACGTCCAGAAACAACCGTGGACGGAAGAGCGGGCAAAAGCCTAGGATATAAAAGGATTTTGGAACGCCGTGGGACGTGCTGGGACGATAATTAGGCGGACTCCCTCTCCGCCATACCCTGAATTGTAAATTGTAAAGCCTAGTTGCAGGTCTGGATCACTGACTTGATGCCGTCACGCGCTTCCGGGTTTTCACCGGAGAAGCCGGGGCAACTGCTGTGATAGAAGTTTTTGCATCCGGACAGCGCAAAAGCGAGCAGAATGATTAGGGTTGCTTTCTTTCCTGCGGTCATCAGTGTCTGCCCTGGCTTGCTGGTCTGTTCAGTGGGATCGTCGTTCTTCGCAAGTCTTTCCCATGCTTTGGAAGGTCGGGTCAATCATTGTTGCCCGCAGCGGGGCTGCGCATCTGCCATTCAAAAGAACAGCAGGAAATCTCAGGATTATTTATAAAATAATGGAATATATCGCGATCTGGCTCAGGCTGGTGCAGGGATAAAATTATCTGCCGGTTACTGTGCGGGGAGATGGCTGGAGGAATTTCTCTAAATAGTAAGAGAATTTCCGTTTTTTATAAACGATGTGCGGCACAATGGCGGATGTGTGGCTTACAACCGGCGTGGCGCTTTCCCGCATGGTCAGGCCTGAAAACTGGTCTCCAATCATCCACGCACCGATGGATGCTGTCACGCCGTTAATCCGGTGGTCCGCAAAGTCCTGATAGATTTTAGGATAGGCGTTGTAGGTGCCTGCCTCGGCATAGAGGGTTTTTGTGCCCCGCATCATCCGGACATTTTCACCGCCACGGGCATGAATGGGTTTTTCCACATATGCTGCCGAACTGTGGCGGGTAACGTCCTGCGGGCTGTACCCGGCCGCCAGCAGATTGGGGTGGCCGGGGTGCCGCTCCCACAGAGCGGGAAGCAGCGCTTTGTTGGAGAGCAGGGCCGTCCATGGCGGGTTGAGAAACGTGCAGTGGCAGGTGTGCAGGTGCCGAGCGCCCGGATCACGAAACATGAGTTCCCACGGATACATCCGCAGCATGGTGCGGATAATCCGGCCCTGATAAAGGAGTTCTCCGCCCGTGCTGACCTCCAGATCTTTCAGGTCACAGACCATAGTGGTCAGCCCGGCCTGCTGCGCCCACTGGCTGTAATAAAGGGCGTGTGTCTTGTCCTCAAGATTATCCGGGTAGGGCACGATGTGGATGGTGGGGCTGATACGCCCCGCCTGCCGCAAGGTGGTGAGGTAAGCCACCAGACGTTCTGACTCTAGCGGCGCGTGGTCATGCGGCTGGCCACAGTGCTGGTGCCAGAGCGTCTGCATGCGCGTGCTTTCTGGTACGGTGGCCGGGGTGTCCGCATTATATTCAATGAGTCTGGGCTGGCCGCCACACCATGCCAGATCAAACCGGCCGATCAGAAACGGATCCTGTCTGCGCCATGAGTCGCGCACAACGTCCTGCGCGCTGCGCGGAATATGGAACGTGTCCAGCCCGTCTGGCTGCCGGATAATATCCTCCACCAGACTGAGGCACATCTGATGCAGGGTTTGAGCCGTGTGGCGAATCAGGGCGAGGGCAGAGTGATCAAGCTCATAACGCACGCTCTCCCGCCACGCTTCGGAGCCATCCTCATTGCGGTAATAGCCGTATCCGATCTGGTCAGCCTGCGTTTTCCAGTCCTGTCTGGCAGTGGCAGGCACACGGCGAATGTGCGGCATCGAGCAGCCTTACTCGCCGCCTCCGCCCGCGTGGCCTGCCGCCCCTTCACCAAAGCCTGCATGGCCTGCGGACTCGGCTTCTGCCTCACCACTATCATGGCCAGATGTGCGTCTGTTCATCCAGTTGGACGAGGTATAAGCCGTTGTGCCTGAGGAATGGCCGTGAGAAGAACAGGTGTCAGGGCGTTTATCGGGAGACGACTCGCAGGGGTCAGGCTGTGCCGGGTCTGAAGACGCAGAGTGCGTGTGGCGGCTGAGAATACCGAAGAGACCCAGAATGACCAGAAGTGCTCCGGCAGCAATGCCGAGCAGAGAACCCTTTTTCATTTTTGCTTTCACAACATTTCGAGTGCGGATGAATTTATAGCATGATCCGTGCTCAGAGCGTGTGATAAAAATATGTGCAAATAAGCCATAAAAAATCAGGGGCTGCGCATGGCAACCCCTGACGGTTTACAGCCGTAAAATAGTCTGTATCAGGCGGCGGAAAAGCGTGAGGCGACCTCTGCAACGCGCTTGCCGTACAGGATGGCAGTATCCAGATCGCCCTGCGGGATTTCATCCGTGCTGGCGTCAGCCGGGCTTTGCACCAGCAGGCCGACAGAGCCGCCGAGATTGTTGATATCTGTGCGTTTGGCGGCCTTGGTGTTTGCGGGCGGCAGACCAAGGCTGACCCAGATGCCACCATGCTGGGAGGCCAGCGTGTTCAGCCATTCCAGCGTGACGGCTTTATCACCGTTCAGGCTGGCGCTGTTGGTAAAACCTCCGAAAATCTTGTTTTCCCAGCCACGGGTAAACCAGACTTTTGAGGTTGCATCGGCAAATTTCTTAAACTGCCAGCTTGCATTGCCCATGTAGGTTGGTGCGCCGAAAATAATGGCTTTGGCGGTGTTCAGCTTGTCCCATGCGTCTTCCGGGATGTTGCCGTTTTCATCAATGGCAATCAGCGTTGCATTCGCGCCCTGCGCCACATGTTCAGCAACTTTGCGGGTGTGCCCATAGCCGGAATGGTAGACTACAAAAACGTCAGACATGCTTTTTGACCCTTTATCAGAAGGGGCCGCGCTGGCGGCCTGTTTGTCACTGGTCAAACCACCATGCCATCAGGGTCAGGGTGCGATAAGAACCGTTCTGGAGATGTCATCTCCAACTGAGGGAGTGAGATAGCATCTGGTTAGGCGGAAGGCGCGGGGATGTTCCGTTGCCGCCATGCGCGGGGCGAGAGGCCGCTCCATTTCCGGAAAGCGCGACTGAAGGCGCTTGTTTCCGTATAGGCCAGCGTGCGGGCAATGGCGCTGATGTCATAGGCTGGCATGGCCAGATAGCGCAGGGCTTCCGCATACCGGGTCTCTTCTAGCAGAACGGAATAGGAGAGATTACGCTGTGCGAGTCTGCGTTGCAGGGTCCAGTGCGGTAGATTCATCCGTGTGGCGATGTCCGGGAGTTCACTATGGCCTCCTTCAAGAGCAGCGCGGATATGCCGCACAACCTGTTCTTTAAGGGGCAGGTCCGGGGCCGCCAGATCGGGCCTGCTACGGGCAAGGGAGATCAGGGAGGAGCGGATCACGTCCAGCATGCCGCTGTTCGCGTCCGGCATCGCGCGGTCCATGCCCGTTTTACGGAAGACCAGCGCATTGGTCGGGCACTGGAAGCGGATATCTGCCTGAAAAGCCTGCCGGTGCTCTTCCGCCTGTTCGGGTTGAGGATGTTCAAACTGCACCTCTTCCGGCGCCCAGTCCGGGCCTAGCGCATGGCGCAGAATGTTGCAGAACATGCCCATGGTCAGTTCCGCATCATGGCGGCGGGTCAGAATGGACGGGTCCCGGATGGCATATTCCAGCCGGAGCAGGTCTCCGTGCTGCACAAAGCGGGTTTCCGTCCGGGCCTGATGATACATGAAATGCGCGGCGAGATTTTGCAGCGCATCTGAGACAGTAGGGGAGAGCAGGGCAACATAGCCGATCAGCCCCAGATGCCGTGGATCAAACTGCTGGCCGAACCGCAGGCCGATATTGCCGTCCTGTGTCTCGGCCGCTGCTTCATGAAACAGGCGACAATACGCCCCGAGGTCCAAGGCATCGGTCGGCAGGGAAAACTGGCGGGTAGACAGGCCCGCGCGCCCGGCAATGCGGTCTATATCCCCGCCACGGTCCTGCATGAAGCGTTCCACGCCACATGCGGCCGCAGCGAGAACGCTGGCGTTTTCTCCTGTGCCGGAAGGGTGGGGCATCATATCCTCAACAAAGCGGAGTGCGGTGTTTATCATTCTGAACGTTGTAAAGTGTCAAAAGTTTGTTGGGATCGGTCAAGTCAGTACGCGCGCAGCTCAGCTATCATTTCAGTATCGAACGAAAATAAAACCAGTCGGGCAGGACGCCGGATCTTGTAAAAGGCCGGGCAGAGTGCCGAACGGGATCGGGAGGCACGCCAATATGGGGTTTCAGTATAGTCTTGGCGGTGAACACTATGTGTTTGACGATCTGAAGACACTCATGGCGATCGCCTCTCCCGTGCGGTCAGGCGATGAACTGGCCGGGCTCGCCGCAACCTCAGACAGGCAGCGTATTGCGGCCCGGCACGCGCTGGCCGATGTGCCGCTTGATCTTTTTGTCCGCACAGACTGATCCCTTATGAGGCTGATGACGTCACCCGTCTGATTATGGATACGCAAGACAAGGCGGCATTTGTCCCCTTTGCCTCCATGACGGTAGGAGACCTGCGGAACTGGCTGTTGTCTGATGACGCAACGCCTGCGGCATTGCGCGCTGCGGCACCCGGCTTTACGCCGGAAATGGCGGCAGCAGTCAGCAAGATTATGCGCAATCAGGATCTGATGAGTGCCGCGCGCAAAATGCGTGTGGTCACGCGCTTCCGTAACACAATCGGGCTGGAAGGCTGTCTGGCGTCGCGCCTGCAACCGAACCACCCTACGGATGATCTCAAAGGGATTGCCGCTTCCACGCTGGATGGTCTGCTCTATGGTATGGGAGATGCCGTCATTGGCATCAACCCCGCGACTGACAGTGTCGCGAACGGTCTGGCCCTGCTGGACATGCTGGATCATGCGCGCTGCCGCTATGATATTCCAACGCAGACCTGTGTGCTGACACATGTGACCAACACGCTTGAGATCATGAACAAGGGCGGTGCGGTGGATCTGGTGTTTCAGTCCATTGCAGGGACGCAGAAAGCCAATGAAGGTTTTGGCGTCACGCTGGAGATTTTAAAAGAGGCGCATGAGGCCGCTCTTTCGCTCAAACGCGGCACGGTGGGTGATAACGTGATGTATTTTGAGACAGGGCAGGGAGCAGCCCTGTCTGCGGAGGCGCATCACGGGCTGGACCAGCAGACGGTGGAAACACGCGCTTATGCCGTGGCCCGTGCGTTCCGCCCCCTGCTGGTAAATACAGTCGTTGGCTTTATCGGCCCGGAATATCTGTATGATGGCAAACAGATTATCCGTGCCGGGCTGGAAGACCATTTCTGCGCCAAGCTGCTGGGTGTGCCGATGGGGTGTGATGCCTGTTACACCAACCATGCCGAGGCGGATCAGGATGATATGGACAATCTGATGGTGCTGCTGGGGGCTGCGGGAATTACCTTCCTGATTGGCGTGCCCGGTGCGGATGATATCATGCTGAATTACCAGAGCCTGTCTTTTCACGATATTCTGACCCTGCGCAGTATGCTCAATCTGCGGCCTGCGCCCGAATTTGCGGCGTGGCTGGAACAGATGGGCCTGTTTGAGCCACAGTCCGGCCGCATGCTGGAACTTGCCCCGCACCAGACGCGCCTTGCGCAGCTTGTGGGCTGACATCATGACAAAAAAACCTGTTTTTCCTTCTGAGAACACAGAGACCAGACCGGATGTCTGGCAGGATCTGCGCGCTCTCACGCGGGCGCGGATTGGTCTGGGCCGAAGCGGGAATGCGCAACGCACTTCTGATGTTTTGACGTTTCAGGCCGCCCATGCGCAGGCGCGGGATGCTGTGCATACACCGCTGGATGTGCAGGCCATGCTGGCGCAGATGAACGGCATGCCCTGCCTGTGTGTCCGCAGCCGTGCGGATGACCGACCGACATATCTGCGCAGGCCCGATCTGGGCCGCAGACTGGCGCCGGAAAGTCTGTCCTTTTTACAAAAAGGCGAATGGGATGTTGTGTTTGTTGCAGCAGATGGACTGTCTTCCGTGGCAACGCAGAAGGGCGCTATTCCGTTGTTCCGGGCGATGCTGCCACGGCTGAAAGACTGGCGGATTGCGCCGCTGGTCATTGCCACACAGGGGCGTGTGGCTCTGGGGGATGAAATTGCCTCGGCCCTTGGCGCCCGCATGGTTGTGATGATGATTGGTGAGCGCCCCGGCCTGAGTGTGGCCGACAGCATGGGCGTTTATCTGACATATGCGCCCTATGTGGGGTGCCCGGATTCCGCCCGGAACTGCCTTTCCAATATTCATCCGCACGGGCTGCCGACCTCGGGAGCCGCCGACAAACTGGCATGGCTGATGAAGGAAGCCATGCGGATGCAGTTGACAGGGGTTGGCCTGAAAGATGCCGCACCGGACTGCACCTCTTCTGACACGCTTTCTGAAAGCTCCCTTCCTGCCATAGTAAAGGACCAGCACGTATGAGCCAGAACCCCACCCATCTGCATAAAACACTGGGGGCGTTCCACCTGTGGGGCATTGCCGTCGGGCTGGTGATTTCTGGCGAATATTTTGGCTGGAGTTACGGGTGGGCCACGGCGGGCACGCTCGGCTTTCTGGTCGCTACTGTTTTTGTGGCGGTGATTTATACGGCTTTTATCTTCAGTTTTACAGAACTGACCTGCGCCATTCCGCAGGCTGGCGGCCCGTTTACCTATAGCTCGCGCGCTCTTGGCCGCTGGGGCGGGCTGATTGTCGGGCTGGCGACACTGGTGGAATTCATTTTTGCACCTCCCGCCATTGCTCTGGCCATCGGGGCTTATCTGAACGTGCAATTTCCGGGGCTTTCACCAAAAGTGGCGGCCTGTGGCGCGTATCTGGTGTTCATGACGCTGAACATTGTTGGCGTGCATATTGCAGCAACCTTTGAACTTTTTATTACCATAGCAGCCATTATTGAACTGCTTGTGTTTATGGGCGTCGTGGCTCCGGCCTTTTCATGGCAGAATTTTACCCAGAACGGTTGGGGTGTTGCGCCCCATTTTGGCTGGGAAGCTATGGGAGGCATTTTTGCTGCAATCCCGTTTGCAATCTGGTTCTTTCTGGCCATTGAAGGCGTGGCCATGGCGGCTGAGGAAGCAAAAGACCCCAGACGCGCTATTCCGGTGGCCTATATTGCCGGGGTGCTGACGCTTGTTTCTCTGGCTTTTGGTGTCATGCTGTTTGCCGGGGTGTGGGGGACTGGCGGACTCTGGCTAACCTGAATGACCCTCTGCCGCAGGCCATGAAGCAGGTGGTGGGCAGCCATAGCGGCTGGCTGCACATGCTGGTCTGGCTGGGGCTGTTCGGGCTGGTGGCGTCCCTGCACGGGATTATCATGGGGTATGCACGGCAGATTTTTGCGCTGGCCCGTGCGGGCTTCCTGCCGAAGGTGCTGGGGCGGCTGCACCCCCGGTTTCAGACACCGTATATGGCAACCATTGCCGGAGGGGTCATCGGCATCGCGGCCATTTTCTCGGATGATGTTATTTCCATCAACGGGCAGTCGCTCACCGCGACGCTGGTCACGATGTCGGTCTTCGGGGCGCTGACCATGTATGTGCTGAGCATGATCAGCCTGTTCCGCCTGCGCCGCACGGAGCCTGACCTGCACCGCTCGTACCGTGCGCCGTTTTACCCTGTTCTGCCCGCTGTTGCGCTGGTGGGGGCGCTGATCGCACTGGTGGCCGTCATTGCCTGCAACGGCACAATTTTCTGCCTTTATCTGGGCTTTA
This sequence comes from Acetobacter persici JCM 25330, assembly GCF_000613905.1. Taxonomy (GTDB): domain Bacteria; phylum Pseudomonadota; class Alphaproteobacteria; order Acetobacterales; family Acetobacteraceae; genus Acetobacter; species Acetobacter persici. Next base: position 51,147 of record NZ_BAJW01000003.1, read on the forward strand.
TGGTCGTGCTGTCTGTTCTGTTCATGGCTCTGTCCAGAAAACAGCCGGTTTAAGAATGTGATCAGATCATGTTTTGTGAGCCGGGTATTTTCAGGAGCGGACGCAGGCAGATGGTAACGCACACCACACTCAGACGGGTTTCTCTGGTGTCTTTGCTGCTGATGGGCTGCGCTGTGCTGTCTCCGCTCTCCCATGCAGACTCAACCGGGCATCCGGCAGGGGTGCGGGCCTCCGTGCCCAAAAAGCGGGTGCAGCCGGGCAGCGTGCAAAAGCCGGTCTCCCAATCGCTGGCCGCGCAAAAACCCGCCGCGCCCCCGCCTGCTGCCTTGCCGGAAATTGCACCCGCTGCGGCCATGCAGGAGGATATGCCTAAACTGCATGTGGGGAATCTGTTCCACCCAAAGCCCGGCGATAAACTGTCATACTGGGATGGGCTTGAGGGGCATCTGAGTATCGAGGCCGGGATTGCAGGCAACCCGTGGACCCGCTCTGGCAGAAACTTTGGCCAGTTCTATACGGACCGCGCCAATACCGTCACGCTCAACCAGATTATGGGGTCTCTCTCGCATCCCGTCACCAGTGTGGGGGGCGGGTATGGCATCGGCTTTGTGCTGGAAGCCATGTACGGCTCGGATGCCCGGTTTGACCCGACCATTGGCATGGGGTCCGGCTCACTGAACAGCCTGTATCAGTGGGCGCCCACGCAGGCGCATCTGGATGTGCATCTGCCCTGGCTGTTCCGGCACGGGATTGATGTGCAGATGGGGCAGATGTACGGACTGATGGGGGTGGAGGGCACTCCGGCGCAGGCGCGTCCGTTCTATACGTTCAATTATGCCTCGGACTATATCGTGCCGTTTGAAACCGTCGGCATTGTCGCCACCATGCATCTGGCAAAACATACGGACTGGATTGTGGGGATTGATGCCGGGAATTCCACAACATTCGGGCGCTCGGGCAACAATAATAAACCCAAAGGCTATTTCGGTTTTACGTTCAATCATCTTCTGGACGGCAGGCTGGATGTGCATGCCATTGGGCATTTTGGCCCGCAGGGGAACAACAGCCGCGCCGTGACCTCACCAGATGGATGGACAAGTGCCGGGGCCGGCCCGCAAGCCAACCGGAAGATGCAGTATAACGGTAACCTGATGGCGGCGTATCATGTGAACAAGGCCGTGACCGTCACGGTCGATGGGGTCTATCTGCATGATGATCTGTCTCATGATGATGCCTATGGCGTGTCCACCTATCTGGCGTGGGCCATTCATCCCTGGCTGACGCTCAATGCCCGTGGTGAAATTTTCCGGGACAATACGGGCGCAATCATCGCGCAATATGCCAGCTTTACGTCCTACACACGTTCCCTCAGCAACCAGACTTATCCTTATTATGTAGCGCCCCCCACGACGTACGGGGCGCTGACGGTCGGGGTTTCCTACCAGCCGCAATTTATCAATAAGCGTCTTGGTCTTGGCTCTCTGACCATCCGGCCGGAAATCCGTCTGGATAAATCACTGAATGGCACGCATCCGTTTAATCAGGCAGGCACGGTCTCTCATCCGGTGGTCAATAATGGCACCAGCAACATGCTGTGGTTCAGTTGTGATGCCACATGGGCTTTTTAAAAACTGGATGATACGCCAGACCTCACGCAGACTTTTGGTCTGCTCTGTGTGCATTGTCTCTTGCAAGCCGGGCGTATTCACCCCATCATAATAAACGCGGTTGTCTTGTGTGCAGCCGTGACGTTCTCAGGGCAGGGTGAAACTCCCTACCGGCGGTAAGTAACGGTTTTCCGTTATAAGCCCGCGAGCGCCTGCTTCGGCAGGGTCAGCAGATCCGGTGTAATTCCGGAGCCGACGGTTACAGTCCGGATGAGAGAGAACGGTGCAGACCTTTGGGTCTCCGCGTCTGGTGCGGAGGCGCAAGGGGTGACCTCTGCTATCTGCCCTGAGTCTGTCTGGTAAGATGTTTTGGGCAGATAGGTGCAGGGTGTGACGCAAAACCCTTCAGACATGATGCCGGACTGTGTGGCGCGGGCCTTTGAGGCTGCGATTGCAGACGCATGGCGGTTTGTGGGCCAGACGGCGCCCAACCCGGCGGTTGGCTGCACGCTGCTGGATGAGGCCGGGGGCGTGCTGATGGTGGCGGCCCACCACCGGGCGGGGCAGCTCCATGCGGAACGTCTGGCGCTGGAACAGGCGAAGCAGGCCGGGGTGTTTGACCGGGTGCATACGGCGGTTGTCACGCTTGAACCCTGTAACCACACAGGCCGCACTCGCCCCTGCACGGAAGCGCTGCTGGAGTCTCCGGTTAAAACGGTCTTGATTGGCTGCCCGGACCCTAATCCCCATGTGGTCGGGGGCGGCGCTGCTACGCTCATAAAAGCGGGCGTTACGGTGCGCTGGCTGGCGGAAAGCCCGAACGGGGCAGACCTTGCCGCCCGATGCCGTGCACTGCTGGCTCCGTTTGCCATGCGTATGACGCAGGGGCGGCCGTGGATCACGGTGAAACAGGCGCTGGATCAGCAGGGCAGTATGGTGCCGCCCGCCGGGCAGACAACCTTCACCACGCCAGACTCGCTCCGGTTTGCCCATGCCCTGCGGCGTGCGACCGATCTGGTTATTACCGGCACCGGGACAGTGGTGGCTGATAACCCCTCTTTCACGGTGCGGCATGTGCCCGACCATGCGGAGCGCCGCAGAACTCTGGTTGTGTGCGGGCAGCAGGCCCATGTGCCCGGATCGTGGCTGGAGCAGGCTCGCACGCGCTTTGATGTGCTGTTCTGCCCAGACCTTAAGGGGCTGCCTGCTCTGCTGGCTGAAACTCCGGCTTTGTGGGCCATGGTGGAAGCAGGCCCCACGCTGCTGGCCGCTCTGCGGGCGCAGACTATGTGGGATGACTGGCTGACCATTCGTCAGGACGCGCAGGGCGCGGACCATTTTTCCGTTTCAACCCGTCATGCAACAACGCCGCTCGCTCTGTTTCCGGAGTGGGCACGGTGCGCTGAGGAGTAACCATGTTTTCCGGAATTATTGAATCACTCGGCCTGTGCTCAAAGTCGAACCCGGCGCAAAATCCGTCATGCTGGACGTGGAAACCGGCCTGCGGGATGTGGCTGAGGGGGAGAGCATTGCCGTGAACGGCGTGTGTCTGACGGCAACAGCACCGTCTGAAACCGGACGGGTGCAGTTTTTTGTCAGCAGCGAGACGCTGGACCGCACCACGCTGGGCGCTCTCCGGGCGGGCAGTTTTGTGAATCTGGAGCGGGCTGTCACCCCCGCCACCCGGCTGTCCGGCCATATTGTGCAGGGGCATGTGGATGGCACAGCCCGTTTTATTGAAAGCACACCCTCTGGTGATGCGCATCGGGTGGTGTTTGAAGTCCCCGCCAGTCTCCGGCGCTATATGGTTGAAAAAGGTTCCATCACGCTGGATGGCATCAGCCTGACCCTGAATGAACTCAGTGATGTGAAAGATGATGCGTTCCGCATCGCTCTGATGATCATCCCGCATACATGGACCCACACCAACCTCGGCAAAATTGCGCCGGGGGATGCCGTGAATGTGGAAGTGGATGTCATTGCCAAATATGTGGAGGTTCTATGTCAGAACCGGTGAACAAAATGCCGTTAGTGGCGGCTCAACCGTCTGACGCCCTGCGCCGCGCTGTGGAGGCTCTGCGCGCGGGCCGCATGGTGATTATGGTGGATGATGAGGACCGTGAGAACGAGGGTGACCTTGTGATGGCGGCGGAATTCATGACGCCAGAGGCTATGAATTTTATGATTACCCACGCGCGCGGACTGGTGTGTCTGCCGCTTACCCCCGCCCAGGTGGAAAAGCTGCAACTGCCCATGATGGTGCGGGATAATACCGCCCGGCATGGCACGGCCTTCACCGTGTCCATCGAAGCGCGGGAGGGGGTGACAACCGGCATTTCCGCAGCCGACCGTGCGCATACCATTCAGGTCGCGGCATCTGAGACGGCTCAGCCGATGGATCTGGCAACCCCCGGCCATATTTTCCCGCTGCGGGCGGCCCCCGGCGGGGTGCTGGAGCGGATTGGCCATACGGAAGGCTCTCTTGATCTGCTGCGTCTGGCTGGCCTGCGCCTGCGGCGGTTATCTGTGAAATTCTGAATGAAGACGGCACCATGGCCCGCCGCCCGGCGCTGGAAGTTTATGGGCAGCAGCATGACATGCCCATTATCTCCATTGCGGAACTGGTCACATGGATCAGCGCCCACGGCCTGACGCCGCTTGCGACAGGTACGGAAAACGCAGGCGTTGTGGCGGAGACGCAGGAAGCACCAGAGGCGGACAACGCGGCAGAAGAAGCCATGGCCGACCTCGCAACGGCTTCTCTCCCTAGTGCTTATGGCGGGGAAGATCTGGCGATCCATGCGTTCCGGGATTCCCGTGGCGTGGAGCATGTCGCTCTGGTGAAAGGGAACCCGGCGGTGCAGGGGGCTGTACCTTTGGTGCGGATGCACTCCGAATGTGTGACGGGTGACGCGCTGGGCTCCTTGCGGTGTGACTGCGGGACGCAGTTACATGCGGCCCTCAGGGCCATAGGCAAAGCGGAAAGTGGCGTGCTGGTGTACGTCCGCGGGCACGAGGGCCGGGGCATTGGCCTTGTCAACAAGATCCGGGCTTATGAATTGCAGGATGCCGGGCTGGACACGGTAGACGCCAACCACCGGCTTGGATTTGCCACGGATGCGCGGGACTGGGCGGCAGCAGCCGGAATCCTGCGTGATCTGGGCGTGGGCCAGCTTGATCTGCTCACAAACAATCCGGACAAAGTGCGCGCGCTGGAAGCCCGTGGGTTTCTGGTCCGCAAGAGAATCGCTCTGGAAACCCCGGTCAATCCGCACAACCGCGCTTACCTGCACGCCAAGCGGCAACGCATGGGGCACAGTCTGAGTCACTTTTCTGTGAGCGATGCGCCTGCTGACGCCACGGTCTGATTTTACACAGTTTTCTGTAAGGATAAGTTTATGAGCACACGGAACCCTGTCTCCCTCCCGGACCTCACCCTCACGCCCATGCCGCGTCTGGCGCTGATTGTCAGCCGCTTTAATGAGGACGTAACCGGCGGCCTGCGGGATGGCGCTCTGGCATGGCTGGGGGAGCACGGCATTACGGTGGCCGAGGGCGATATTTTTGCAGCGCCGGGTGCGTTTGAAATGCCCCTGCTGGCCCAGACCCTGGCAAAGAGCGGCAAGTTTGAGGGCGTGATCTGCCTCGGTGCGTGATCAAAGGGGATACGGCCCATTTTGAGTTTATCAGCCTCGGCACCACGGTCGGCTGATGCAGGCCTCTCTGGCAACGGAAACGCCCATCGCCTTTGGTGTGCTCACAACCTACACGGACGAGCAGGCTAACGTGCGTTCTCGCGATGATGTGCACAATAAAGGGCGGGAAGCCGCTGCAGCCTGTGTGGAGTCTCTTGCGTTGCTACGTCAGATCAGGGTCTGATGCAGAAGGGCACCATCATGGAGTCAGCAGCCTTGTAACGCGGGGGAAGAATGAAGCGGGTTACCGTCATCGCAGGTCTTCTGGGGCTGGGGCTGACTGTCTGGATGCTGATGCAGTTCGGCGCGCGCTCCATTCTCTCTCTTATCATGACAGGCGGCTGGGGTATTCTGGCCGCCACTCTGTTTCATACGGTTCAGGTTGCGCTCTCGGCTCAGGCATGGCGCACCATTGCGGGCAATACTCTTGCCCCCGCTCTGTCCTGGCGGGACTATTTTCTGCTGCGCTGCGTGCGGGAAGGGATCAACAACCTGCTTCCCGTAGCGCAGGTAGGGGGCGAGGTCTGGTCCAGCCGCCTGCTGGCGCGGCGCGGCTTAGGGACCAGAAACGCCGCCGCCGCGACAATCTGTGATCTGACACTTGAACTGCTCAGTCAGGTCCTGTTCACCTTCATGGGTCTGGGCCTGCTGCTGTTTCTGGTCAAACGCTCCCCCATTACGGATGAATTGCTGGAAAGCGCCCTGATTGCTCTGGCAATCGGCCTCGCACTGTTTATCAGCCAGTGGCTGGGGGCCGTCGCGTTTGTTGAGGTGCTGCTGGTCAAAATTGCCGGACATCTGGCTGGAGCGGCGTGGATGGCATCCGTGGGCTGCATCAGGCCGTGCTGGGGCTGTACAAGGTCAAGCGGAATGCGGTTATGGCTCTGTGGCTCCAGTTTCTGGCGTGGGCACTGGGGGCTGTGGAAGTCTGCCTTATTCTGCATTTTATGGGGTATGACTGCTCGCTCTCGGTCGGCTTTGTGATCGAGGGCGTAGGCGAGGCCGCCAAATCCGTCGGGTTTGCCGTGCCGGGGGCTTTAGGGGTTTCAGAAGGTGGCTATCTGCTGATCGGCAGCCTGTTTGGCATCAGCCCGGCGCTGGCTATTGCCCTTTCCCTTATTAAACGTGTGCGGGAAATTGCATGGGGGCTGCCGTCTCTGCTGGTCTGGCAATGGTTGGAACACCGGTGGGATACACAGCATCAGGCCGGGTGCAAAAATCCGCTTTCCCGCCCCGGTCTGTAAGCCCGTCAGGCGTGATCTTACATATCCTCCCTTGCATCAGGCCGGTGGGTTGGTCCAAACGAATGCAGCTTTGGGCCTTGTGCCGTGAACTTTTCAGGATCTGATTGTCAGTCATGCTCTCTGCCCCCATAGGTCGTTTCATTACATTCTGTGCGCGTCATGCCTATGCGGTGGTGGCCTTGTTCCTGCTCCTGTCCTGCGGGGCGGTGTATGCGGGCATGACATGCCTTGGTGTCACAACGGACACCAGCAAGATGTTGTCCGACCGTCTGGAGTGGAAGCAGCGCTCGGATGAAATGGGCCGCCTGTTCCCGCAGAAGGAAAACCTGCTGGTGGCGGTGATTGAAGCCGATCTGCCGGAGGAAGGGCGTGAGACCGCCCGTGTGCTGGCGGAAAAGCTGGCAGCGGACCACACACATTTTGACTTTGCGGAACGGCCGGACGCCAACCCGTATCTTGTCCGCAATGGTCTGATGTTTCTGGAGCCTCAGCCGCTTTCTCAGGTGTTGAATGATACCATTACAGCGCAGCCGTTCCTCTCAGCCCTGGCGCAGGACCCCTCAGCCCGCGGGCTGTTTGGTGCGATGTCTCTTATTTCTGAAGGCATCAAGCAGGGGCAGGCAGACGGGCTGAAAAGCTTTCAGACGCCGCTGGCCGGGTTTGCCACCAATCTGGAAAAGGCCGCCGCAGGCAGCCGCAGCCCTTGTCCTGGCAGCAGCTTCTGGGCGGCCAGTTGTCTGATCTGGCGGGGCGGTATCAGTTTGTGATTACCAAGCCGAAGCTGGATTACGGTTCTTTCCAGCCGGGCGGTGCCGCGTCTGATGCGATGGTGCAGGCCATCAAAACCCTCGAATTTGTTAAAAGCGGGCAGGCCAAGGTCCACATGACCGGGCAGGTCAAGCTGGATGATGAAGAGTTTGCCACTGTGGCCGAAGGAATGGTCACGGGTCTGCTCGGCTCTCTGGCGCTGGTAACGCTGTGGCTGACACTGGCGGTGCGCTCCTGGCGCGTTGTGCTGCCCATTGTGGTGACACTGGTTGTGGGCCTGTTGCTGACAACGGGCTTCGCGGCCGTTGCCGTTGGCACGCTTAATCTGATTTCCGTCGCCTTCGCCATTCTGTTCGTAGGGATCGCGGTGGATTTTGCCATTCAGTTCTCGGTGCGTTTCCGCGCCCAGCATGCGGATTCCGGGGATGCTGGCATTCTGGAAGCTGCGGGAGACGGGGGAGGAAACGGGGCACCAGATTCTGGTGGCGGCTCTGGCAACATCCGCGGGCTTTCTGGCGTTTACGCCCACCGCCTTTCTGGGGGTGGCGCAGCTTGGGCTGATTGCCGGGATCGGGATGCTGGTGGCGTTTGTGTCCACCACCACTCTGCTTCCCGCGTTGCTGAAAATCTTTCACCCGAAACTCGACTGCCCCGATATGGCTACGGCTTTATGAAGCCGGTTGACGTTAAAATCCGCCATCATCGCCATGTGCTGCTGGGCGTGTTCGGGCTTGTGGCTGTGGCAGGTATTGCGCTGGTGCCCAAACTTCAGTTTGACGGCGATCCGCTGCACACCAAAAATCCGAACTCTGAAGGGATGCGCGCCCTGCATCTGCTGATGAGCAATCCGCAGTCCTCCCCATATAGTGCGGAACTGCTGGTGAAGTCTCTGGATGATGCGCAGAAGCAGGCTGAACGCCTGTCCAGCGTGCCGCAGGTGCATGATGTTCTGTGGCTCGGCTCTTTTGTGCCGACAAAGCAGGATGAAAAACTGGCGCTGATTCAGGATGCCGCGTCCATCCTGCTGCCCACTCTGATTGTCCCCAACCCCAAACCCGCGCCAAGTGCGGATGAACTGCGCGCGTCTGCCGCCGCGACGGCCACGGCACTTGGCGGCGTGCTGGACAAGCTTTCCGCACAGGACCCGCTGCGGCGGATTCAGGCCGCACTTGTTAAGCTGTCCACCGCGCCGGATGCGCAGGTTCTGGCTGCCAATAATGCTCTGGTGCGTTTCCTGCCGCTCCAGCTTGATCAGCTCCGCACCATGTTGCAGGCAACGCCGGTCACGCTGAAGGACGTTCCGCCCTCCATTGCAAATGACTATCTGCTGCCCGACGGCCGCGCTCTGGTTGAGGTGCACCCGACAGGCGTGATGTCCAGCAGCGGGGCCCTGCGGAAATTTGTCACGGCGCTGCAAAAGGTGGAGCCGGAAATTGCCGGAACAGCAGTGGATATTGTGGAAAGCGCCCGCTCTATTGTGCGCGCGTTTGAGCAGGCAGCCGCAGCGGCCATTATCATGATTGCGCTTATCCTCTTCCTCGCCCTGCGGCGCGTGAAGGATATGCTGCTGGTTCTGGCCCCGCTCATGCTCTCCGCGCTGATGACGGTCATTCTGGTCGTGGTGCTGCCGGAAACCCTGAACTTCGCCAACATTATTGCCCTGCCGCTGCTGCTGGGGGTTGGCGTATCCTTCAACATTTATTTTGTCATGAACTGGCGCGACGGGGTGAAATTCCCTCTGGCGTCCCCCACGGCACGGGCGGTCCTGTTTTCCGCCCTGACAACCGGCACGGCCTTTGGTTCTCTGGCGCTCTCACACCATCCCGGCACGGCCAGCATGGGGCGGCTCCTGCTGCTCTCACTGGGCTGCACGCTGCTGGTCACGCTGGTATTTGTTCCGGCACTTTTGCCCAAACGCCCGATTGATGAAGCCTGAGACCGTTAAGGTTTTCTCATAAGAGTAATGCTTTAAAAGCACTGAAAAAGCCGTCTTCCGTCAGGGGAGGCGGCTTTTTGCCACATCCACGAGCTTTCATGGAAGTCAGATTGCCATAACCGCCATTGCGGAATGTCGGGCTGGTCTTGCCCACGACAGGTTATATCTAGAATACAGTTATATATTTTGAAAGTCCGTGTTGATTTTTATGCATTGCGTACGAATTTCCAAAGATTTTATATAGAGTTCAGTTCTGGCGAGAGCACCTGTTTTCTGACAAGTTTCCACAATATGGCTATAATACTTTATAGACAGAGACCGCCCTGTTTCCAGAAAATAACATATTTGGCTGAGATTGTTACCTCTTCAATTCGCACTGCGATAATTGCCATTCATGGCCAAGTGCTACTTATTCCAGATGTTTCCTTCAAAGAAATCTCAGCATCCTGTAAATCGTATTCTTAACCTGCTGGGTGCCCTATGTGGCGGACCAAGTAGTAATTATTTTAAAAAGAAGGGGCTTTCCGGTTAAAGGAAAGCCCCCATCACATCTCCTCTGATAGAAGCGATTAGGCTGAGTATTGCTTCAGATCAGAGCTTTGCTGGGTGTTGAGAAGGTAGGGGCCGGCTGCGCGAATAGTCAGGGAGAGGATGCCCATTTTACCGTGCGTCAGGTGATCGCCGAGAGGTAATGTAGCGTTTCCATTGGTCCAGGCGCAGTCGTTCCATCCTTCAGCGTACCATCCTTCTGGTTTTTCTGCCTGAAGATGGGATGTGATACTGAACTGCTGTTTGGCGCATTGAAGCTCTACGTCAGCAATAGCAACTCCCATATAGCGACGATCATCCACAAATGGGCCGATGACGTCAGAAGGACGACTGGCTCGGGAAACGATTCTCACGATGCCTGTTTCAGGTGGCAGCATAAAGCTGTAACGATTTATCGTCTTGCGGATAGGCCGGATTACCGCGCCTGTCTGGGTAATCAGATGCAGGTCCGGATCTATGGTCGTTTCAATAGTTTCTGACGGAAGCAGGGAGGCAACAACACTGTTTTCACGCCATTTTAGAGCGCGGAATAGTGGTTCTACAAATGATCGCTCGACACTCAAAGGAGCACCGGCATCATTGTCCCAGTTTTTGACAGCACCACGCAAAATTGCGATCTTTCCTTCTTGGCGGAAGGAGGAACGGTTTCCTGTATCTAGGTAACTTTCCGTAAGTACTCCATCTGCTGTGATGATGGCATGCTGGTCTGTTTCCACGTGATAGTAGTCATAGGATGCGATTGATTTATCGTAGAAGATAGATACACCGTTGATCAGCATCCTTACGGGAACGAAGCGGTCTTTGAAGAACAGGCAATGCTCGGCTGTAATCAGCATGTCTTTGTAAGGAACACCATCGGCAATAGCATCTTTGAGGATACGTACAGGCCATCCAGCCTCGTCTTCTACTAGTTCTGGGCGAACTGTTGTGTGCGCCTTTCCAACCCAGACAACCGGACGGATAACATCCGTATTGTTTTTCCAATCAAAAGTAATAATCTGATCGCCGATATGGATATTTTCGACCGCAACAGTTCCTTCTGGTGTACGGATCATGCAGCCTGAAAGGAAGCAGGCTTCTAGCCAGCCAACAGCGCTTTGGTCTTTTCCGTTAGTGTTAATCTTAAAATCATCTTGCGTGTAACCTGTGCCGACATCAAGTGTCAGATTACCTGCGGCTGTTGTGAGACTTAATATGCCAGTATTAGAGTCATAAGAAGAGTTTTTGATATTGGACCCGACGTTAATTTGGTCACCTTTTGTAAAACCACGAATTTCTCCAGTAAAAGACGCGGCGTTTGCAAAGGTAACAAAGTCCAGACTGTTGCCCGAACCGGACATATTAATATCTTGAGAGGAGGCTCCATTGTTAAGTTTTAATGAGCCGCCGCTATTAAGATTGATCGTACCTGCATTGCTACTGGACGATACAAGTTTGTTTGATACTGTCAGGTTGGCATCTGTCAGATTCAGTATGCCATTATTAATATATTGGTTTGTTCCACCAATAATTTGAATATTTCCTAATGAATTGGTGGATGTATAAGACCAAGTGCCATCATTTTCAAAGCCATTTCCGCTTACAGTTGTAACAGATGTAGATGCACCAGGCACATTAAAAGATACGGTCCCTGTGTTTTTGATGCCGTAAAAATTCAGATTAGTCGTTGAACCGCTGGTGCCAGCAGAATCGTCAATTGAAAAGGTCCCAGTATTGGTGAATGTGCCACCATTAGATATGCTCCCCCAATTGGAAGTCATACCTGTTCCGCTGGTAGCAACAACTTTGATCGTGCCATTATTGGTCAAGTTGGTGACATAAGGCGCACTTATAGTAGATGCACCGGCAGATTCAAGGTCAATGGTGCTACCTGCATCATTGGAAATAGTGCCATATTGGAGGTAAACGCTTGAGCCGGATGTAGCGTCAAGTTGCTTGTATACTATCTGGCCGTCATTTTGCGTTAATGAGCTAGAAGAATTCGTTCCAAGATAAAAAGAATTTCCGGTACCTTTAGTTGATGGAATATAGGATACCAGACCATCATTGATCAGATTTCCGTAAAAATTAACAATTCTTGCAGCCGAAGGCGAAAATAAAAACTGCCCAGATGATGTGTTCGTAACAGTATAACTTCCTCCAGAGATGGTATTCGTGAAGGGAGTAGATCCTGTGTAAGTTTGGGTGGTGTCGTTTGTTCCGCCTGAAGAAAAATTATCGCCCATTTTTATAAACCCTGATTTGCGCAAAACGAACCAAGTTTCGTGAGGCTTAAGTTACTTTATGGAGGAATGGTTAATATTGAGTTACTATAATAATTTTTGTTAGAGTAAGAAAAACTCAAAAAAGTTATAAAAATGAAAACATATTTTGATGAAGGTTGAGTCCTTTAAGAAATATTGATTTTGATCGTGGCTGCTTTTGATGCGTTTATGATGAATGGGAAATGTTATTTGTTTTTCTTATTTTCATATTTTAGAGATTTATTGTGTTTTTTAGTGTGGCTTTACACTGGGAATTTTAAGAAGTTAGTGGATGCTTGAGAGCTTGATTGCTACCCGGCTACAGTGATTCTCTTGGGAACGATGAGGCTGTCAAAAAGAACGGCGAGTAATATGCTACCGGAAATGACAAGCTGGTAAATGGAAATCATCTTGCCTCGTCGGCTTTTTTCGTAATTTCTGCAATATAGAGCGGGGCGGAAAAAGACGTGAAGCCTACGCTAATACCCAGAAAAACACGGCCCGCAATCATGACCGCAATGGACGGGGCGAGGGAGCAGAGAGCGGTGCCAAGTAAAAAGAGCAGGCCCGCATAAAACATGGTGCCCCGGCGGCCCCGATATTTTGAGGCCGGGATAGCCAGAAGGGAGCCTCTGGTGCAGCGGTTTCCACGGGTAACGCCCTTTTTTGTTGTTGTTCTTTCAACAACGAACGGTTCGTTACGGTGTGAGTTCCGATAAAAACGGTGTGGGAATGTGGTTTGGTAAGCACGTCATAAAAAACCCTCGCGATGGGGCGAGGGTTTTTAAAGTTCAGATCAGACTGAGGCTCAGAGTTTGATCCACTCCGGATGATGCGGCACGCTGATATCCCGGCCTTTGAGCATCATGTCCCAATACACCCGCGGGAAAACGGTAGTTTTCAGGAACCATGCAAACCGGCTGGGCTTGCGCTGGTCATACGGGAAGCTGGGGGCGGGTTTGCCGCCATACAGGAATTCCGCCAGCACAATCTTGCCGTAACCGACCGTCAGCGGGCAGGCGCCATATCCGTCATAAATGCCGCTAAACGGTTTGCCATCCAGAGAGGCGAGCAGATTAGCCGTCACAACCGGTGTCTGCGCACGCGCAGCGGCCATCGTCTTGGCGTTGGAGGTGCCAATGACGTCCCCTAGTCCAAAAACGGAGTCATACTGTGTGTGGCGCAGGGTGGAGGGGTCTACGTCCAGCCAGCCGCCAGAATTGGCCAGCGGGCTTTTTTTGACAAAGTCAGGCGCGCTCTGCGGCGGCGTGACGTGCAGCATGTCAAAATCTTTGACCACATTTTCTGTTTTGCCGTCCGGGCCTGTCACGGCAAAGGTGGCTTTGCGTTCCGGGCCGTTCACGGCAATCAGCGTGTGTTTATACTGGAGGTTGATGCCGTAATAATCGACGGCCTGCTGGAGGGCAGGGCGATAATAGGCCACCCCAAACAGGGCATCCCCGGAAAGGCAGAACTCAACATTGGTGCGGTTCAGCGTGCCTTCCTTGCGCCAGTAATCAGAAGCCAGATAGGCAATTTTCTGCGGCGCTCCCGCGCATTTAATCGGCATGGGCGGTTGTGTGAACAGGGCCGTGCCACCGGAGAGAGACTGGATGCACGTCCAGGTGTATTCCACGGTATCTTTGGAATAGTTGCTGCAGACGCCGTTGCGGCCCAGCGTTTCGGACAGGCCTTCAATCTTGTCCCAGTCAAGCTGGAGACCGGGGCAGACCACCAGACGATTGTACGCTACCGTCCGTCCATCGGTTAGCGTGACTTGCTTTTCCTCCGGCTGGAAGGAGTCGACGGCGGCCCGCAGCCATGTGCAGCCGTCAGGGATCAGCCCGCCTTCCTGCTTCAGCGTGCTTTTCAGCGTCATGACGCCAGCCCCCACCAGTGTCCAGCCGGGCTGGTAAGCGTGGGTGGTGGCCGGGTCAATCACGGCAACGTCCAGTGTCGGGCGTTCGTGCAGCAGACGGGCAGCGACTGCAATACCGGCCGCGCCACCCCCGACGATGACGACTGTATAGCGGAGGTCCGGGGTTTTTCCGGCTTCAGACTGGGCCATTCATGCTCTCCCTGAGACTGTTTCACATCAGATTGCTGTGAGCAGTATCACAAACATCAATAATTTAATAAAGTCATTAATTATTGGGGAGGCATGTTTGTAGCGCAGGTTAGTCTTTAATCCAGGCTTCCACCGGGCCCTGCAACTTCATGGTCAGCGGGTTGCCGTTGCGGTCAACAGTTTTGCCCACGGCCACACGCACCCAGCCTTCGCTGATGCAGTATTCTTCCACGTTGGTTTTCTCGACACCCTTAAAGCGAATACCCACGCCGCGTTCCAGCAGGGCTTCATTAAAATATGGGCTTGTCGGGTTCACGGACAGACGGTCGGGGACGGTGGTATCGGTCATGAGGAGCCATTCCTTGCAGATAAAGGGTCTTAAACGCTGTTTTCTTAGCGAGTTTTGGCCGCAATGACTATTCCGCTTTCAGGCGGTTCATGCTGGCCCAGTCGCTGTCCCAGTTCCCCTGGCCGTGCCTGCCGCCCGCAACACCGTCATGGTGTTCCGGCGGGCGTATGCGGCGGTGTGGCGTCAGCCGGGTTGCGGGTAAAGCGCAGTCTGGCCCCAATGGCGGCCCCTTTACGCTGCACCCAGCGGCCAAACCGATGCATGAACAGATACACAACCGGGGTGGAATACAGCGTGAGCAACTGGCTGGTAGCCAGCCCGCCGATGACGGCAATGCCCAGCGGACGGCGCAGTTCCGAGCCATAGCCATGGCCAAACACCAGAGGCACCGCACCAAAGGCGGCGGCCAGCGTTGTCATGAGGATCGGCCGGAAACGGGTGAGGCAGGCGGTACGAATGGCTTCTTCCGGCGGCAGATTCTGCTCACGTTCCACATGCAGGGCAAAGTCGATCATCAGAATGGCGTTTTTCTTCACGATGCCGATCAGCAGAATGACGCTGATCATGGCGATGAGAGAAAACGGTTCCTGACAGATCCACAGTGTCAGCACCGCACCCACAGCGGCGGAAGGCAGCGTGGAGAGAATGGTGAGCGGCTGGATGTAGCTCTCATACAGAATACCGAGCGTGACATACATGGTCGCAATCGCGGCGATGAAGACCAGCAACTCGTTAATCAGGTCTTTCTGCATGTCGCCTGCCTGACCGGAGAAATCACCACGCAGGCCCAGCGGGGTGTGCAGGCTGACCATGGTGCGCTGAATCTCGCTGGATGCATCGCCCAGAGATTTACCCGGTGCGAGATCAAACGAGATGGAGCCGGAAATAAACCCGTTTTCGTGGCTGACCTGAAGCGGGGTCGGGGCGGTTTCCAGCGTCGCCACTGTTGGCAGAGGCACCATCGTTTCAGACGATGAGGACACAGCCGAACCGTTGGATGCTCCGGCTCCGCCGCCTGCCAGACGGTTGGCAATGGCGTTGCGGAAGGATTGCTGGCTGAGGGATGCCGCTCGGGATTCCGTAGTATCCGACGGTTTGACAACGCGGACCGTGTTGGAGGCCGTGGCACCTGCGGCCGTGCCGCCAGCGGTGGAGACCCAGAGCGTTTTCAGCATATCCGGATTTTCGCGGAACTGCTTTTCCACTTCCATCACCACGTAATAGGTGGTGAGCGGGGTAGAAATGGCGGACGCGGTGCGCTGCCCGTATGCATCATACAGGGCGTTCCCAATAAGCTGCGGCGTTACGAGGTAACGGGCCGCCGTATCGCGCTGGATGCGCACATGCATGGCCGTGCCGTTGCCAGACAGATGGCTGGTTACGCCAACAAGCACCTTGCTTTTACGCAGGGCGTCCATAATGCGCGGCACCCAGGTGTAAATATCCTCCGCATTGTCACTCTGGAAGATATACTGATACGTACCCTCATGCTGGCGTCCACCGCCGCCATTGATATCCCCGGCGTTGGAAATGCTGGCGGTCATGCCCGGAATATCCTTCACGCGCTCACGCACGCGGGCGGCAATCTGCTCCGGGGTGGAACTGCGTGAAGATTTGTTCGTAAGCTGGGCAAATACCTGAGATTCGTTGGCCGCGTCTTCCCCGGCAAAGCCCAGAACGTCGCTCACGTCATGGTCCGCCATCATGGCGTCCACGACTTTTTTTGTCTTGGCGGACATGGCGGTGAAGGAACTGGTCTGGTCGGAACTCAGATAGCTTTCCAGCAGAGAAATATCTTCCGCAGGCAGCACCGTTTTGGACATGACAATCAGGATGCCGATGGTCGCAAAAAAGCTGGCGGGCAGAGAGCAGAAAATCAGCCAAGGGTGGCGCAGCGCCCAGTTCAGGGAGCGCGCATAGCCCCGGATCAGGCGGTCCAGCACGTTGTCCGTGCCGTCTGCCAGCAGATGCGCCGCGCGGGTCAGCAGGCCTTTTTGGGGCGGGGGCGCGCTGGGGTCCGGCTCATGATGGATTTCCAGCATGTAGGCGCACATCATGGGCGTGAGCGAGATAGACAGAAAGAACGAGACAGAGACGGCTGTGGTCAGCGTCATCGCAAATTCAAAGAAAATCTTGCCCGGAACGCCGCCCAGCAGCAGGAGCGGCAGAAAGACCGCAATCAGAGAAATGGTGATGGAGAGGATGGTAAAGGCAATCTCGCGCGAGCCAAGCAGCGTTGCTTCCATCCGGCCCATGCCCGCTTCCATGTGGCGGGCAATATTTTCCACCACCACAATGGCATCATCCACCACAAAGCCGGTGGCGATTGTGAGCGCCATGAGGGACAGCGTATCCAGCGAAAAGCCCAGCAGATGCATGACCGCGAGGGACCCGGCCAGCGAGATCGGCACGGTAATGGCCGGAATGAGCGTGGACCGCCAGCTCCGTAAAAACGCCAGCACCACCAGCACCACCAGCACCACGGAAATGACCAGCGTATATTGCGTATCTTCCAGCGCGCCACGGATGGAGACTGACCGGTCAGACACCAGTTTGAACTGCACATCCGCAGGCAGGGCGTTGGCCAGAATATCGGCGCGGGCGCGGATGGCGTCCGTCACTTCAATCACGTTGGCGCCCGGCTGCGGGCGGATGATGGTGATAATGGCGGGCTGCGTATTATACCACGCCGCCTTCCGCTCATCCTGCGGGCCATCACGCACAATGGCCACATCCGTCAGCCGCACGGGGCGGTTGTTGCGGTAGCCGATAACAAGATCCCGGTATTCGTTAGCCGTGCGGGCCTGATCATTGGTTTCCAGCGTCAGCCGCTGGCCGCCGGAATCCAGAAATCCTTTGGGGGTGTTGGCGTTGGCGGAGGCCAGAGCCGAGCGTACGTCTTCAAACCCGATGCCGTATTTATACAGCATCATGGGGTTCATTTCCACGCGCACAGCCGGTTTGGACGCGCCGACCATTTCCACCCAGCCGACCCCTTTCACCCCCGCCAGCAGAGGCTTGAGCCGGGTTTCCGCCAGATCCCGCAAAGCGGTGGGGGACCGGGTGGGGGATGTCATGGCTGCCAGCATGATGGGGCTGTCAGACGGGTTGGCCTTATAATATTGCGGCGGCATCAGCAGTGTGTGCGGCATATCTGCCCGTGCGGCCTGCAAGGCGGCCTCCACATCACGCGCGGCCCCGTTAATGTCCCGGCTGTTATCAAAAAACATCAGGATGAAGGCGCTTGTGTCCGTTGAATCGGACCGCATGCTGCTCAGACCGGCAATCTGGCCCAGATGCCGCTCAAGCGGTGTGGTGAGTGAACTGGCCATCTGCTGCGGGGAGCCGCCCGGCTGTGTGGCCACAACATAGATAACGGGCACGGAAATATTGGGCAGGTCGGCCACCGGCATGGCCCGGTAGGCAAAGACGCCAGCCAGCACAAAGGCCATAGCCATCAGAACAGTGCCGACGGGACGCATGATAAAAAGCCGGCAGATAGACAAAAGCGGTGTTCCTTACCCGGGATCAGGCTGGGCTGGCGGGCGAGGCCAGCATGGCGTTAAATGAAGCACCAAAAGATTGCTATCCGGTTGTCTCCAGCCGCGCCTCACGGCAGGACATTTGCCCTGTCAGCCCGGACGCTGGGTGCGGGGGCTGCTGCATCACTGATAATCTTTCCGCTTCCGTCTCGTTCCGTTGCCAGTGCGCCAGTGACTTTGTCAACACTGATCCCTCCGCTGTGCTGAACATGAAACATGCCAACGTCCGTAACACCATGAAAAACCGCGTCTTTTGTGCTGGCGGAGGTAATTTCCAGCGCCTTGAGGTGCCCCGCACCTGCGGTAAAGCTGGCGCTCCCCCCCAGATACAGGGCCAGAGCCGGGGCCGCGATGGTGGTGATGGTAACAGGAGCGCTCTGCTCGGACCGGATACGGGCGGATTCAGCCAGCGTGGAAATGGTGATCGGGCCAGATGAGTCAGAGAAGAGCCCCAGTTCCCCGGTTTTCCCCAAATTCAGAGTGCCGCTGCCCGCATGGATAAACGTGGGGCCGGTGCGGTCTGCCAGTGTGATGTTTGTTGTGCCTGCATCGTCAATTGTCAGACTCACGTCTGGCCGGACAGAAACCGTCAGAGTTCCGCTGTGAGAGCAGGTGTGCTGGGTCAGAGTAGTTGCGCCCTCTACGGAGGGGGTGAGGGTGATGTCCTGCGGCGTCGTGCCTTCAATACGGGCTATCTCACTCTGCTTGCTGTTGCTGAGAAGATGCAGGTTTTGCAGGCAGGGTGTGTGGACCACCAGTGCATGGGTATTCAGGCTCGTGGCGGCATCCAGACGGCTGGTGAGACCTGCAAGAAGCAGAGGGAACGCTATGAGCATGCCGCGCTGAGAGAGAGCTATCCGGGTAAACATAACGGTATTTGTGCCAGCACGCGGTGGTGGCGTCCAGCGGCTTGCTTCATAGAATCGCCTTGGTATGACAGAGGTTCTGGCAGGGGAAAAGATTATATGGACAAGATCGCAGTGAACACAGAACGGTTTGAAAATATTGGTGATAACTGCGAGTTCGGCTTCGTCAAGCGGGCTCTGGGGGATGAAAATGGCGGCTTGCTAAGATGGGCCCGTTCTTCACCTCAGGCGTTGATAAAAGGGCTGAATCAGAGATTTGAAGGGCTTTATGCATTCGAAAATCTCTCTCCGTTCTGGGATAATGTCACGCAGGACACCCTGTATGGATTCTGCTTTCATACGCATATGCTCTCAAAAAATGGCCAGTGGTGCGAGAGTGAAGAGCGACGACGCGAGTTGTACAGGCCAGAGAAAGAAAAAATTGACTACCTTGTCGAAAAGTTCATGCAGCGTCTGGCCGACCCGTCCGCCATTTTCGTTTATAAATGCAACGAGAATATCCGGCATGATGATGCTGAACAGCTATCCCAGGCCCTGGCCAGACATGGTCGGGCGCGCCTGCTCGCTGTGCGTCACACGGAGGATCAAAGTCTGATCGGGCATGTCCGGCAGGAGGGGGCGTATCTGGCAGGGTATGTGGACCATTTTGCGCCATATTCCCAGTCTGACCAGTTTTCTCCCCTGTGGGAGTCTGTGCTGGGTGAGGCGCTGGTTGCGCCTCGGGTCACGCCTTAATTCCGGACACCGTTTCCGCCTGTGCCGCCCATCAGGGCATCGTGCAGGCGGTCAAATGTTTCCGCCAGCGTGTCATGCGCACGCTTGCCCTTGCTGCCGACGATGGTGACGGTGGTGGTCATGCCTGCGGCAATCTGGGTGCCGGGCGGAATACTGTCGATATGCACCCGCACCGGAATACGCTGGGCAAGCCGCACCCAGGTATAAACCGGGTCCACCGAGGGCAGGCCCTGCGTGGAGGGGGTAGCGTTGGGCGTTGCAATACCGCGTGTGATGCTGATCACATGCCCCCACATCGGCTCGCGGAAGCCCATCAGATCCATCCGCACCCGGTCCCCCACATGGATGGAGCGGATTTTGGTTTCTTCAAAATAGCCATCCACCCAGTAGGATGACGCATCAATCACCCGCACATTGGGCTGCCCCGCCGTTGCAAAATCCCCCACCCGCATGATCAGGTTGGTGACATACCCTGTCACGGTGCTGCGGACGTATGTACGGTCCAGATTGATTTTAGCCTGAGAAAGCGCCGCCATAGCCTCCCCGTACTGGGCTTTGGCCATGTCTGCCGTGGCCTGATAGACCTGCTTTTCCTCGCGGGAGGCCGCGACTTCCGTCAGCTTGTTGCGGCGCGTTTCCTGCGTATCTTTCAAAATCATGTCGGCCTGCCGCTCGTTCACACGGGCGGTGGCGGACGCAACGGCGACTTTGAAGTCGAACGGGTCAATTTCGTAAAGAATATCCCCGGCATGGACAAACTGGTTGTCCCGGACGCGCACGGCAATAATCTGGCCGGACACACGGGGGGCAATATCGGCCACCTGCACGCGCACCTGCCCGTTCCGGGTCCAGGGGGCTGCGGTATAGTAATCCCAGAGAATCAGGCCAACGATACCGGCAATGGCGAGAATTGTCCCCGTCGTGACAAATTGCAGGGCGCGGCGGGCGCGTTCAAACACGGTCAGACAATCCTTTTATAAGAGAAGGGTATAAAGGCCGATCAGGCAGACAAACAGCCCGAATTCAGCCAGAGGCAGGTTCCAGATCACCCGGCGGGCGCCGATTTTTGCCAGAATGGGGTTGAGCACCAGCAGGGTGACAATCGCCAGCCCGGCATGGACCAGAAAAGACGAGACCAGAAGGCCATCAATATCCAGAACAGCGCGCAGTTCCATGCTCAGAACGCCTTCCATTGCTGGTCGGGCACAGGAAGGATGTCATAAAGCTGGAGGGCCGAGCGGTTATGTTCCAGCAGGCGGATCGCGCCGACCATGCCGGAGACTGCGGCCAGCGCCGTCGCCATTTCCCCATGAGGCAAGGTGATGGCGTGGTCCAGCAGGACCCGCGCCTGTTTGCGCATACGATATAGGGCGGAATTGATATTATAGATCACCGTGGAACGGAACGCGGCCTCGGCATCCGCCCGGATGGCGGGAATGGTGGCGGCGCGTTGCAGATGGCGGCGGGCGCGGGCCAGTTCCACATTCAGTTCATCCAGACTGGAAAGCCGGTTGAAGACGCGGACCTTGGATTTTGTATCTGGCAGGTAGCTGTTCCAGTCCAGAATTTTGCACAGCCGGTCATAATGGCGGCTGATCAGCGCGGAGCCCGCCTGCTCCCCGTGGCCTTCAAGCTGGAGCCGCAGATCATGCCCGATGGTGATGGCCACGCGAAAGCGCCGCCGGTTGGCGGAGGGCGGCAGCAGCAGCACCAGCGAGATGAAAATGACGATTGCGGCGAACAGATACAGCACGTTCCGGTCAATAAAGGCCGAGGCTCATAATTCTGCTCGTTCGCAACCCCCAGAATGACGAAGAAGAACACCCCGGCGTTAAAGCCGATCGTCGCTGTTTTCGGGTTCATCAGCAGCAGGCATCCGCCAAAAATGACCGGGATAATGGCGAGGGCCAGAAATGGCATATCCGCGCCGTGCGGCAGGATGCGGAAATTCAGGATCGCCGCGACAATAATGGCCAGCGGGGTGCCGATCAGCGCCCCCATGCCAAAGCCGCGCGCATTATAGGTCGAGGCGGCCAGCGTCAGGATCACCGCGACCTGCGAGAGGGCGGTGTAGGTTGAGGGAATGTCCGAGATAATGCACAGGCCCGCGGCTACCGAGAAGCCGGTGAGGGTCCGCAGTCCGGCCAGAAGGGCGGCAATCACATCCTGATGCTGTTCGATTTTCAGTTCCGGAGCCTGCGTGCGGGCGCGTTTGCCGTTTTCAAAGGATCAATCCCGTCGGCGGCCCAGCGGGCATCGGAGAGGAGCGCCATGGAGCGTTCAATCAGCCAGGCCTCATCCAGCGTGGGGCCTCGGTCAAGCTCTTCAGCGTGGGCTTCCCGTGCCAGATCTTCCAGATCCCACACGGCCTGACGGGGGGAGACAACGGGTGTGCCATCCCCAAACGCGCTGCGGATATGGTTCAGCACAGGTCCGGAAATTTCGCCTGTGCGCAGCACGGTGGCAATCGCGCGGCTGCAACTGAGCATTTCCAGCAGCGCCACCATGGCGGAGCGGGCACCGGCCAGCCGCACATGGGCATCGGGCAGTTCGGTTTTTGCAAAAGAGACCTGAGAGGTCAGGGCAATAATCTCCCCCGCAAGGCCCGCGCAGGCCATATCGTCGGGAATCCCGTGCCCCGCTATGGCGTCCCGGCTGATATGTTTGACCATGTTGGCCACGCGATGCAGGTTGGTCGCCAGCTTTTCCCACGCGGTCGGGGAGCCGAAAATGTCATTGATTGCTGCTGTGGCCGCAATCCCGACCACAATGGCCGAGACGCGGTTCACGGTGACATCAAAAACAGCGCCCGGATTATCAATGCAGCTAATGCCCACAATGGCTACGGTATAGCCGGAGAGCATGGCGGCGTAAGCACGGAAGTCTTTTTCCAGCGTGCCAACAATGGTGCACAGGGTCAGCCATAGCCCCACCCCGCCCAGAAAAACCGCGCGGTCCTGATTGAAGCAGGCCGTGAGGAAAAGGGCGACAAACGCCCCGACCATGGTGCCCATCAGGCGGTAAACGGCTTTGGAGAGGACCTGCCCGCGCAGGGGCTGGGCCAGAATCATCACCGTAACGGCGGCGGAACCGGGAGAGGAGAGTTGCAGCCAGAAAGCCGTGCTCAGGGCCAGCACGGCGGAAAGCCATGTCCGCAGGCAGAACAGGAACCAGCCGGGGGGGAAAATGGTGGCAGGGAGCGCGGGGCGGAGACCCTTCCAGAAGCTGATAGGCGAGGCGGCCGGGCTGTTAAGACTCATCCTTTCCGTCGTCCTTGCCGCTCAAGAGGTCTGTCCAGATCGCGCAGAGGACGGCACGCACTGTACCGACTCCTGAAATCGAGACGTCTATTAAAATAAAATATAATTCAATGTGTGGAATTTTATACGCTGAGCCGGGTTGCAGAAAATGCGTGGAACCCTTCGGCCGCCCGGAAAAAGCATGGCGGCTGGCCATTCTCCGCGGCAGGGCAAGGGTATGATACCCCGGCCGGATGTGCTGAATTAAGGCAGGTTCTCCCAGCACTGTGACCGTCTTAATGAAATTTATTCACACCTCAGACTGGCAGATTGGCCGCATAGTCCGCTTTGCCGATGATGATACGCTTGGCGCGTTGCAGGCGGAACGGCTGGAAGTGATCCGGCGGCTTGGCCATCTTGCCCGGCAGGAAGGGGTGGCCCATGTGCTGGTTGCGGGGGATGTGTATGAGCATGAAACCCCGGCCGAACGGACGCTGCATCAGCCATTGAGCGGATGCGGGAGTTTCCGGATCTCCAGTGGCATCTGATCCCCGGTAATCATGATGCGGATCAGCCTGAAGGGGTCTGGGCGCGTTTGGTCCGGAGCGGTCTGCCCGCGAATGTGCAGATACACAGGGAGCCGGGTCCGGTTCTGATTGATCCGGCACAGAATGGCTGGCTGCTGCCTGCCGTGCTGAAGCGCCGCCATGTGCTGACGGACCTGACGGCTATATGGATGAGGCCGAAACCCCGCCGGATGCCCTGCGCATTGGTCTGGCCCACGGCTCGGTTGTCGGGTTTGGGGGGAGAGTGAGGCGGAGCATAACCCCGTGGCGCTGGACCGTGCCCGGCGGGCCGGGCTCGCCTATCTGGCGCTTGGTGACTGGCATGGGTTTTGCCAGATTGATGCCCGGACCGTCTATTCCGGCACGCCGGAGACAGACCGGTTTACAACTGGTGGCGGGGGCGGCGGTGAGGCTGTGGTCGTCACGCTGCACGGGGCGCGGGCCGAGCCGGAAATTACCCGCCACAGAACCGGGCGCTATCTCTGGAAAAAGCTGGAGGATGTGGTGCTGACATCCGGGCAGGATGTTCTGGCGCTGGAAGCACGTATCCGTGGCATTGCCCCGGATAATCCGGGTGCGGTGCTGGTCTGGGCTGCGGTGTCCGGTTTGCTCCCGGTGGAGGATATGGCGCTGTATGAAAGTACAATCCTTAAACGCCTGAGCGGTGCCGTGGCCTGTCTGCGCCTGACGGGCGCGCCGCATCTCTCCGCCGGGACGGAAGATCTGGACCGCTTTGGGGCCGGTGGGGCCGTGCGTGCGGCAGCGGAGCATTTGCTGGCCCGGTCAGAGGCCGGGGGTGCTGAGGGGCAGCTTGCGGCGGATGCCCTGCAACGGCTGTTTCTGTTCTGGCAGGATATGGGAGCACAGGCAGGATGATCCTGACGGATATACAGATTGAAGGATTCCGCCGCTTTGCCTCTCCGGTGCGTCTGGACGGGCTCGGGCCGGGGCTGAATGTGCTGGCGGCCCCCAATGAGGCTGGGAAATCCACCCTTCTGACGGCTCTGAAAGCGGTGCTGATGGTGCGGTCCAGTTCCAAAGCAAAGCCCGTGAAGGACTTGCAGCCTTATGGCGGTGGCGCGCCGCATGTCGCTTTGTCCTTCACATGGAAGAGTATGGAGTGCCATCTGGAAAAGCAGTTTCTTTCAAAGGCGTTTACCCGGCTTATTTTAGGGCCGGAGCGTTTTGAGGGGGATCAGGCGGAAGAGGCTCTGCGTGCCTGCTGGGGCTGGAAGAAGCCAGTAAAGGAGAAGCCGCTGGCCTGTGGAGCGCCTTGCTGGTGGGGCAGGGGGAAAGCTTTGTGCAGCCGGACCTGAACCAGACCGGGCAGAACAGCCTGCGCGGGTGTCTGGAGCAGGGGGTAGAGCAGGCGACGGGCGGTGCCGCGGCCAGTGCCGTGCTCAGCCGGGTGCGGGAGCGGCTTTATCTGCTTCAGACGGCCAAAAGTGCGCAGCCAACCGGCAAATATAAACAGGCGCTTGAGCAGGAAGCGGAGGCACAGGCCTCGCTGCGGGAGCTGGAAAACCGACGGGCCGCGCTGGAGGAAGATCTGGCCGCGCTTGATCAGGCCCGGCGGTCCTTGCGGGAGCAGGAGGATCCGGACCGGAAAGCGCAGGATGAGGCCGAGCTTCTGGCGTTGCGTCAGCAGCGGGATGCGCTGCGGATTGCGGACGCGGAAGAACAGGCCGCCAGAGCCGCCCTTGCGACAGTCACCCAGACCCTGAACAGCATCCGGGATGAGCAGGAGCGACGGCGGGAACGGCAGGCGGCACACCGCAGGCTGGAGCGTGAGGCTGCGGAAATGCAGCATGACCTGCAAGCCCTGACCCAACGGACCGCGCAGGCCCGGCGGCGTTATGAGGCAAGCCGGACCCGGCGGGAGCAGGCTGAGCAGCGGCAACAGGCTGCGCGGCAGGTGCTCCTGACTGTTTCGCGCCGTGCGGCGGTCTTACAACAGCAGGGAGCGCTGGAGCGGGAGAAGCAGATCCTTGAGCGCGCGGAGGCTGCCTGCACTCGTCTGGAGCAGGCCCGCGCTGCGCTGGCAGCCTGCGGGTTGATGAGGCTGTTATCCGCAGGGTGCGGAAAGCCGTGCGGGAGATGGACGCCGCACAGGCGGCTCTGAACGCCCGCGCCACCCGTCTGACTGTGACTTTGCTCCCCGAGGCGTCAGGCCGTGTTCTGCTGGACGGTGCGGCCTGCCCGCAGGGTGACATGGTTCTGACGCAGGCCGCTGAACTCCAGATTGAAGGAATCGGTCAGGTCCGTATTACGCCTGCGGTCAAGGATCAGGAGGAGGCGCAGGCCGCAGCGGATGCAGCGCGTCACCAGCTTCAGTCTGTCATGCAGGCTGCCGGGTGTCAGACGGTGGAAGAGGCGGAACGGCTGTTTGAAGAGCGACGGCAGGCCGAAACACGGGTGGCGGAAGCCCGCGCGGCCTTTGTGGCCTCTTTGCCTGCCGCGCGGGACGACCGGGATGCGGCTCTGTTTGAAGCACTTGCTGCCATGCGGCAGGATATGCGGGATCGTATGGCCTCTCTGGCGCGTGAACTTGAGGCCTGTGCGCCGGATGGACGACCGGAACAGGCTGGCCAGACCGATGCAGCCTTGCAGCGGATGCAGACAACAGCCCGCCAGGAGGAAGACAGTGCTGCCCGCGCCGCAGATGAGGCCCGGCAGGCCGAGCGCGCGGAGCATGTCAGCCTGAGTGCGGCACAGGGGCTTCAGGATAAAGCCGAGGCGGCCTTGCGGCAGAAGCAGGCTGAACGTGAGCAGATCGGGCGGGAGCTTGCTGTGCGGGCCGCGCAGGAAAGTGAGGACGTTCTGGCAGAGCGGGCTGCCGGGGCCGTGCAGGCTCAGGCGCAGGCGGAAGCGCATAGTCAGACGCTGCGGGCGGGCCGGGAGGCGGAACAGCCGCTTTCCGTAGTGGAGGCCCGGATTGCCCGGCGGGAACAGGCTCTGGACAATGGCCGCGCGTCTGTTGTGCGTCTGCGGGAGGAGATCCGGGAGCGTGAAACCCGCGTGCGTGTGGCCGAAGGAGACGGGCTTGATGAAAAAATTGCCGAGACCGGACGCGCCGCCTCCCGCCTCCGATTGGAGTGTGAGAGCTATGAGCGAGAGCGTGCGGCGCTGGCCCTGCTGGACCAGACGCTGAGTGACGCGGAAAAAACGCAGACGGCGCGCTACCTTGCCCCGCTGGTGCGCACCATGCAGCCCGCATTTTCAGCCGTGTTCCCCGGAGCCTCTCTGGAGATGGATACGGGTTTTGCTCTGTCCGGGCTGACACGCCGCACGGCGGAAGAATTTGGCCGGTTGTCAGACGGGACGCGTGAGCAGATTGCGGTGCTGGTGCGTCTGGGCTTTGCAGAACTGCTCCATGCCCGCCAGTCTCCGGCCATTCTGGTGCTGGATGATGCGCTGAGTTTTTCAGATTCGCAGCGGCTGGAGAGCATGTTTGATGTGCTGGCGGATGCCGCCACGCGGTTCCAGATTCTGGTGTTGACCTGCCACGCGGAGGCCTTTGCCAGACTGGGCGGCAGGGCGCTTGCCCTGCGGCCCATCCCGCAGATTACAGAACGACGTTAAACTGAAGCGCCATAACGGCGGCGTCATGGAACGTCGTCGTGGCACCCGGCCGGTTGATGTACTGGAAGTCCGGCTGGAGCGTCAGACCGTTGGCGATGTGGGCGTTATAGAAAAATTCGTAAATGTTTTCATGAGACTGAACACCCCACACCTGCCCCCACTGGTTGGTCTGAAAATCCTGTCCGGCAATAATGGAGGCTTCCTGTTGCAGGGCACGGTGCGCTCATTTTCAGCCACTGATACATCATGCCGATACTGTCATTCGGGCGGCCCCACGGCTTGCCGGTTTCCAGCAGCCCACCCCACAGATGGTGGGACATTGCGGTGGTTTTGCCGTCCGTCCACATATAGCCACCCATGGCGATCAGCCCGTTGGTTGGTCCATCGCCATTACGTACCAGCATCTGGTCCGCCTGAAGCCATGCGCTGGCCCGGCCTGCGTGGTAGCGGGCGGGCTGGCCTGTCTGCACCCAGGAGTTGCCGTTAATGTCCTCATACAAATCTTTGTATTTGGAGTTATCGTAGCTGTATCCAGCCTTGTAATGCCCCACCAGATGGTTACGGCCAAAGGAGGGCATCCAGCCGATTTCCACCGGCGTTGAGAACTTGCCCAGACCATCCTGCGCCCAAGCCCAGCCGGAAATCCCGCCGTTGAAGGCATGCGGAGAAACCGCAAACAGGCCCGCCATAATATAGGTGTCACTGGTCGGCATGACACGGGCCACGGCGCCGAGGTTGCCGGAGGGCCAGTCGCGGTTGCCTTCCGTATACTTGTTGGGGGCCGGGTTCCCACAGACCGCCACGTTCATATACATACAGAACAGTGGAGAGGCCGCGAAGAAGCTGCCGACCGGAATCCACCCTGCGCTGATGTCCAGATGGTTGTTCAGGAACGATTTTTCGCCATACAGATAGACAAGATGCGCCACCACGTTGCCTCGGGCACCGTAAATCTGCTGCACACCGCCAATGGAATCCCCGATAAACCGGGTGCTCAGATTCTGCCCGTGCCCGTTCACCACCATCATGTGGGACCAGAAGCCTTTGAGCAGATTGAGGTCCGTCAGCTTGCCCCAGTCCACATCCAGTTCCACACCAACCTGACCGGCATTGGTCACACCCTGCCGCATGCCGCCACGGAAGTTCCCGGCCAGTTCTTCATGCACGTCGGCCAGAATATGGATGCCGTGGTCCAGCAGCCAGGGCTGCGCGCCCCACCAGTCACCAAAAAATGGTTTTTCCCGTAGGGCGCTGAAAACAGCGGGCCGGGGTCTTCCACCGGATTAGCCTCATTATTGGCTTCCAGACTGGGCCACAGGCCAGCAGCACTGTTCCCGCCTGTCAGCAACTGGGCTGAGGCCTTGGAGGAGAAAGCCGGGGTAAGACAGCAGGCGAAGGAGAGGGCGCAGAAAAAAGAGAAGCCGGAGGAGAATCTTGTCATGTTTCTTTTTATTTTTGTTACGGAGGCGTTGGGGAGGAGGGCATAGTGTTTCAAAGCGGCATCATAATGTCTAAACTTTTTTTCACCCTTAAACAGTCTTTCGCATATCTGGTGGCATTTTAACGACACCCGGCAGCAGAACGTTCCCTGCGATGCGTTGACGCCTGCCGGATCAGGTGATGAATTCGGCCTATGACAAAAATAGACACAACTCGCCCCTTCCTGCCGGTGCGTATTGCGGTGATGACCGTATCGGACACCCGCACCCTTGAAACCGATACATCCGGGCAGGCACTGGTCTCCCGCCTTGAGCAGGCGGGCCATGTGCTGGCAGACCGCACGATTGTGCGCGATGATGTCGGGCAGATAACAGAACAGCTCACACGCTGGATCAAAGACCCTCTGGTTGATGTGGTCATCACGAATGGGGGCACCGGGGTGACCGGGCGTGATGTAACGCCGGAAGCCTTTGACCGTGTGCTTGAAAAGCGCATCGAAGGCTTTGGCGAACTCTTCAGAATGTTGTCCTACCGCAAGATCGGCACGTCCACCATTCAGTCCCGCGCAATCGCAGGCGTTGCGGACGGAACATATCTGTTTGCGCTCCCCGGTTCAACCGGCGCTGTCAAAGACGGCTGGGATGATATTCTGGTGTTTCAGCTCGACAGCCGCCATCGCCCCTGTAACTTTGTTGAACTCATGCCTCGGCTGCGTGAAGGTTTGAAAGAGGATCATGCTCATGACTGAAGATGTCAGACTGCTGATGCTGGCAGGCGATTATGTGGAAGATTACGAGATCATGGTGCCGTATCAGGCGCTGCTGATGGTGGGTTACAAGGTGGATGTGGTCAGCCCCGGCAAGAAGGCCGGGGACAAGATTCTTACGGCCATCCATGATTTTGAAGGCGCACAGACCTACAGCGAAAAGCCGGGCCACGCCTTTGAGCTGAACGCCACGTTCGATGAGATTGATACGGACGATTATATCGGTCTGATCATCCCCGGTGGCCGTGCGCCGGAGCATCTGCGCATGCATCCGCGGGTGATTGAAATTGTCAAAGCCTTTGCGGACCGGCCTCTGGCCGCCATCTGCCACGGCGCGCAACTGCTGGCTGCTGCGGATGTGATCAGGGGGCGTAAAGTCTCGGCGTACCCGGCCTGCCGCCCGGAAGTGGAACTGGCTGGCGCCACCTATGCCGATATTGCGGTGACAGACGCCGTAACGGATGGAGAACTGGTGACGGCCCCCGCATGGCCCGCGCATCCGGCCTGGCTGGCGCAGTTTCTCGGCGTGCTGGGTGCCACTGTGACAATATAGTGCATTGGCAGGCGCCTCCTGTTGTGCCTCATATGGAACAGTGTTCAACAGGATGGAGCCTCTTATGAGACGTCTTACTGCCCATTTTATTCCTGCGGCTCTTAGTCTGGCCTGCGCCATGCCGCCAGCCGCAGCATGGGCACAGCAGGCAACATCCTTGCCGCCCAATGACGCGCCAAGCCCCGCGGCACCCGGCGTGCATCCGGATGTCAGGCTTCCGGCTCCGGCCACTCCGGTCAGGGTTGAGGAGATCAAGGTATCCGGCAACAAGCTGGTCAGCACACCCGCCATTATGGCTGTGGTGCCCTTCCATGTCGGCAGTATGGTGACGCAGGCGCAGATCACGCAGGGCTTGCAGGATATTATGAAGCTGTATCAGCAGCAGAATATCGGCGGAAAATTTCATCAGAACCTCAGGCTGGACGGCAAACGTGTTCAGGTTGAGTGGGCGATTGAAGAAACCGGAGGCCCGGCGCATCTGAACAAGCCGCTCGTGCTGGAAAGCCTTGGGTTTGATGGCAATCTGCACATTGCAACCTCAGCCCTGAAAGAGGCCGTGCATCGTCAGCCGGGGGATCAGGTCACCCCTGCAACCGTGCTGGAAGATGAAAAAGCCATTCAGGCTTTGTATGTGAAGAAAAATATCGGTGTCACCATCGTGCCCGAAAGCCGTGCGCCGCATAAGGATGAGCGCGTTACGCTGGTCTATCACCTGACAGAAAAAGCAACGGACTGACGCTTCTTTGTTATCCCGGCGCAGGCGGCCTGAAGCAGATCTTCAGGGTCGTCTGCGCCGGAAACGCTTTAATCAAAGCAACCGCGCTTTTCCGCGCTGGCCGTCTCAGTATTCGCTGGCAGCCGGGCGGTTCAGCATTGCCATCAGTTCGCGCCGTGTGTCGGAACTGGTGCGGAACACACCGAGCATCTGGCTTGTCACCATGGAAACACCGGGGCGATGCACGCCGCGGGTCGTCATACATTCATGGCTGGATTCAATAATAACAGCCGTGCCGTGGGGTTGCAGAACATCATTGATGGTGTTGGCAATCTGCGCCGTCAGCCGTTCCTGAATCTGCATCCGGCGCGCATAGGCATCCACCACACGGGCCAGCTTGGAAATGCCGACCACGCGCTGGCGCGGCAGGTAGGCCACGTGCGCCCGGCCAATAATGGGGGCGAGGTGATGCTCGCAGTGGCTTTCAAAGCGGATATCGCGCAGCAGCACGATTTCATCATAGCCTTCCACTTCAGAAAACGTGCGTTCCAGAAGGGTTTTAGGGTCGATTTCATAGCCCTGAAAAAACTCTTCATACGCACGGGCCACGCGGGCAGGCGTATCATGCAGGCCTTCACGTTCCGGATCTTCCCCGGCCCAGCGCAGCATGGTGCGGATGGCGTCTTCCGCCTCTTCGCGGGTGGGGCGGTTGGTTTTGGGCAGAGGGTCGCTCATGCCATTCTCCTGCGGTCTGCGTGGTGATGAAGCAGTTCTGGCTGCTTCACGTTAATGGATCTGGCGGAACTGGAACGGGCTATCAAGGCTGAAGGGCGGAATGGTGATGTCAAACCGTTTGCCGGAATTGACATTCCACATCTGGTAAGACCCCCGCATGAAGCCCCCCGCCGTGGTGAGGGAAACACCGGAGGTATAGTCAAACCCGTTCTGCGGGCGGATAACGGGCTGTTCACCCACCACGCCTTCTCCATGCACATATTCCGTCCGGCCTGCACCGTCCGTAATCTGCCAGGTCCGTTCCTTGAGCTGGATGGGGGCCGTGCCACCATTTTCAATGCGGATGCGGTAAACCCAGCAATACATGTCCTCATCAGGTTCAGACTGTTCCGGGAGCCAGAACACCTGTACGCAGACGCGCATATCCCCCGTCACGGCTTCATACATCGGCGCTGAGGCGAACAGTTCGCTCATGGCGTCATCATGATCGGGGGACATGGGCGGTGAGTCCGGCCAGTCAGGCATGGGGTGTTCTGCTCCTGCGCAAAAAATAAAAAAGGCCTGCTTCACGCCAGCGGGTTTTATCCCGCAGCGCAGAAACCACGGCAACAATCCGCTGGCAGTATCACGAAGCGATCAGAAAAGGGAAGCCGCCCGTCTGCGGTGTGCTGAAACAGCCACAGCAGACGGGCGGCAGGCAGGTATAAGTCCGGGCCTGATCAGGCTTTGGCGAGAGCCGCCACGCCACGGGCAAGATCATCAATCAGATCGGCACTGTCTTCCAGCCCGACGGAGAAGCGGATTGCCCCTTCGGAAATCCCGAGCTTGGCCCGTTCTTCCTCACCGATCTTCATATGGGTGGTGGTGGCCGGGTGCGTCACGAGGGAGCGCGCATCGCCCAGATTGTTGGAAATGGCGATAAGGTTCAGGGCGTTCATGAAGGCAAAGGCCCCTTCCTGCCCACCAGCAACTTCAAACGCGACCATGGTGCCGCCACCCGTCATCTGCCGCTGGGCAAGCGCGTATTGCGGATGATCCTTGCGGCTCGGATAACGCACGCTGACAATCCCGGGTGCTGCGGCAAGGTAGTCTGCCACCGCAGCCGCATTGCGCGTCATGGCTTCCACGCGCAGGGCAAGTGTTTCCAGCCCCTTGAGCATCACCCACGCATTGAAGGGGGAGAGTGCGTTGCCAGTATTACGGACGAACGGCTGGAGCGTTTCCTTAATCCAGTCTTCCCTGCCCAGCACGGCCCCGCCCAGCACGCGGCCCTGTCCGTCAATATGTTTGGTACAGGAATACACGACCACATCCGCGCCCAGTTCCAGCGGCTTCTGGTAGAGCGGGGAAGCAAATACGTTATCGACAATGACCAGTGCCCCGGCCTTGTGCGCACGCTCTGAGATAGCGGCGAGGTCCAGCACATCCAGCATGGGGTTGGAGGGGCTTTCCAGCAGCACAGCGGCGGTTGGCTTGCTGAAGGCATCATCCCACGCAGCGAGATCCCCGCCATCGACGAACACGGTTTCCACGCCATATTGCGGCAGCAGGTTGGCTACAATCCAGTGGCAGGAGCCGAACAGTGCGCGGGAGGCCACAACGCGGTCCCCGGCTTTAACGTGGGAGAGCAGGGCGGAAGAGACCGCGCCCATCCCCGTTGACGTCGCAACACAGGCTTCAGCCCCTTCCAGATTAGCCAGTCGCTTTTCCAGCGCAACCACGGTGGGGTTGGCAAAGCGGCTGTACTGGTAGTGTGAGACTTCACCCGTAAAGGTTTTGGCGGCCTGTTCGGCGTTTTCGTAAACAAAGCCGGACGTCAGGAAAAGCGCCTCGCTGGTTTCACCATATTCGGTGCGTTCCAGCCCCGCGTGCAGAAGGCGGGTGGCGGGACGCCAGGCTTTGGAAGAAGAGGTCTTGCTGTCACTCATCACGAGGTATCCGGTTCTTTTGCTGCTGTGCAGCGCAGTGTGACCGTGGAAACCGTGGCGTCGGCAGGGCGTCGCCATGGCCTCTTTAGCGCGTTTATTTTACCTCGCCGCAAGCCGGCCGTACAAATCACGAGGGTTTATCGTGCTTTAACGCACAATAAGGATTTTGTTATGCGGAGGTGGCTTGCGTTCGTCAAGCATCGATCTCCCCTCCTGCCGCAGGGCCTGCCATGCAGCACGGCCGGTGGATTTTAAAGGAATTCCTGCAAAAGCGGGACAAAAGGAATATCCGCATCCGGCATGGGGTAATCCTGCAGCTTTTCCGGCGCGACCCATGCAAGTGTCTGCCCTTCCTTTGCCGTCGGGGTGCCGGTCCAGCGGCGGCACAGATAGAGCGGCATCAGCAGGTCAAACGCCTTGTAGGCGTGGGATGCAAAGGTAAACGGCGCAAGGCAGGCGCGGGAGACATCCAGCCCAAGCTCTTCTTCCAGTTCCCGCACCAGTGCGGCTTCCGGTGTTTCTCCGGGTTCAACCTTGCCGCCGGGGAATTCCCAGAGTCCGGCCAGACTTTTGCCCTCCGGGCGTTTGGCCAGCAGAATACGCCCCTGTGCGTCAATCAGCGCAGCCGCGGAAACCAGCACGAGTTTGCGGGGGGCTGCCCCCTCGCTCTGTGGCGTGCTGGAAGGGGTATCCAGATCATCCCGCGTGGCTTCAAAAACACGGACGGGGTGCTCCCGGCCACGGGCCACAAACATCTGCTTGTCCGCGCCAATCGCCCGGAAGCCGATCTGTTCCAGAACACGGGTAGAGGCTGCGTTATCCTCCGCTACCGTGGCGCGCAGGCAGGTAATATCCAGATTGGCCAGCGCCCAGCGGGCCAGCCGCCCGGCCGCGCGGGTCGCAATGCCACGGCCCCAGTATGTGCGGCCAACCCAGTAGCCCAGCATCCCAACGCGCCCCACCTGCGGCACGGGTCTGCACACGCAGGCCCACGCAGCCAAGGAGGGTATTGTTTTCATCCAGAATAGCGAAATGGCAGCCTTCTCTGGCCCGATGCATGGAGAGCGTGGAGGCAATCCAGTCATCCGCCAGTGCCCGCGGGTAGGGGAAGGGCAGGCGGCTGAGCATGCGCACCACTTCCCAGTCATTGACCAGATTGTGCAGCGCAGGCGCATCATCAGGCAGAAGGGGGCGCAGCCGGTAGGGCGGCGCCTCCAGAACCAGAGACGTGATGTCAGGCATTCACAGCCGGTGCGGGCACACCGCATTCCGCCAGCAGGCCACGCAGGGCGTTGATCACGGGGAAGACTTCCACATTGTGGTCCCCGCCCAGTTCACGCCAGGCCTGCTGTTCAAGCTCCACAATTTCACGGTCTTCCGCAAAAATCCGTTCGGTAAACGCGACAAGGAACGGCCAGGCCAGTTCCAGCACCCCCGGCACCTTGGGGCGTTTGACAGACAGGAGGCCGAACGTCCGATTTGTCAGCTCTTCCGCATCCTGCGGAACATAGACAATCCACAGATCCATCACCGGGTCTTCATCCCCTGTCTGGATACGGAGTGTCTGATAGGGATATTCCGTGCGGATGGTCATGACGTCACGATGCTGGAATTTTTCCGAGGAATCGCGGCGTTCACCAAAAATCAGGGCTTCACCCAGCGGCTGTTTGCCACTGGTGCGGGCAAAGGAATACTGGGCTTCCACCAGACCGGGCTCGCGTTTCTGGCCCAGAAAGCGCGGGCGCATCTGGCCCATCTGCTTCATGTGCATGACTGATGGTTCATATCCATCAGGTTCTCATGCATGAAGCTGTAATGGCATTTGACTTCCTGCCCGAAGAAGCGGGTCTTGTATGCCGGGTCTCCCACACGGGCCAGACGCGGCGGCAGCGGCACGGAATCCGCTTTATCCGGGTCTCCGGGGAAGACGAAAATCAGGCCATCCTGCTCACGGCAGGGAAAGGTGCGTACCCCGTTGGGCAGCTTGCCCTTGCCAGATACGGCACATCAATGCAGCGGCCTGAACGGCCATAGGCCCAGCCATGATAGCAGCACTGGACGGACTGACCACAGACCTTGCCTTTGCTGAGCGGCACCTGCCGGTGCGCGCAGCGGTCTTCCAGTGCAAAAATCGCGCCTTCCGTCGGGCGCACCAGTGCGATGGGGGTGCCGGCGTACCGCGTGCCGATGGTCTTGCCCGGCTTGAGTTCCTTTGACCATGCCACCGGATACCAGAAGTCCGGATTGGAGCGGACGCGCCGCAGGTCCGTGCCGGTCGTGTTATGCCCCGCGCCAAAAGAGGGTGTATCGTCTGGTGTGTCACTCTGAACGGTCTGGTTCATCTTGCCTCATGTCATGACGTTCGGGGCTGCGTCACCCTGACACGGCCTAATAGCTGATGTATGCAACCGTATATCACACAAAGAGGCAAGACGCAGAAAGGGCGGAGAGCCGGGTTCGCCCGTTTTTATTTGCAAATTATTCGCAAACTGAAAATCAGACGGCCTTTGGTGTCGGTCTGGGCATAGGTCCCTCCCGCTTCAGCCCGTGCCAGGCAATCAGGCTGTCTCCCAGAAACAGGGCGAGTGCGCCGACCGTGCAGGCAAGCGCCAGCCCGAACATGATCACGAGCCATGTGGCAACGGAAGAATCCCGCACGCTGCCCAGAAACAGCACAAAGGCAGCCCCGCAGGAAGCAGCGCCCCCAAGGCCACCCGCCAGAATGGCGGTGTCCAGCATCAGCGTGCGGCGGTGCAGGCGCACCAGATGCTTCTCCAGTGTCAGATTGCGGTCCGGGTCGTCATTCTCATCCGTCAGCAGGGCGTTGGCCTGCTCAATATGGTCAGAGACACGGGCCAGACGGGTATTGAACAGGTTCAGCAGGGTGCCGATGCCCGAGAGCATGAAAACCGGAGTGAGTGCGACCTGAATAATATGCGCAACACTATCCACCGGTTCGGCGGCGAGACCTGCAAAAACGGGAAGAGCCATAAAGCGGGATGTCCTTGGCTGGCGGTACTTCGGGAGCGAGCGGAGGGTCTAGCGGCTGGACGCCAGTTCTGCCGTAAGGTCTTCAATGAACTGGAACGCCACCCGGCCCGAACGGCCACCGCGGGTAATGGCCCACTGGCTGGCGCGGGCCGTCAGATCCTCATCGCTGATGGGAAGGGCGCGTTCTCCCGCATAGGTCCGCACCATGTCAAGAAACACGTCCTGCGGGCAGGCATGGAACCCCAGCCACAGGCCAAACCGGTCAGACAGGGACACTTTTTCTTCCGTGGCTTCAGATGGATTGATGGCCGTGGCGCGCTCGTTCTCAATCATCTCACGCGGCATCAGGTGCCGGCGGTTGGACGTGGCGTAGAACAGAACATTCTCAGGCCGTCCGGCAATGCCGCCATCCAGCACGGATTTCAGGGCTTTGTAATCCCGGTCTTCTTTTTCAAAAGACAGATCATCACAGAAGAGAATGAAGCGGCGCTGGCTTTGCCGCAGCATGGCCAGAAGCTCGGGCAGAGTTGCCAGATCTTCACGCTGGATTTCCACCAGCGCCACCCGGCCCTGACCGGGCGCGCAGGGCTTGCCTTCTACCTGATTAACCAGCGCATGTGCCCCTTTGACCAGTGACGACTTACCCATGCCGCGGGAGCCCCAGAGCATGGCATTATTGGCGGGCAGCCCACGGGCAAAGTGCTCGGTATTGTCCATCAGCGTCTGGCGCTGCGAGTCTACGCCCTGCAACAGGGTGGCCGGAACATGCGCCACATGCGGGACGGCCAGCAGCCGCCCGCGCTCGGGCAGCCAGACAAAGGCATCCGCCTGATCCACCCCGTCCAGGCTTGGCGGCGGAGGGGAGAGGCGCTCCAGCGCTGACGCAATACGTTCAAGGACGGAGAGAGGGGCTGAATCCATCAGGGCAGGGTCCATGGTTGGGGTGGAAGGTCAGTTTGCCCGGAAGTGGCGGGCAGAAAAAGGAGCAGGGCTACGGTTTATCAGGCACGGGATGCTTGACGTGTGAGCCGTGAAAATTATGGTCACGCATCTTCATTGCGCAACCAGCCTTTCCGGAAAGTCTGTCCTCATGTCCAATTTTCTTATTCCCGCAGCCTATGCCCAGTCCGCCGGTGGCGGTGGGGCTGGTTCGAGTCTGATGTCGTTCCTGCCGTTTATCGGCGTGTTCGTCATTATGTATTTCCTGATGATTCGCCCGCAGCAGCAGAAGCAGAAGCAGCTTCAGAATGAGCTCAAGGCCCTGCGTCGCGGGGACCGGATTGTGACCGCAGGCGGCATTATCGGGATTGTGCAGAAATCCCGTGATGACAGTCAGGAAATTGAGGTGGAAATTGCCCCGAATGTCCGCGTCATGATCCTGCGCAGCACGGTGAGCACGGTTCTGACCAGCACGGCCAAGCCTGCGAATGATAGTGCGGACGTCAAAAAATAAGAGGCTCTCCCGTCAGGCGGTATGCTGAGAGAGCATATGGAAAGCGGGCTTCTGGCCCGCTTTTTTATGGGCAGATTTTATGGACAGACGGTCTTGTCAGGAGGGCTCAGTCGTTTCCGCCAGATGAGGGTCTGCGGCGCGGCCTTCCACAACTTCTTCCGTCACATCCAGCGCCAGAACTTCCCCCGCCATAATAATACTGAGCAAAGCGAGAATTTTCAGTCCCAGCATATCGTTGTTTTGCGGGTGCCCATGCAGAATATGCAGCACAAGAGGCGTGAGGGCCGGAAAGGGGAGGAGCCAGAACACGGCCCGCCACACCGGCTGCTGGATGCGGGAGCGGTAGAAACTGGCCAGTCTCCGCTCTTTTTTGAGCACAAATTTCAGGAACAGGACGATCGCGGTCCCGACGGCCAGCGATATGAGCGGCATCAGCACAACGGTGTAGGCCACCTCATGCCAGTCACAATAGGCCAGTCCAAGCAGCGCGACCCCGACCCATGATGAAAAATAGATGCCGATACCAATCAGGGAATAATGCTTCACGAGAGAGTCCTCACAGGCCGTTTCCGTGCGTTTACGCCGGGATTCCCGTCGCCCTGATTGCAGATTAGCAGGAAGGGAAAAGCCCTAAGTCACGCTTTTACGACAAAATGATGCAGAATCGTTATAAATAAAATATGACACTGCTTCGATGTTCCGATGCGCAGCAGGGGCCGCATACGCAACGCGAATGTAGTGCGGCAGACCGGACTTACAAAAAGGAAACCGGGTCGATATCCACATCCACGCGCACGTGTCGTTCCAGTTTTATCAACCCCAGCCAGCGGCGCAGAATAGGCTGCACGGCAATGGTTTTCCGGGTGCGCAGCAACAGGCGCCGCCTGTGCCGCCCGCGCAGAATGGCCATGGGGGCCGGGGCGGGGCCAAGCACCTGAATGCCGT
>NZ_BAJW01000002.1 GCF_000613905.1 Acetobacter persici JCM 25330
TCCATGGCCCGCCACGGCACGGCGGTCGCGGCGGGCCGGCGTGAGATGGTGCAACAGCTCTGCCTGTTCGCGCAGTCCAGCCTTGGTGCTTTTCCCGCCGTGAATGTAACGTTGCTCTGTGAGATTGCAGAACAACTGGACCATGCTCCAGCACTCGCGGTGGAAGACTTGCTGCGGGAGCAGTTTGCCGCAAACCGCCAGCAGGACAGGGAACGTGGGCGAGCAACATTTGGTGTGCATCGCACAGATTTCCGGCTTTCTGATTTGCAGACAGGTTTAGCGGCGGCAACAGCCAGCACGGGGCAGCAGAAAGCGCTTCTTATGGGCACGGTGCTCGCCCATGCCCGACTGGTGGAAGATTATCGTGGCACGCCGCCCGTGTTACTTCTGGATGAACCTCTGGTACATCTGGACCAGAACCGGCGCGGCTCTCTGCTTGAAATCGTGAAAGATTTCCGCACGACCGTGATCCTGACGGGAACAGACGAAGCACCTTTTGAGGACTTGCGGGCACAGGCAAGCTTTGTTGCACTAAAACAAGGTAAATTTCCCGGATAAATCGGGCGACTATCCCATAAAAGAGAGCTTCCAATCTGGTCGGACTGCGCTGGCCGGAGTATAAGACAACATCAGGTCCTATTCTTCTTTTCCGGAGTACCGTTACCATTATGACAGACCTTTCTCAGCCCACACCATCCACCGGAATGGAAGAGTATGACGCCGCGTCGATCTCTGTGCTGAAAGGGCTGGATGCCGTCCGTAAGCGGCCGGGCATGTATATCGGGGATACCGATGACGGCTCGGGCCTGCACCACATGGCGTTTGAAATTATTGATAACGCTGTTGACGAAGCACAGGCAGGTTTTGCAACCCGCTGCGTTCTGACGCTCAATGCTGATGGCAGCGTGACCGTGCGGGATAATGGACGCGGCATCCCGACGGACATGCATGCGGAAGAGGGGATCAGCGCTGCAGAAGTCGTGCTGACGCGCCTGCATGCTGGCGGCAAGTTCAATCAGAACTCATACAAAGTTTCTGGCGGCCTGCATGGCGTGGGCGCCGCTGTGGTGAACGCGCTGTCCGAAAGCATGGAAGTGCGCATCTGGCGGAACGGGCAGGAGCACGTGATCCGCTTTCGGCATGGTGAACGGGAAGGGCCTCTGGAAGTTGTCGGCCCGTCCGATGCCGAACGTGGCACGCAGGTCACCTTCAAACCGAGCGGCGAAACTTTCCCGAAAACGGTTTTTGACTTTGCCATTCTGGAACGTCGCCTGCGTGAACTGGCATTTCTGAACTCCGGGCTGGAAATCGTTCTGCGCGACGCCCGCACGGAAGAGCTGCGGGAAGAGGTTTTCCATTATGAAGGCGGGCTTGAAGCCTTTGTGGAATGGCTGGATCGCTCCCGCACGCCCATTGTCACCCCGCCCATTACCGGCAGCATGGAAAACCCGGATAACGGCATCAAGGTTGAATTCGCGCTGAGCTGGAATGACAGCTTTCACGAGACGATGCTGTGCTTCACCAATAACATCCCGCAACGAGACGGCGGCGCGCATCTGGCCGGATTCCGGCAGGCGCTGACACGTATTGTCGGCAAATATGCCGAAAGCATTGCAAAGAAAGATTCCCAGTCTCTCGTTGGGGAAGATATGCGAGAGGGCCTGACGGCCGTTCTGTCCGTCAAAGTGCCTGACCCGAAATTTTCTTCACAGACCAAAGACAAACTGGTTTCTTCTGAAGTCCAGCCTGTCGTGCATGCAGCGGCTGCTGACATGATCGGCCACTGGTTTGAAACGCACCCCAAAGAAGCCAAGCTTGTTGTTGGCAAGGTGCTGGATGCAGCCTCCGCGCGTGAAGCCGCCCGTAAGGCGCGTGAACTGACCCGCCGTAAAGGGGTGCTGGATATTTCCTCGCTACCCGGCAAGCTGGCGGACTGTCAGGAACGCGATCCCTCCAAAGCTGAAATTTTCATCGTTGAGGGTGATTCCGCAGGTGGGACTGCAAAGCAGGGCAGGGACCGCCGTTTTCAGGCAATTCTTCCGCTTAAAGGCAAAATCCTCAACGTGGAACGTGCCCGTTTTGACCGGATGCTTGGCTCGGCTGAAATCGGCACACTGATTACCGCGCTCGGTACCGGCATTGGCCGAGGCGAAGCGGAACAGGGCGGCTTCTCCGTCGAAAAACTGCGCTATCATCGCATCGTCATTATGACTGACGCTGACGTGGACGGCTCTCATATCCGCACGTTGCTGCTGACCTTCTTCTTCCGTCAGATGCCGGAACTGATTGAACGCGGCTATCTCTACATCGCTCAGCCGCCGCTTTATCGCGCCAAACGCGGGAATGAAGAACGCTATCTGAAGGACGATGCCGCGCTCGAGCAGTATCTGCTGGACAAAGCTCTGAATAATGCGGCCTTCGTATATGCTGATAATCGGGTTGTTTCTGGCGCGGAACTGGAAGCCGATCTGCCATTTATCCGGCAGGCAGCTCAGGCTGTCTCCCGCCTGTCCAACCGGGTGCCGAACTGGATTATTGAGCAGGCCGCACTCGCCGGTGCGCTGACGTCTGATCTGGAGACACTCCAGCAGCGCATCCCCGAGCTTCAGAAACGTCTGGATGCCGCCTCTTCTGAAAATGAACGGGGCTGGAAAGCCGTCGCCAGCACAGATGGTCTCGAACTTGCCCGTAGCGTGCGGGGCGTGGGCGAAGTGTATCGGATTGACCCCATGATGCTGGCCGGCGGAGATGCCCGCTGGCTGACCAGCCAGATAGACCGTCTGGTGCGTGAGTTTGGCACAGGCGTCAGCCTGCGGCTGGAAACCACGGATCTGCCGCTCAAAGGACCGTCTGAACTTTATACCCGCCTGCTGGCGCAGGGGCGGCGTGGTCTGGCCATCAACCGCTTTAAAGGTCTGGGCGAGATGAACGATGAACAGCTATGGGAAACCACACTGGACCCGTCCATGCGCACCCTGCTTCAGGTCAAAGTTGGTGATGTGGAAGAAGCCGGACAGGTTTTCACCACTCTGATGGGGGATGTTGTGGAACCACGCCGTGACTTCATCGTCGGCAATGCTCTGAAAGTCGCAAATCTGGACGTGTAAGAACGCAAGCGTTCTACCTCTGACAAAATGAATAGGGAGCCGTTTGCCTCCCTATTTTTTTGCTTTCGGCTACTAAATATTACCTGATTTGCAATGAATATGCGGGCTAAGCCGCGCCGCTACCATCCATATTGTCTGACTGGCTTGCTGGCTTGCTGGCTTGCTGGCTTGCTGGCTTGCTGGCTTGGACCAGGCGGCAATTGTAAAACCAAGTACAGATAAAAATGCAGACGGCTTCCACAAAAAAATCGGGAAGAAGGCCTTAAACCTCTTCCCGATTTCCACATTTTCTTAAGCTGAAGACGGTCTGAATTTTCAGGCTGCGGCTTTAATTATCTGATCAAGGGCACGGAACTGCTTCAGCAGGGCAGGGAGCGCCTTGATGGGCAACATATTAGGGCCATCACTCGGAGCGCGGTCCGGGTCTTCGTGCGTTTCAATAAACAGAGCAGCGACACCAATCGCCAGAGCCGCACGGGAGAGAATGGGGGCGAACTCTCGCTGGCCGCCTGAAGACCCACCCAGACCGCCAGGTTGCTGCACGGAATGCGTCGCATCATACACAACAGGATACCCGGTCTGCGCCATAATGGGCAGGCCACGCATGTCATTCACCAGCGTATTGTAACCAAAACTGGTTCCACGCTCACACAGCATAATCCGCTGGTTTCCGGTGGATGCAATTTTGGCGGCGACATGCTGCATGTCCCATGGCGCAAGAAACTGGCCTTTTTTGACATTCACCACAGCCCCGGTCTGCCCGGCAGCCAGAAGAAGGTCCG
Source organism: Acetobacter persici JCM 25330 (assembly GCF_000613905.1). GTDB lineage: Bacteria > Pseudomonadota > Alphaproteobacteria > Acetobacterales > Acetobacteraceae > Acetobacter > Acetobacter persici. The sequence goes on from NZ_BAJW01000002.1 coordinate 3,890, forward strand.
TCTGCCGGCACAGAAACGCCGGGATTTGCAGAATATCGACAGCCTCAGCAACCGGGGCGCATTGCTCGGGCGCATGAACGTCTGTCAGCACCGGAATATTCAGGCTGTTCCGGATATCGGCAAGGATCGCCAGACCATCCGCCATTCCAACGCCTCTGGCGCTGGACAGGCTGGTACGATTGGCTTTGTCAAAAGAGCTTTTGTAAATCAGCCCGATATTTGCCGCGGCACATACTTCTTTCAACGCGACAGCCGTTTCCATGGCGTGCGCCGCAGATTCAATCTGACATGGGCCAGCGATCAGCACAAAAGGCTGATCATTACCAATGCTGAGGGACTGAAGCTGAAAATTATGAGCAGCAGCATGCATCATGCGCGGCGGACCTTTTCAAGTGCTGCACCGATAAACCCGGAAAACAGCGGATGCGGCGCGAAGGGACGTGACTTGAGTTCCGGATGATACTGCACCGCGACAAACCACGGATGATCCGGGTACTCAACCACTTCCGGCAGGATGCCATCAGGAGACAGACCTGAGAATTTCAGTCCGGCTTTTTCAAGCTGATCCTTGTAGTGAATATTCACTTCATAACGGTGCCGATGCCGTTCGCTAATGTGCGTCGTGCCGTAAATTTCAGCAGCCCGTGAGCCTTCCGCCAGCGTTGCCTGATAGGCACCCAGCCGCATCGTGCCGCCCAGTTCGCCCCCTTCGCTCCGGCGCAGGCGTTCATCCCCACGCGCCCATTCTGTCATCAGACCAACCAGCGGTTCATCCGCTTCACCAAATTCGGTGGAGGAGGCATTAGGCATATTCGCAAGGTTGCGGGCACACTCGATCACGGCCATCTGCATCCCGAAGCAAATACCAAGGAACGGAATGCCATGTTCGCGCGCATAGCGCACAGCAGCAATCTTGCCCTTGGAACCACGCTCCCCAAAGCCACCCGGCACCAGAATACCGTGCGCTGTAGAGAGACGTTCCAGAGCGTCCGGGGATTCTTCAAGAGCTTCAGCTTCCACCCAGTCCAGCTTGACTTTTGCCCGGTGTGCAATGCCACCGTGGAGCAGGGCTTCATTCAGAGATTTATAGCTGTCGAGCAGGGCCGTATATTTTCCGACCACGGCAATACGGACATCGCCATCCGGACGCCGGATGGCATCGACAATTTTTTCCCAGCCAGACAGATCCGGCTCTTCCGTGTGGGGAAGACCGAAATAGCGCAGCACCTCGGTATCCATGCCTTCCGCATGATAGGCGAGGGGGCAGGAATAAATCGTATCCACATCACGGGCCGCAATCACGGCTTCCGGGCGCACGTTACAGAAATTGGCAATCTTGCGCCGCTCGGTATCCGGAATAGCGCGGTCACAACGGCAGAGCAGGATCTGCGGCTGAATGCCGACATTCTGCAATTCTTTAACGGAATGCTGCGTGGGCTTGGTTTTCAGTTCCCCAGCGGACGGAATCCAGGGGAGCAGCGTAAGGTGCACCACCATGGTCTGGGCCGGACCGAGGTCATTCCGAAGCTGACGAATAGCCTCAAGGAACGGAAGACTTTCAATATCCCCGACGGTGCCGCCAATTTCGACCAGCACGAAATCCACATCATCCGTATTGGCCACCACAATATCCTTGATGGCATCGGTAATGTGCGGGATGACCTGAACTGTTGCGCCAAGGTAATCGCCACGGCGCTCCCGCGCGATAACGTCGGAATAGATCTTGCCCGTGGTGGTGTTGTCTTCCTTGGTCGCGTTCACACCCGTGAAGCGTTCATAATGGCCAAGGTCGAGGTCTGTTTCAGCCCCGTCATCGGTCACAAACACTTCCCCGTGCTGGTAGGGGCTCATGGTGCCGGGATCGACGTTCAGGTAGGGGTCAAGCTTGCGCAGACGGACCTTATAGCCGCGTGACTGCAGAAGGGCTGCAAGAGCCGCTGACGCGATGCCTTTCCCAAGAGAGGACACCACACCGCCGGTGATAAATACGAAACGGGTCATGAGCAGACTTCCTACACGGACAAAGCCGGGTGGGTAAAGATGGACATAGAAATTCCTCCGCAGCTTTGTGCAAGCGCAGAGGAACAAAGACACTTCCTCTCTCCGGCTCCGGGAAGGAGGGAGAGAGCAGGAAACATGTTACTGTTTGGACGGAGCGGGTGGAGCCGGCGGTGCTGCGGGCTGGGCAGGCGCGGTCACAGCGGCGGGAGCTGGGGGCTGAGCCAGAATGTCATGCCCGGCACCCGTGGAAGACCCACGATTCAGAATGGCCAGCACCAGAGAAAGCAGCATGAACAACCCGGCAAGTACCGCAGTGGTGCGGGTCAGCAGGTTGGCTGTGCCCCGGCCGGACATGAAAGCCCCCATCCCCTGACTGCTGCCAATCCCAAGGCCGCCGCCTTCACTGCGCTGGATCAGCACAGTGCCTATCAGGGCTATGGTCACGCAAATATGCAGAATCAGCAGGGCTGTAGTCATGTCGAGTTCCCGATAAAGTGCGGAAATCAGGCAGCAGAAGCCGCGCCGATAATGGATAGGAATGCCTCTGCATTCAGGCTGGCACCCCCTACAAGGCCCCTGCTACATCTGTAAGGGACAGAATGGAAGCCGCATTCTTGGCATTAACAGAACCACCATACAGAATCCTGAGCGTTTTGCCAGCCTCGCCAAACTGACGCACCAGCTCTTCACGCAGGAATTTCATGGTTTCGGCAATTTCGTCTTCCGTCGCAGCACGGCCGGTGCCAATGGCCCAGATCGGCTCATAAGCCAAAATACCGGAGAAATTGTCAGGCAGGGACCCTTTGATCTGCCAGCCCAGCGTATCGAAATGTTCGCCGCTTTCGCGCTGGTCTTCCGTCTCACCAATGCAGACAATCGGGGTCAGGCCAGCTTTTGCAGCAGCGACCGCTTTTTCCCGCACGGTTTCATCCAGTTCACCATGCTCCTGCCGACGCTCGGAATGTCCCAGAATAACGTAGGACACACCAAGGTCCGTCAGCATAGCCGGAGAAATATCACCCGTATGCGCGCCGGACGTGGCTTTGTGGCAATCCTGCGCCCCCAGAGCAATCGGGGAGGCCTTCAGTTTATCCGCCAGAAGAGCCAACTGCGTGAAAGGCGGGCAGGTGACAATATCCGGCAGAGTGGCCGGGAGTCCTGCCAGCAGAGCCTCAACAAGCGCCTGCGAATCACGGCTGGTGCCGTTCATCTTCCAGTTGCCGACGATAATCTGTCTGGTCATACGCCTCGTCCTTCCGTGCTGCCGGTGTCCGCATCCTGACTGCGTCACTCTGCCATAGAAAACAGGCTAAACCATACACTCGGCCTGTCGGGCAAGATGCCGCGTGCGTGTTTAGGGGCGTCCCGGTTTGTTCCCGCTGGTCAAGTCCGGCTGCTCCGCTTATGGTGCCGCGCCCGGGTTTGCTCGTGGCATAGTCTTTGTCTTCTCCCGGATCCCACGGTTCATGATCTCCTATCTGCGTCGCGTTTTTGTTGAATCCTGGCTTGGGCGTGTCTGCGCCATCGTCATTTTCCTCGCTTTTATCGGCTGGGGGGTTGGGGATGTGCTCGGTTACATGGGCACGGAGACAGATATCGTGGCCAAAGTGGGCCAGCAGCGCATTACCTCGGCGGATCTTGCGCAGTCCCTGCAGGGAGAAATGCCGACCATCGCCAAACAGATGGGCGTGACAGACCCTGCACAGGTGCCTGCTGCCATGCGCCAGCAGATTGCCTATCAGGTTCTGCAACGGCTGATCGGGCAGGCGGAACTGCAGGAAGCCGCCCGCAAGCTGAAAGTGACCGTGCCAGATTCGGCCGTGCGGGATGAAGTTTTCTCTCTGCCTTACTTCAAAGGGGCCAACGGTCAGTTCGACAGAAATATTCTGAATGCGCGCCTGCGGGAGCGCGACATTCCTGAGCAGCGCTTTCTGACGATGATCCGTGATGATCTGACAAGCCGCACCGAATTGCAGCCGATTGGTCAGGCCGCGAGCGTGTCTGACACCCTCACCAAACGCCTGTCTGACTTCGGCCTTCAGACCCGGACGATTGACCTGATCCGTATTCCCTTTGCTGAGCAGACAACGCCTGCGGCTCCGGATGATGCGGTTCTGCGTCGCTATTACGCAAACCATCTGAACGATTTCCGGACCGCCGAACTGCGCCATGCCCGCGTTGTTGTGCTGTCTCCCGCCACAGTGGCTGATACGATCAGCATTGATGAAAAAGATCTGAAGCGCGTCTACGACGAAGAAAGCGACCGTTACCACGTGCCGGAAACCCGCGACGTGCAGGTTGTGACGATGCAGGATGAAGCACAGGCTCGTGCTGTTGCTGATGTCTGGACAAAAGGAGGAGACTGGAGTGCGGTGCAGGCGGCTGCCAAAGGTGGTGCGTCTGTTGAGATGCCCGGCGCACGCCCCTCGGCCATTCCGTCCGAAAGTCTGAGCAAAGCTGTCTTTGCTGCCCCAATGAATGAGATTCAGGGGCCGTTTAAATCAGAAGGTGGCTGGGTTGTGCTACGCGTTACAAAAATAACGCCGCCCAAAGACACTCCTTTTGACATCGCCAAAAAGGAAATCCTTCAGCAGTATCGTGACGCGAAAGGCCCGTCTGTTGTTGGCGAACGAAGCCGCCAATTGCAGGATGCCATGGCAGGCAACGGTCTGGATGCCATCCCGACAGATATCGGTGCCGCGGCAGCCGCAGGCACACTGGATGCGCAGGGCAACACGCAGGACGCACCCCAGCACCGCTCCCTGCGTCCGGCAAACTGCGTGATGCCATTGTGCAGCAGATCTTTACACAGACGAAAGGCGCGAAGCCGAACCTGACAGAAGGGCCTGACAATAGCTGGTATGCCGTTGAGGTCGACACGATTACCCCTGCCGCACAACTCTCTTTTGATCAGTCCAGAGCAAAGGTTCTGGCCGCATGGCAGGCGGATGCCCGCAAACATGCCGCTGACGAACAGGCAACAGCCCTCTACACCGCAGCGCAGGAAAAAGGCAGCCTCGCCAACGTCGCGGGCGCAGGTGCACCGGTTGTAAAAGGCCTCGCATTCTCACGATCCGTCCCCAACAAAGCCATTCCGGTCGAACTCATGGATTATCTGCCCCGCATGAAAGCCGGGCAGTCCGTGATGGCTGAAGATGCCGGGGAGTTTCTGGTCGCAACGGTAACCTCTGTCTCAACACCCAACCCCATGGCGGATCTGGCGGGCTACCAGCGCCTGAAAACGGCTCTTGCGCAGTCCACTGGGGACGACCTGGTTGCGTCCTATGTTGAAGCACTCAGCAAGCGCACACCGCCCGTTATCAACCAGCGGGCCGTGCAGGCAGCGTTGTCTTCCCTTGGGTTTGACGGAAGTGCCGCGCCATGAGCGTTACAGCGCGCATTGCGGCCTCTCCGTCACGCGAGGCCTGTCAGGACGCATGGAAGGCAGGAAAGCCGTCCGTTGTCTTCTCTGTGGAACCGGCAGATCTGCTCACCCCGGTTTCCGCATACATGCGCCTTGCCGGGTTTGATGGTGGCACGGGGCGTTACACGCTCCTGCTGGAAAGCGTTGAAGGCGGGGTGTCACGCGGTCGGTATTCCGTGATTGCCCTGAAACCGGATCTGGTGTGGACCTGCCACAACGGGCAGGTCACAGTTGATGAAAACCCGGCACAGCCTGATACTCAGACCCGTTCCGTCGATGGCGCGGCTCTGGACTCCCTGCGCAGCCTGATCCGCGACACGCAGCTTGATCTGCCAGCAGGCCTCCCTCCCATGATTGCCGGGCTCTTCGGTTATCTGGGGTATGACATGGTGCGGCAGATGGAATATCTGCCTGACGCCCCGCCGGATGACCTCAACCTGCCGGAAGCCGTCATGATGCGCCCCGGTCTGTTTGCGGTTTTTGATACGGTCAGTGATGAGCTTATTCTCGCGGCTCCGGTCCGCCCGGCAGCAGGGGAAGACGCCGGGGCAGCGTGGAATAAAGCGCAGGCTCTTCTCTCCCGCGCACGCACCTGTCTGGCCGGGGCTTTGCCCGCTGCCTCTGACGCTGCGGCGCCGTTGGCGTTTGAAGCACCGCACTCCACATTCTCGCGCGAAGAGTTCTGTAACGTCGTCAAAAAAATTCAGGACTACATCGCTGCAGGGGATGCCTTTCAGGTTGTTCCCAGTCAGCGTTTTTCTGCTCCGTTTACGCTGCCGTCTCTGGCGCTGTATCGCTCTCTGCGCCGCGTCAACCCGGCACCGTTCCTGTTCCATCTGGATCTTGGGGCGTTTTCGCTCGTGGGGTCATCGCCTGAAATTCTGGTGCGGCTGCGTGACGGCACCATGACGGTCAGACCTCTGGCAGGCACGCGCCCACGCGGCAAGGATGAAGCCGAAGATCTGTGGCTGGAGCAGGATCTGCTGGCGGATGAAAAAGAACGCGCCGAGCATCTGATGCTGATTGACCTCGGCCGTAATGACGTGGGGCGTGTCTGCAAGCCGGGTTCCGTCCATGTCACAGAACGGTTTGTGATCGAGCGTTTCAGTCACGTCATGCACATCTCCTCCAACGTGGAGGGCACAATCCGGCCCGATCTGGACGCTCTGGATGCCCTGGTTGCCGCGTTCCCGGCGGGGACGCTCACGGGTGCGCCCAAAATTCGCGCCATGGGAATTATTGACGAAATTGAGCGGAGCCGCCGGGCGACATATGCCGGGTGCATCGGGTATTTCGGGGCAGGGGGGGATATGGACACCTGCATCGGACTGCGCATGGCCGTTGTTAAAGACGGCATGATGCATGTGCAGGCCGGATGTGGCGTTGTGGCCGATAGCGTGCCCGAACTGGAATATGAGGAAACCCGCCACAAAGCCCGTGCTGTTTTCCGGGCTGCGGAAGAAGCCATTCACTATGCTACACAGGCAAAGGGCTGAGTTCTTGCTCTTCCGTCATTTGACCCGTGTGCCGCATAAGGTCATCATAAAGTCATGATCCTTCTGATCGATAATTATGACAGCTTTACCTTCAACCTTGTCCATTATCTGGGCGAGCTTGGGGAGAGCTGCGATGTGCACCGCAACGATTCTCTGACGGTCACAGAGGCTCTGGCGCTTCAGCCAGAAGCAATTGTGCTCTCGCCGGGGCCGTGCTCCCCGAATGAAGCCGGGATCTGCTGTGATCTGATTGCAGCCGCCGCCGGAAAAATTCCGGTTTTCGGGGTGTGCCTCGGGCATCAGGCAATCGGGCAGGTCTTTGGGGCCAAGGTTGTGAGGGCCGCCACGCCGATGCATGGCAAGATCAATCCAGTCTTCCATAATGGCAAAGACGTTTTTGCGGGCCTCCCCAGCCCCTTTAATGCCACGCGCTATCATAGCCTCACTCTTGAGCCGTCAAGCATTCCTGACAGCCTTGAGGTCACAGCGTGGACCGAAGATGGCGTGATTATGGGGGTATGCCATAAACAGCATCCCATCTCTGGTGTTCAGTTTCACCCGGAAAGCATTGCATCAGAATACGGGTACGATCTTCTGAGGAACTTCCTTGAAGACGCTCGGGCCTGGAACAAGAAGAAAACAGCGGCCTGACATGGCGGAGATCATTCTTTCTCCCTCAGCAGATCCGGACGTTTTTTTTACTTCCATCCTCAACACCCTCGCGCATGGGAAGACACTGACCAGCGCAGAGGCTGAAGCCGCCTTTGGCATCATCATGGACGGCACACTCCCGGCAGAGCGCGTCGCAGCGTTCCTGATGGCGCTGCGCGTGCGTGGAGAAGACGCCAGAGAAGTGCAGGGGGCCGTCACAGCGTTAAGAAACCGTATGGTCTCTGTGCCGCACGTACCTGCAGACACCATCGACGTATGCGGGACAGGCGGTGACAATTACGGCACCCTCAATGTCTCTACAGCCGTGGCGTTTGTGCTGGCGGCCCTTGGCGTGCCCGTAGCCAAACATGGGAACCGGGCCGTCTCGTCACGCGCCGGGGCATCAGACGTTCTGCAGGCGCTGGGCGTGCCCTTGCTGGCAGATCCTCAGCAACTCTCTCTCCAGCTTAACCAGCATAAGCTGGTTTTTCTTGCTGCCCCCTATCATCACCCGGCCATGCGGCATGCAGCCCCGATCAGAAAAGCGCTGGGTATCCGCACCCTGTTCAATCTGCTGGGGCCGATGGTGAATCCGGCAGGTGTCCGGCATCAGCTCATTGGTGTGTTTGCTCCGGAATGGTTGCAGCTTGTGGTGGACGTGTTGCACCAGCTTGGCTCGGAGAGAGTCTGGGCTGTCTGCGGTCAGCCTGTGGGAGAAACGCAGGGGATTGACGAACTGACGCTGGCTGGCCCCACCCGTGTTGTGGCGCTTGAAAACGGCACAACCCATTCCCTTGTTATAGAGGCCGAGATGGCGGGGCTGTCTTACGCGCCCGTTTCTGCCATTCAGGGGGACGATGCTCAGCATAATGCTGAAGCACTGGAAGCCTTGCTCCGTGGTGCCCATGGGGCTTATCGTGATACTGTTTTACTGAACGCCGCCTGTGCCCTGCATGTGGCTGGACGACGTTCAATCCTGACGGGTTTGCAGGTAAACCCGCAGGCCTTTAGAGAGTCCGTGGCCGATGTCAGCCGCGTGCTTGATAATGGCGCCGCGCTAGCGGTGCTGACCGGTTTGCGTACATCATCTTCTGGTACGTATGCTCAAGACAAGACAGGATGATTATGAACGAAATACCCAATTCGTCCGCCGCTGGAAATCCCGACGCAGAGGCCTGCATTCAGGCTGATCACATGCCGGATGTACTCTCGCGGATCTGTGCGCGGACAAGAGTTGAGGTTGAGCACCGTTCAACCCTCGTCTCGCTGAAAGAGATGATGGCCAAAGCGCAGGATGTAAAAGACGCGCCGCGCGGCTTTGGACGTGCCCTGAAGGAAAAGGCTGCTGACAGAACAGTCGGGCTGATTGCTGAAATCAAAAAAGCCTCCCCCTCAGCAGGTATCCTGCGTGAAGAGTATGACCCCGCCCAGATTGCTGTTGGCTATGAACAGGCAGGGGCTGCCTGCTTGTCTGTTCTGACAGAAAGCTCCTGCTTTCACGGCCAGAATGAAGATCTCCAGATTGCGCGCGCGGCCTGCTCTCTGCCAGTACTGCGCAAAGACTTCATTCTTGACCCCTGGCAGGTTTATGAAAGCCGGGCGATGGGTGCGGACTGCATTCTTATCATCATGTGCATCCTGACAGATGAAGAAGCCCTGAGTCTGGTCGACCATGCCAAGGGGCTGGACATGGATATTCTGGTGGAAGTGCACGATGAGGAAGAGCTGAACCGCGCGCTCGCGCTGGATACCTTCCTGATTGGCATTAATAACCGCAATCTCAAGACGTTACAGACGGATATTGAGACAACAAAACGCCTTACGCCACTGGTGCCCCCAGACCGGATTATTGTCTCTGAAAGCGGCATCAAGACGCATGGAGACGTCATGGCGCTAGCCGAAATTGGCGTGACTGGTTTTCTTGTTGGAGAGTCTCTGCTGCGTCAGCCTGACCCCGGCAAGGCGGCCCGTGCGCTGCTCGGATTTGCGTGACGTGCCTGAAAAGACGCTGACGCATCTTAATACATCCGGTCATGCGCACATGGTGGATATCTCAGAAAAAGCTGACACACACCGCAAGGCAATTGCGACAGGCTCTATTTCCATGCTGCCCGAAACCCTGAACATGATTGTTTCAGGCAGCATGCCGAAGGGTGACGTTCTGGCAACAGCCCGCATCGCAGGCATTATGGCAGCCAAGAAAACGGCGGATATCATACCGCTTTGTCACCCACTGCCCCTCAGTCGTGTTTCGGTTGATCTGCTCCCGGCAGATGACAAAATCGAGATCACCGTTTCTGTTACAACAAAAGGCGCAACCGGGGTCGAAATGGAAGCGTTAACTGCGGTAAGTGCCGCAGCGCTGACCCTGTATGACATGTGCAAGGCGGTTGATCGGGGCATGAGGATTGACGGCATCAGGCTCCTGCATAAAAGCGGGGGACGATCAGGCGACTTTAATGCGGAATAATTGAGGGACGCTTACGGGCTCCTTCACTTTGACATAAACCCTGTCCCTGTAACTGACTGAGTTCGCAGTATAACTTTTAAAGCCAATAAGGATGAGCCGATGACGGCGGGTCAAAAAAACGTAGCACGCGTGGGAGGCAACGGCCCCTCCTTAACCCGTGAGCAATTCATTGATGCATTTCATGAGATGTTGCTGATACGCCGGTTTGAAGAAAAAGCGGGCCAGCTTTACGGCATGGGGCTGATTGGCGGTTTCTGCCATCTCTATATCGGGCAGGAAGCCGTCGTCGTCGGGATTCAGATGACGCTGAAGGACGGTGACAAGCTGATCACCTCCTACCGTGACCACGGACAGATGCTGGCTGCCGGAATGACGCCGCGCGGCGTTATGGCTGAACTGACCGGCCGTGCCACCGGGTATTCCCGCGGTAAGGGCGGGTCCATGCACATGTTCTCCCGCGAGAAAAATTTCTACGGCGGACACGGTATTGTCGGCGCGCAGGTCGCGCTGGGCATCGGGCTGGCATTCGCCAACAAATACCGTGGAACGGATGAAGTCTCAGTCGCGTATTTCGGGGACGGTGCCGTCAATCAGGGGCAGGTGTATGAAAGTTTCAATCTGGCTGCGCTCCATAAGCTGCCCTGCCTGTTTGTGATTGAAAATAACCTCTACGGCATGGGGACGAGTGTGGAGCGCGCCTCGGCCTCGCACGAACTCTGGCGGAATGGTGAGCCATGGGGTATCCCCGGTCGCCGTGTTGACGGCATGGATGTTGCCGCCGTGCATGAAGCCGCAGCCGAGGCCGTAGCCCATTGCCGTGCGGGCAAGGGGCCGTACCTGCTTGAGATGATGACGTATCGTTATCGTGGTCATTCCATGTCTGACCCAGCCAAATACCGTAAGCGTGAGGAAGTGGATGAAGTCCGCAAAACGCGTGACCCCATTGAACATGTCCGGCGGATTTTGATGGATGCGGGGGTCAGTGAAGACGACCTGCGCAAGATTGAAGACGATATCAAAGCGACAGTGAACGATTCTGCTGAATTCGCGCAGACAAGCCCCGAGCCTGATCCTGCCGAGCTTTATACAGATGTGCTGCTAGAGGCGTAACGGATTATGGCGACAGATATTTTAATGCCGGCTCTTTCCCCGACCATGACGGAAGGCGCTCTGGCACGCTGGGTTAAAGCGGAAGGGGATGCGGTTTCTATTGGCGATGTGCTTGCCGAGATTGAAACCGACAAGGCCACCATGGAAGTGGAAGCTGTCGAAAGTGGCGTTCTGGGCCGTATTCTCGTGCCCGAAGGGACGCAGGATATCGCGGTGAACACCCCGATTGCCATCCTGGTGGCTGAGGGTGAAGCTGTTCCCGATGCAGCATCCGCGTCGACAACCACATCAGAACCAAAGTCAGAACTGCCTACACAGACGCCGGTTGAACAACCGCCTTCTGCACCCGCCCACGTTGCCAGCACTCTGCTGAATGCTCCGGAGCCGGAAAAAGACTGGGGGCCGACGACTGAAATTACCGTGCGGGAAGCTTTGCATGACGCCATGCAGGCGGAACTGCGCCGGGACCCCGATGTTTTTCTGATCGGCGAAGAAGTCGCGGAATATCAGGGGGCTTACAAAATCTCTCAGGGCCTTCTGGCTGAGTTTGGTGACAAGCGTGTCATTGACATGCCAATCACCGAGCATGGTTTTACAGGCATGGCGGTTGGTGCAGCCCTGACGGGCCTGAAGCCGATTGTGGAGTTCATGACCATGAACTTCTCAATGCAAGCTATTGATCATATTATTAATTCTGCCGCAAAAACTCTTTATATGTCTGGTGGACAGATGGGGTGCCCCATTGTCTTCCGTGGTCCAAACGGCGCGGCTGCCCGCGTCGGCGCACAGCATTCTCAGTGCTACGGGAGTTGGTATGCCCACGTTCCGGGCCTTAAAGTCGTGGCACCGTGGTCCTCGGCAGATGCCAAAGGGCTTCTCCGCGCGGCTATTCGGGACCCGAACCCGGTTGTCGTGCTTGAGAACGAAATTCTCTATGGCCGCAAATTTCCATGCCCGGTTGATGAAGACTTTATCCTGCCCATCGGCAAAGCAAGATTGAGCGGGAAGGGCGCGATGTGACCATCGTGACATTCTCCATCATGGTCACAACGGCACTGGAAGCAGCTGAGGCTCTGGCTCAGCAGGGGATTGAAGCTGAAGTCATCAACCTGCGCAGCCTGCGCCCGCTGGATACGGCAACTATTGTAGAAAGCGTGAAAAAAACCAGTCGTCTGGTCACGTTGGAGGAAGGCTGGCCGTTCGCGGGGATCGGCGCCGAAGTGGCGATGCAGGTCATTGAACATGCTTTTGACTGGCTGGACGCACCGCCTGTGCGCGTTGCTGGCGTGGATGTTCCGATGCCGTTTGCCGCCAATCTTGAAAAACTGGCCCTGCCACAGCCCGAGCACGTGGTTGATGCCGTGCGTCGCCTGATCTGAGGAAAAAGAGATGGCTATTGAAGTTCTGATGCCGGCCCTTTCCCCCACCATGACGGAAGGCGCGCTGGCCCGCTGGGTTAAAGCGGAAGGTGATAAGGTTACGATAGGCGATGTGATTGCCGAAATCGAAACCGATAAGGCGACTATGGAAGTAGAAGCCGTGGAAGACGGGATTCTCGGCCGTATTCTTGTGCCGGAAGGCACGCAGGAGATTGCGGTGAATACACCCATCGCACTGCTGATTGCTGAGGGTGAAGCTGTGCCGGACGCAGGAGCGGTCAGGCCGCAGGCTTCGGCGGCCGCAGCCCCGCAGAAGGCGGAACAGCCCGCCGCAACTCAGCAGAAATCTGCGTCCGCTACTGTTCCCGCTCAGACGGCATCGTCCGTTCAGCCTGCCGCCGGGAAACGGATTATTGCGTCTCCTCTTGCAAAGCGTATTGCGGGCCAGAAAGGGGTGGATCTCTCCACCATTAAAGGCTCCGGCCCAAATGGCCGTATTGTCCGCCGGGATGTGGATAACGCCGTTACTCAGGGCAAGCCGGTCACGTCCGTCACCGGGCAGGGGGCTGCCATCGCGCCGTCTTCCTCCAGTCGCTCTGTGCCGCATTCCGGAATGCGGAAAGTCATTGCGCGCCGCCTGACCGAGGCAAAAAGCACAATTCCGCATTTCTATGTCTCCGTTGATGTCGAACTGGATGCGCTGCTTGCTCTGCGCTCTCAGTTGAACGCAACCTCTCCGGAAGAGGGGCTGGATGTTTTCAAGCTGTCCGTGAATGACATGCTGGTCAAAGCCTCGGCGATTGCACTCAAACGGGTGCCAAACGTGAATGCGTCCTTCACGGATCAGGCCATGATCCTGCACGACAACGTGGATATTTCTATCGCCGTCTCCATTCCGGACGGGCTGATTACCCCCATTGTGACGCATGTTGAGCAGAAAAGCCTGAAGCAGATCAGTCAGGAAACCAAAGATCTGGTGAAGCGCGCTCGCGCAGGCAAACTGAAGCCAGAAGAGTTTCAGGGCGGCACGTTCTCCATCTCCAATATGGGGATGTTCGGCGTGCGTGATTTCTCCGCCATCATCAACCGCCGCAGGCCGCTATTCTGGCCATTGCAGCCGCAAAAAAGCAGCCTGTGGTGAAGGGGAATGAACTGGCGATTGCAACCGTGATGACGGTCACTCTCTCCGTTGATCATCGCGTTGTGGATGGTGCGGTTGCGGCGGAATGGCTTTCAGCTTTCCGGTCGGTGGTCGAATCTCCTCTGACACTTGTTCTTTAACATCGCGTTTGCAGGAAACGACCATGAGCGGAACCGATTTTGACATTATCGTCGTGGGTGGCGGACCGGGTGGCTATGTTGCTGCGTTACGGGCCGCACAGCTTGGCCTTTCTGCCGCGGTGGTGGAAGCACAGCATCTGGGCGGAATCTGCCTGAACTGGGGCTGCATCCCCACCAAGCTCTTCTGCGCGCTTCGGAAATTAACCACCTTCTGCATGATCTCGGCACATACGGGTTCAGTGCGGAAAAGGTGAGTTTCGATTTCTCTAAAATTATTGCCCGCTCAAGAGCCGTCTCCAAGCAGCTCTCGGGCGGCGTTGCTCATCTGCTGAAAAAAGCTAAAGTTCCGGTTTTTGACGGCTATGGCAAGCTGGACGGTGTTGCCGGGGACAAGCGTAAAGTTCTTGTGACGCCCACAAAAGGCGCTCCCGTTACGCTCACAGCAAAGCATGTCATTCTTGCTACCGGGGCTCGCGCCCGCACTCTGCCGGGACTGGAACCAGATGGAAAACTGATCTGGTCTTACCGTGAAGCTCTGGTGCCTGATGAACTGCCACGCCGCCTGCTGGTTATTGGATCTGGCGCGATCGGCAGCGAATTTGCCTCTTTCTATCGCAACATGGGGTCAGAAGTGACGCTGGTTGAAGTCGCCCCTCGTATCCTGCCGGTGGAAGACGAAGAAATCAGCGCACTGGCCCGTAAAGCCTTTGAAAAACAGGGCATTCGCGTCCTGACCAGCGCCAAACTCGGCACCCTGCGCAAATCAGCGTCAGACTTAACGGTTCCTGTTGAAGTCAACGGCAAAACAGAAGAGTTCACCGTAGACCGTGTGATTTCTGCCGTCGGGATTGTCGGCAATGTCGAGAATATCGGACTGGAAGGCACAAAAATTAAAACAGACCGCACCCATGTGGTGACGGATGACCTGTGCCGCACAGGGGAGCCGGGCGTTTACGCTATTGGTGACCTCGCGGGGGCTCCATGGCTGGCGCACAAAGCCAACCATGAGGCTGTCATGTGTGTTGACGCCATTGCAGGCAAAAAGGTACATCCGATTGATATTACAAAAATTCCCGGATGCACTTACTGCCGCCCACAGGTTGCGTCCGTTGGCTATACAGAGGCCCGTGCCAGGGAGGCGGGCTATAAAGTCCGTGTCGGGAAATTCCCGCTGATGGCCAACGGCAAAGCACTTGCCATGGGTGAACCAGACGGACTGGTAAAGACCGTTTTTGATGCCCAGACAGGAGAACTTCTGGGGGCGCATATGATCGGCGCGGAAGTCACGGAAATGATTCAGGGCTATGTGATTGCTCGTACAGGCGAACTGACGGAAGCTGAACTGGCGGAAACCATTTTCCCGCATCCGACAATTTCTGAATCCATGCATGAAGCCGTTCTCGCGGCCTATGATGGCGCGCTGCATTTCTAGTCCGCAGAGCAGACGGCATCATCGCGTGGGTGTGATGCCGTCTGACGCACCAATCTGGGCGTTCTTACCTTGACGCAGCGGTAAGAGCGTTCCAGTTCTTTTTAAACCCGGAGTTGTGGGAGCCGGTGATACCATGTCAACACGCGTCTTGATTGACCATCGGAAAGGCGGCGCCAGTAAAGCCCGCCACCCGGAAAAGGCACACCGGCCGGACAACCCGATTGCCCGCAAACCCGAGTGGATCCGCGTTAAAGCGCCCACGCACCCCGTGTATCACGAAACACGTAAGCTGATGCGGGACAACCGTCTGGTGACGGTGTGTGAAGAAGCAGCCTGCCCCAACATCGGGGAATGCTGGTCCCAGCGCCATGCAACCATGATGATCATGGGAGAGATCTGCACACGCGCCTGTTCTTTCTGTAATGTCACCACAGGTCTGCCGCATGCTCTGGATGCGGATGAACCAACCCGCGTGGCTGAGGCTGTCGCCAAGCTGGGGCTGCGCCATGTGGTGATTACATCCGTGGACCGGGACGATCTGGAAGATGGCGGGGCACGGCATTTTGCACGGGTCATCACGTCCATCCGGGATGCCGCACCAGAAACGACCATTGAAATCCTGACTCCTGATTTTTTACGCAAAAACAAAGCTCTGGAAGTTGTTGTTGACGCGCGACCTGACGTATTCAACCACAATCTGGAAACGGTGCCACGCCTCTATCCGAGCATCCGCCCCGGCGCGCGCTACTATCAGTCCATGCGTCTTCTGGACCGGGTGAAGCAGCTTGATGCCTCTATTTTCACCAAGTCCGGCCTGATGCTGGGGTTGGGGGAAGAGAAAATGGAAATCGCTCAGGTCATGGATGATCTGCGCATTGCGGATGTAGATTTTATTACCATGGGCCAGTATTTGCAGCCTACGGTGAAGCACGCGGCCGTTGCCCGTTTTGTCACCCCCACTGAGTTTGAGGAGTATGGCGCAATGGCTCGCGTCAAAGGTTTTCTTCAGGTCAGTTCAAGTCCGCTGACCCGTTCATCCTACCATGCTGACTCGGATTTTGCTGAATTGCGGCAGACACGCAATGCCCGCCTTGCGGGGGCGAACTGATGCCTAAACACGCAGAAAAGCGTGTTCTCGCGTACAGGGCTGACCAGATTTTTGATCTTGTTGCAGATGTTGAACACTACCCGGATTTTCTACCCTGGTGCGTTGCTGCGCGCGTCCGCACGCGCACCGCAACGGAGCTGGTTGCTGATCTGACAGTGGGGTTTGGTCCCTTCCGGGAGAGCTTTACCTCTCGCGTAACGCTCAACCGACCCGACACCATTACAGTGCAGTATGAAAAAGGGCCGTTCCGCTACCTTAAAAATCTGTGGAAATTCACACCTGACCCTCGCGGCTGTGTTGTAGAATTTTTTGTCGATTTTGAATTCCGGTCCCGCATCCTTCAGGCCGCTATTGGCGTTGTGTTTGGAGAAGCTGTTCGTCTCATGGTTTCCGCATTTCTGCGCCGGGCGCGGGACGTGTACGGACCACCGGAGACAGCGGCATCTTTGCCGGATGAACATCCGGTTGCCCAATAGTTCACCGAGGGGTGAGGCAGGCTGCTCCCCCTAAAATACGCAGGGTTGTTGTTACGGGACGCAATTTTCTATACATTACCAATCTGTTGGAAAATTGCTTTTTATAAAAGCAGTCCGGCGTTTTGAATAAGGACAGACGATTATGAAAAAAATCTTTGCTGCGACGGCTCTCATTTCCGCCGCGCTGGCTGCAAGCCCGGTTTTTGCGGCTACGCACCCCGCCCACAAACATGCTGCGCATGAAGCCGCTGCAAAAAAGCAGCCAACGGTGATTCCTCCACCGATGATCTGAACAGCAAGAGCCTGTCTGACGCGCAGCGCGCAAATGCCCCTGCTTTTGCTGCGGCCCCGACTGCTCCGACCGCCGTTGTTCCGGGCACGACAGTTGGCGTCCCGGCTGCTGGCACGGGCGTTACAGCTCCGGCTGCTCCCACGGCCCCGACTCTGCCGAGCGTGACGGCTCCTGCTGCCCCGACCGCAACGGTCCCGGCTAACGCTCCGGTTTCTGGTCAGTAAAAAACAATAAGATCCTAAATTTGCAGCTTAATCTGCATTAAAGGCTTGATCATCAAGAGCGTTAGAGGGGTATCCCTCTAACGCTCTTTTTGTATACGAAAACGTTAGCCAACACGCTGCAAAACAAGATTAAGAGCATGCATGGCCGCCTGAGAGCGAATGGCTGTGCGGTCCCCTTTGAAAATCCGGAAGTCTGCCTGCACGTCACCGTCTCGCACGGCCGTACCGAACCAGACCAGCCCAACAGGTTTATCTGCTGAACCCCCACCCGGACCGGCAATACCGGACACGGAGACAGAATGCGTTGCATCCTGCGCGACACGCAGCGCACCAGCAGCCATCTCTCGCACCGTCTCAGCACTGACCGCACCGAACTTCTGTAACGTCGCGGTGCCAACCCCCAGCACAGAGCGCTTCATGCTGTTAGAATAGGTCACAAGGCCACCCTCAGTGACATCAGAAGAGCCTGCATGATGTGTCAGAAGTGCCGCCACCAGCCCGCCTGTGCAGCTTTCTGCCGTCACCAGTTTTGCGTCTGCTTTCCGAAGGGTCTCAAGAAGCAAGCCTGACCGCTCTATCAGTTCGGACGCGAAGTCGGGGGCCAGAAGAGAGAAAGACATTGCGTTCAACCTCGGGAAAAGGGAAGGTGACGCGCCATTAACCGGGCTGATTTAATGCAGGCAGCCGCCATAGCGCCTGCTATCAGATCATCCCCCATGATCCCTGTGGCACCATGTTTTTGGTCCATATACCCGACAGGTCCCGGCTTTTTGATATCAAACAGGCGGAAGAGGGCAAACGCCAGCACAGCAAGGCCAAGACTTCTGCGGGTTGACGCAGGGTCCTCCGGGTTTTCGGGCAAGCAGGCCAGCAAACTGACCCACATGCCAGCAACCTCATCAATCACAATCCAGCTGTAATCTTCCCCATCTCCCGCCTGATCAGCCGCCCACCAGCCCGCCACGGAAACAGCACCAATCGCCCCGAGCAGGATTTTGGGCCGCCTGAGCAGCGGGAGCCCCAGCGCCAACGCGGCCAGAGACCCGACGGTGCCGGGCGCGCGAGGCGCCAGACCACATCCGCCGAATGTTGCCAGAAAACGGGACGGTGTCATGCTTATTTCCCCATCGCTGCGTAAATGGTCATGTTTTCCCACACGCGCTGAACGTAATTCCGGGTTTCCGAGAAGGGAATGGATTCGATCCAGTCGATCATCTCATCCTGAGAGGCTCCGCTGCGACCCGGATCTCCCGAGGCAGCAAGCCAGCGGGAAAGCCGGCCCGGCCCCCCGTTATAAGCCGCAGCCATGTAGGGCACGACAGAGCCGAATTTGTCCTGAAGATAAGACAGATACGCCGAGCCCAGCGCCAGATTATTGTTCGGGTCATGCAAGCCGGATGCTGTTGCCGCCGAGACAGACACACCAGCCCGATGCACCATATCCCCGGCAGTCGAGGGTTTAAGCTGCATCAGACCAATGGCGTTGGAGGAACTGATAGCGTCCGGATTAAAGTTGCTTTCCTGACGCGCCAGACCCAGCACCAGTCCGGACGGGAGCCCCGACGCCGGAGAAGCATACGGCGCAGGCCAGCCGGAATGGAGCAGAAAAAGCCCGTCACGACCGAGCTGACGAGAAACCGCGACGGACACATCCGGCAAGCCGAGCTTCATGGCCAGATCACACAAGGCGAGCTTGTCTGAGATGGAAACAAGTTGCTGGCTAAGCAGGGTCAGGAAATCCCGCGCATGCGGTTTATCCCCCCATGACACGAGCAACTGCGCGGCCTGAACAAGATCACTCCCCGCAAGACGACTGGCAGAGGCTGATGGCGCACGCTCCGTAGCAAGCGCCTTCGTGACGGACGGCGGAATATGCTCCGGGGCAAGGAGCGTCGTCTCATTTCCCGCCAATTGTGCAGCAGCCATCTGGCCATAGAATGTACCGGGATATCCGGCTGCTTTCTGCCAGTCCGCCTGAGCAGATACGTCGTCCTGCGCGACATGGCGGGCACGCCCGAGCCAGTAAAATCCGCGGCTCTTACTAATTAGCGACGCAGAATCAGCCAGAGGCCTGAAAAAAACGTCTGCCTGTGCGGGATTGTGCATCTTCTGCAAAGCAATCCAGCCACTGAGAAACTGTGCATCCAGACGATTTGCGCCGGTGGTGAGGGTATCGTTCGCCAGAGACAACGCATCGTCATTCTGCCCGTCCTGCAGCAGTTCCCGCGCCAGCGCGTCGCGCTCCCGCCAGAAAGCCGGATGGCGTGCTTTTGCTTCGGCCTGCACCCCTGTCGTTTTCCAGAGTGCGGCTGCCTCGGCGTCACGCTTCTGCGTCCGCAGCCAGCGCAGATGGTCCAGAATCAGATAGGGATCATCAGCCTCAGAAGCGGGCAGGGAGGCTGCCAGAGCATCTGCACCGGGGTCATTCGCCCGAAAGGCGAGGCGTGCTTGTGCCTGCTTTTGACGGATGAACTCAGATAGGGAAGTGTCTGACGCGCAGCGGCCAGAGAGCCCGCTTTTTCTTCACGGTTAAACCGAAGCCATGAGGCCTCAGGCGTCAGAACCTGCGGAAATGTGCCGGACAGAGCAGTCGCCGCCGCGGCGGAATCATTCCCGTTCATCCACGCCTGCTTCGCCTCTGCTGCCAGATGGCCGGCAAGCCCGGACGTCGCGCTGCCCCCCTGAGAGGCGCACTGCGCAAGAGCAGGACCGTAATTGAGCGTCTGTGCGCAGAGACGGGCCAAAACAGCAGAATCAGTCTCTTTGGATAAGGCCTGCTGCATCCGGGTCTGCAAAAGCTGCCAGCGTGGCCACACCGGGCGCGTTTTTAGAAAATCCGCATAGTCCTGAGCACTTGCATGTGATGAACCGACCAGACTCAGCCAGACGGTCAGGCGGTCTGACACGGAACCTGATGCATATGTCTGTGAGGCCGGAACAGCCACGGACTGCGGTTCCGTGACCTGAGATGCCGGTCCGGCGGCAGACGGCCCCGTCTGAGCAGGCGCTGAGCACGCGCTGAGAAGCAGAAAAGCCAGCGGCAGAGATGCCTGCCGACGCCATGCGGAAAAATGTAAAACTGACATTCCCGGAAGATCAGCGATCCCGCATGCGCTGGCAAGCCATGATCTGCCGGGTAAAAAGAACGGCGTCTGCCCTTTAGTGAGAGAGCGGCAGATGCGTCCAGACTTCACCGCCGCCTTTCACAATCAGTTCGATGGCAACTGCCAGAACAATCAGCAGACCAACCCAGGAAATCCACTTATACCGGTCCAGCAGACGGGCGATAAAGGATGCAGCAACCCCCATCAGCAAGACTGACAGCACAAGACCGACGACCAGCACAGCCGGATGTTCCGCCGCCGCTCCGGCAACGGCCAGCACATTATCCAGACTCATGGAAAGGTCAGCGAGGAGAATACGGAACACAGCCTTGCCAAAGCTGCCGGGCGGGGGATCACCCTCGGCATCGTTATGCTGGCCTGCGCGCATCTCGCAATACATGCGCCAGCACACCCACGCCAGCAGCAACCCGCCAGCCAGTGTCAGGCCAATAATCTGAAGCAGTTGCACTGCCACAAGGGCCATAAGAATACGGATAACAGCCGCAAGCGCGATCCCGGCAAAAATCGCTTTCCGTCGTTCACTGACAGGCAGGGAACGCACGACCAGCCCGATCACAACGGCGTTATCTCCTGCCAGCGTGACATCAATCATCACAACCTGAAGAAATGCGAGAAGGGCTTTCAGGCTGAAAGCATCAAGAAAACCGTGCACGAAAACTCCGATTCGGGAAGCTGAGACCGGGAAAATCAAGCTGAACATCCTGAAATAGCCCCGACTGTCAAAGTTTTTTGTTTCACGGGCAGACGTAGCGCCGGGAATCGGGTAGAGAGGCGCGCATCATTCCGCTCTCAGGAGGAACACCGCGTTATGGTGCCGCGCTATACTCGCCCCGTTATGGCCGCTATCTGGTCGCCTGAAAATCGCTACCGCATCTGGTTTGAGATTGAAGCACTGGCCTGTGAAGCCATGGCCGAATATGGCGCTGTGCCAAAAGACGCCGCAAAGGTTGTGCGTGAAAAGGGCGATGCCGCAATGGCCGCGTTCTCCGAGGCCGATCTGGCGCGCATTGATGAGATCGAAGCTGAAACCCGCCACGATGTCATTGCCTTCCTGACCTGGCTTGCTGAGAAAGTTGGTCCGGAAAGCCGTTTTGTGCATCTGGGCATGACGTCTTCCGATATTCTGGATACCTGTCTGGCTGTGCAGCTGACGCAGGCGACTGACCTGCTCCTGAAAGATCTGGACGATGTTCTGGATGCCCTGCGCACCCGTGCGTTTGAGCACAAACATACCCTGACCATCGGCCGCAGCCACGGCATCCATGCTGAGCCGACCTCCTTTGGTCTGAAACTGGCCGGGCACTATGCTGAGTTTGTCCGCAACAAAGAACGCCTTGAAACTGCCCGTGCGGAAATTGCCACCTGCGCCATTTCCGGTGCTGTCGGCACGTTTGCGCATCTGGACCCGCGCGTTGAGTCCTATGTAGCCGAACGCCTTGGCCTGAAGCCGGAACCCGTCTCCACGCAGGTTATCCCGCGTGACCGGCATGCTGCTTATTTCTGTGCGCTCGGCGTTATTGCCAGCGGCATTGAGCGTCTGGCCATTGAAGTACGCCATCTGCAACGCTCTGAAGTGCGCGAAGCAGAGGAGTTCTTCCATAAAGGCCAGAAGGTTCCTCCGCCATGCCGCATAAGCGGAACCCGGTGCTGACGGAAAACCTGACGGGTCTTGCCCGCCTTGTCCGCTCCGCCGTAATTCCCGCGCTTGAAAACGTGGCGCTCTGGCATGAGCGCGATATCAGCCACTCTTCCGTTGAACGGAACATCTGCCCCGATGCGACGATCGGACTGGACTTCGCTCTGGCTCGTCTGGCCGGCATGATGAGCAAGCTGCTGATCTACTCGGACCGGATGGCTGCCAATATTGAAAGCCTTGGCGGTGTTGTCCATTCCGGTGAGGTTCTGCTGGCTCTGGCCCGTGCAGGTCTCTCCCGTGAGGATGCCTATCGCATTGTTCAGCGCAACGCGATGGAAACATGGACCAAACTCGGCACACCGGAAGGCCTTACGTTCCGTGAAAATCTGGCCGCAGATCCGGAAATTTCCGGGCGTATTCCGGCTGAAACACTGGATGCCGCAATGGATAGCCGCCAGCACCTGAAGGCGCTGGATGGCCTGTATCAGAAAGTCTTTGGGGAACCCGGCCCGGCGCTGTGAGCGGGGGTCTCCCTATATCCTCCACGGCCGAAGCCTGCTATGACGCGTCTGAAGAAGGGAAGGCTGTTTACAGTCTTCCCCCGGACCGGTTGCAGGGATCGGTTTTAAACGTTCAAGACAGGTAAGGATGACCATGGCCCGTCGCCGCCAGCTTTACGAAGGTAAAGCCAAAATCCTTTTTGAAGGTCCGGAACCCGGCACTCTTGTGCAGTATTTCAAGGATGACGCCACGGCTGGCAACGGTGCGAAAAGCGGCGTCATTACCGGAAAGGGTGTGCTGAACAACCGCATCAGTGAGCATCTGATGCTGCTGCTGCAGGATATCGGCATTCCCACGCACTTCATCCGGCGCATCAACATGCGTGAGCAGCTCGTCAAGGAAGTCGAGATTATTCCGCTTGAAGTTGTTGTCCGCAACATTGCCGCGGGGAGCATTGCCAAGCGCTTCGGGATTGAGGAAGGCACACGCCTGCCGCGGACCATTGTGGAATTTTACTACAAAAACGACGCGCTGAATGATCCGCTGGTCTCTGAAGATCACATTATCGCTTTTGAATGGGCGTGCCCTCATGACCTTGAGGACATGACGTCCATGGCCATGCGGGTGAATGACTTCCTGTGTGGCCTGTTCAGCGGTATCGGCATTCAGCTTGTCGACTTCAAGCTCGAATTTGGCCGGTCCTGGGAAGGCGACGACATGCGGATTGTTCTGGCGGATGAAATTTCACCCGACAATTGCCGTCTGTGGGACAATCAGACCAACGAAAAACTTGATAAGGACCGTTTCCGCCGCGATCTGGGCAATGTCCGGGAAGCCTATCAGGAAGTTGCCCGCCGACTGGGCATTCTGCCCGAAGCAGGCAATGGCGGAGATATGAAGGGTCCGGAGACCATGCAGTGACTATGCCGACAGGAACGGGGGCTTCATCATGAAAGTACGTGTAACCGTCATGCTTAAGGAAGGTGTGCTTGACCCACAGGGGAAAGCCATCGGCCACGCATTGCACACACTGGGCTTTCCGGGCGTGAATGACGTCCGGGTTGGTAAGATTATTGATCTGGATGTGGACGGCACAGATCGTGCCGCCATCCAGAAACAGGCCGAAGACATGGCACGGGATCTTCTGGCCAATCTGGTCATTGAAGACTTCAGGGTAGAGGTGCTGGGATGAAGCGCCTCGCTCTGATCGCCCTTGGTGGCACGCTGCTGGCACCTGCTCCGGCGCATGCCCAGCGTATTTCCCCCATGCAGACTGGTAACTTTGCCCGCGTGTGCAGCCGTCCGGCTGGCACCACGGTTTGTGATGCCTATATCACCGGTGTTGCAGATGCCGTTGCTCTTTCCAAGATCAATGACCGGAATGAAGGCGATGCTTCTGCTCCGGCCGGCTTCTGCGTCCCGACGTCAGAAAACGGCGCTGCCATGCGCGTCAAAGTTCTGGCATGGCTGAAGGCGCATTCTGAAGCGCTTTCCAAGCCTGTGGGCGAAAGCGTCTTCAAGGCTCTGCATGACTCCTACCCGTGTAACGGCGCAAAATGAAAGCAGCGATTGTTGTCTTTCCGGGCACCAACCGTGAGCGCGATATGGCTATCGCACTGCGGCGTGTTACCGGACAGGAACCCCGTATGGTCTGGCATCGCGATACCGACCTGACCGGGATTGACCTCGTTGTGCTGCCGGGCGGCTTCAGCTACGGGGATTACCTGCGCTGCGGCGCCATGGCGGCTCATTCTCCCATCATGACGGAAATCCGCAGCTTTGCGCAAAAAGGCGGCCATATTCTGGGCGTCTGCAACGGCTTTCAGATCCTGACCGAAGCTGGCCTGCTGCCCGGTGCGCTGCTCCGCAATGCCAATCTGCGCTTCCTGTCTCAGGACTGCCATCTGCGGGTGGAGCGCACCGACACACCCTTTACCCACAAGTGGCAGAAAGGGGATGTGTTCCGCACACCTCTGGCCCATGGGGATGGCAATTACACGGCAGACCAGAGCACGCTGGACCGACTGGAAGGTGAAGGCCTTATTGCTTTCCGCTATGCCACCGCCAAAGGGCAGGTGCAGGCTGATGATGATGCCAGCAACCCCAATGGCAGCGTGAACAGCATTGCGGGTATCCTGAGCGAAAATACCCGGATCTGCGGCATGATGCCTCACCCGGAAGATCTTGTTGACCCGCTGATGGGCGGCGTGGACGGTCTGCCGCTGTTTGAAGGTCTTGTGGAGGCTCTTGTCCGGTGAAAAAGACCGTTGATGACTCTCTGGCCCGGGAATTCGGGCTGACGTATGAAGAATATGCACGTGTTGTGACCATTATGGGCCGCACACCCAGCCTGACGGAGCTTGGTGTGTTCTCGGTCATGTGGTCCGAGCACTGTTCTTACAAATCCTCCCGCAAATGGCTGCGCACACTGCCCACCACAGCCCCCTGGGTCATTCATGGACCGGGTGAAAATGCCGGTGTGGTGGATATCGGACAGGGTTATGCCGCCATCTTCAAGATGGAAAGCCATAACCATCCGTCCTTTATCGAACCGTATCAGGGTGCCGCCACAGGTGTTGGCGGTATTCTGCGTGACGTGTTCACCATGGGTGCGCGCCCCATTGCCAACCTGAACGCTCTGCGTTTTGGCAACCCGGAAACACCCCGCACGCGCCAGATTATTGATGGTGTCGTGCGCGGGATTGGCGGCTACGGCAACTGCGTCGGCGTGCCGACGGTTGGCGGGGAAATCAATTTCCACCCGGCGTATGATGGTAACCCGCTGGTCAACGCCATGACGGTTGGCCTCGCCCGGAAAGACCGGATTTTCCTTTCTGCCGCAGCAGGTGTCGGGAACCGGTTGTGTATGTTGGCTCCCGCACGGGGCGTGATGGCATTCATGGTGCCACCATGTCTTCCGCCGAGTTCGACGAAAATGCGCTGGCGAAGCGTCCGACCGTGCAGGTTGGCGATCCGTTCATTGAGAAGCTGCTGATTGAAGCCTGCCTGGAACTGATGGCAACAGACGCCATCGTTGCCATTCAGGACATGGGGGCCGCCGGCCTGACCTCTTCCGCCGTGGAAATGGCCGGGAAGGGCGGGGTCGGGATCGAACTGGATCTGGACGCCGTGCCGCAGCGTGAGCCGAACATGACGGCTTATGAAATGATGCTGTCTGAAAGCCAGGAGCGTATGCTCATGGTTCTCAAACCGGACCGCACGGAAGTCGCCCGTAAGATTTTCGAGAAATGGGAATTGGACTTCGCCATTATCGGGCATCTGACGGAAACCGGCCATATTGTGGTGAAGCACAAAGGCAGGTGGAAGCCGATATTCCACTGGACCCGCTGGCGGATCAGGCTCCGATTTACGATCGTCCGGCCGCAAAACCTGCTGTGCCGGAACCGCTTGGGCCGGTGCATGCGCCAGTTTCTCTGGATGCAGCCCTCCTCAAGATGGTTGGCTCGCCAGATCTCGCTTCACGCGCATGGGTGTGGAACCAGTATGACAGCACGGTTGGCGGTCAGACCGTCCGCCGTCCGGGGGCTGCTGACGCCGCGATTGTCAAAATTGAAGACACATCCCTGGCGCTGGCAATCACGACAGACTGCACGCCGCGCTACTGCCATGCCGACCCGAAAACCGGCGGCGCACAGGCTGTCGCGGAAGCATGGCGCAACCTGACAGCAACGGGTGCCCGCCCGCTGGCCGTGACGGACAACCTCAATTTCGGCAACCCTGAAAAGCCGGAAATTATGGGGCAGTTTGTCGCGGCGATTGAAGGCATGGGCGACGCCTGCCGCGCCCTGGACTTTCCGGTCGTGAGCGGCAACGTCTCTCTGTATAACGAGACGCGCCAGCCGGACGGTTCTGCTCTGGCCATTCTGCCCACCCCGGCCATTGGGGCACTGGGTGTGCTGGATGATGTGCAGAAAGCCGTGGGTCTGGGCATGGCTGAAAACAAAGCCGTTGTTCTGATCGGGGAGACCCGGGGAGAACTGGGCCAGTCCATCTGGCTGCGTGAAATTCTGGGCCGAGAAGACGGCGCGCCCCCGCCGGTTGATCTGGCCGCTGAAAAGCGGAACGGCGATTTCGTGCGGCAGGAAATTCTCAGCGGCACAGTATCCGCATGTCATGATCTGTCTGACGGCGGCCTGCTGGTTGCTGCGGCGGAAATGGTCATGGCCACAGGCATTGGCTGTGAACTGGAAAGCCCTGACAGCGGCATCCGGCCTGAAGCGTTCTGGTTTGGGGAAGATCAGGCCCGCTATCTGGTTTGTGTAGAAAATGCCTCTGAATTCTGCGCCCGCGCAGAGCAGGCCGGCGTTCCCGCGCGTCTGATCGGCCAGTCTGGTGGAAATGATTTGATTTTACCCAGTGGCGTCACAATATCTGCTGCACGGCTTGTTGCTGCACATGAGGCTTTTTTTCCGGCCCTGATGGCCCGTTGAGTCACTGAAAGGGATCTGTAAGCCATGGCGATGTCCGCCACTGAACTTGAGACGTATCTTCGTCAGGCTTTCCCCGATGCACAGATCAGAATTGATGATCTGTCCGGGGACGGTGACCATTATTCCTGTTCTATCGTGAGTGAGGCTTTCAAAGGCCTCAACCGCGTCAGGCAGCATCAGCTTGTCTATCAGGCCCTGCAGGGCCACATGGGTGGCAAGCTCCATGCTCTTGCACTGCAAACGTCTGCGCCCTGAACGGCGTATTTTTCCGCTTTTTTAGCAAGGATTCAGGTTCATGTCTGAAACTGTCAAACAGCAGATCCAGAACGAAATTGAGACAACCCCCGTCATTCTGTTCATGAAGGGTGATGCCGACTTCCCGCAGTGCGGCTTTTCCGCGCGCGTGGTGCAGATTCTCGAGCATCTGGGTGTTCCGTTCAAGTCCGTGAATGTTCTGGCCGATGCCAGCATCCGTCAGGGCATTAAAGACTTCTCAAACTGGCCGACCATTCCGCAGCTTTATATCAAGGGTGAGTTCATCGGCGGGTGTGACATCGTGACTGAAATGTACCAGTCCGGGGAACTGCAGACGCTGCTGAAAGAAAAAAATATCCCTCTTAAGGCTGCTTCCTGATTTTTTAAGTTGTCAGGCAATCAGAGGGCTGTGTAGTCTGGCAACAGACAAACAGAGGTGGGATTTTTGATGATGCGTTTTCCGTTTATGCGCTGTGCCTTCGCTTTTGTTGGTTTGAGCGCTGGCGTTTCTGCCGTTAACTCCTCAGCGCACGCGGAACGCGTCATTTCTGATCTGGAAGCCAGCAAGCTGACCTTCGCGTCTCTTACGGCAGTGCCTGCACCTGTGGTGCATGTTCATCGTGCCAGCCATGTTGTCCATGTCGCCAGCCATCAGTCTCACGGCGCTACGTCTCACAGCATGGTGCATCTGGTTTCTTACCATCCTGCCAAACATGCTGCGTCCCATGCAGCAACCCGTCGCCATCGTACTTGATACGCTTCGGCCTCTAACGTCTTTGAAAAAGCGCGGTCTGCTTCTGGCACCGCGCTTTTTCTACATCTGGCGTATAATATCCCTTACCCAGTACAGCGCGTTCTGCTCATCCACAGCAATCAGATCAAACCGTAACTCTTCGTAAGACCAGTGCGGATACATCGCCAGCAAACATTCCGCTGCCCGGTAAAGACGCCTTTGCTGTGCAATCGTCAGACATTCTGCGGCGCCGCGTAATGTTTTGCGCTTTTTTACTTCCACAAAACAAATCAAACTACCTTTGCGCATGACAATATCAATCTCGCCACGGCGTGTGCGGGCTCTTTTTAATAGAATAGACCAGCCTTCTTTTATACAAGCGGAACAGACGGCCTCTTCCGCGCTCAACCCGTCCTGATAAGCCCGTGCACCACGTATCTGCCGCGCAAGCCTTTGTCTTGTCGGTTCCGGTCCGATAGCATCATGTCTGCCTGTCACCGTTTGATTCCTCTCTGGATGCATTGTGCCCCATGACGTTTGATATTCTGCCGCATTTTTCTCTGGTGACAGTCACGATCATTCGTTTTGTGCTGGTGACAGGTGTTGCGTTGCATATTCTGCTGACAAAAAGAAACACCTCCTCGGCCATAGGCTGGATCGGCATTTGTGTTCTCATGCCCGCCCTGGGAACGGTGCTCTACATCATGTTTGGAATCAATCGTGTACGCCGTCTGGCTAAAAAGCTGGTCAGCGGCCGTTCCTCTCATAAATTTGACGACTCTCACAGTTCATCATGGAACAGGGAACTGAACGGGCAATTTGCTCCCCTCGCCACGATGTTGGTAAACTGACCAGCCGCCCGCTTGTAGGGGGCAACAAAATCGTTCTCCTGCATGATGGAGATGGTGCTTACCCGCTCATGCTGAACGCAATTGAAAATGCAGACCATAGCATTCTGCTGTGTTCTTACATTTTCCGGAATGATCACATTGGCGGCGTCTTTATCGAAAAACTGATTGCTGCCCGGCAGCGCGGTGTTGAGGTGCGCGTTCTGGTCGATGGGATTGGAAGCGGTTATTTTCTGTCACCCGTCTACCGTCGGTTAAGGCGGGCAGGGGTGCCCTGCGCACGGTTTATGCATTCCATGTTGCCCTGGCGGATGCCGTTCCTGAACCTGCGCGACCATCGAAAAATTCTGGTGATTGATGGCCGGACTGGCTTTATGGGCGGCCTGAACATTGCGGATGAAAATCTCGTATCCCAAAGGCCACCCAAACCGGTTTCGGATACCCACTTTCAGCTTGAAGGGCCGGTGGTCAGACAACTGGCAGAAGCCATTGCCTGGGACTGGTATTTTGTAACGCAGGAAGTGCTTGCCGGAGACATTTACTTCAAGGAACACACCAGCACCGGGGAATCGGTTGCCCGTATTGTCACAGCCGGCCCCGATACGGACCTTGAAAAAATTGAATATACCATGCTGCAGGCCATTACGCTGGCCCGGCGGCAGGTCCGGCTTATGACGCCCTATTTCCTGCCGGGGTCGCGCGTCATGTCGGAACTGGCTCTTGCGGCTCTGCGGGGGGTGCAGGTGGATGTTGTTATTCCCCTTCAGAGCAATCACCCACCGCTGGACTGGGCCTGTGCTGCCAATATCTCCCCTTTGCTGGATGCAGGAGTGCGCGTCTGGCGCGTCAATCCGCCTTTTAATCATTCCAAATTGTTAGTGGTTGATCGGGCATGGTCTTTTGTCGGCAGTTCCAATCTCGATATCCGTAGCCTGCGTCTGAACTTCGAGATTAATATGGAAACCTACGATGTGCTGATGGCAGAAATGCTGGATGATTTCATCTGCCACCATCGCAACCGCCGTCTGACGCATCATGATCTGGATAAACGCAATAAACTGATCCAGATCCGGGATGCGGCAGCCCGTCTGTTCATGCCGTATCTATGAGGCAACAGACGCCAGAAGCTTGATATCAGGCCGTAACTGAACCGCGATCGGCCGATGGTCTGAGGCAAAAACCGGCAGAACGCGGGCATTCAGGCAGGTCATACCTTCCACCAGGCACCGATCGATACGGATAGGAAGGAGATCGGCCATACGATGCGTCGGCGCTTTTGGCCCCACGTCACTAAAGCCCGGCACCATCGTCGGCCCGACAAGATTGAAGTCCCCCAGAATAGCGCAGGGTGCGGGAAGCAGCGACGCAATACGCCGAAGCTGCCGCCGGTTCAGCACCTGCCGTGTGAGAGATGCACATTGGCGAGTGAGAAGGGACCATAATCAATAATCTGGGCATGACGCTTCACAACTGCGCCGGAAGGAATAGTGCAGGCGCGGGGTGTGCGCGCAAAAGGTGTCCGGCTCCAGCATGCAGGCCCATGAATTCGGCCGGGCAGGGGAGCGCGGGCGTAGTACCCACCAAGAATGTCTGGGAGAACATCAATTTCAGCCGTGGCTTCCTGCATAAGCAGAATATCCGGGTTTTCGGCTTCGATCAGCGCCACAACATCATGGACCGTCGCCCCGGTTCTGCGCAGCAGGTTCCAGCTTATAATTCTGGTACTGTCCTGCTCTCCGGCACTCAGGGGCCGGATCTGCTTTTTGCGGCGATGCGCATCCATGAGACGGAGAAAATGACGCCTCATGAAGGCAGTCTCCTTTGATCATCTGAAGAATGGGACGATGGTTGCTGTGCAGCGAATTCAACAGTTAACGTGAAACCCACCGCAAGCAGGATTGGACCCAGAAAAATTCCCAGACCGCCAAACGCCATAACGCCCCCAATCACGCCCAGTACGGTCAGCAGGTAAGGCAGCTTGCTCCCCCGCGCAATGAAAAGCGGGCGAATAATATGGTCCGCACCGGAAATCAGCAGGATACCATACAGCAGCAGCAGAACCCCTTTGCCGACGTGATGTTCCGCCATCAGCCACAGGGATGCAGGCACCCAGACCAGTGGCGCGCCAATCGGCAACACTGCCAGAAAGGCTGCGAGCACACCAAACATGACCGGCTCTGAAAGCCCCGTCAGCCAGAACCCGACGCCGGTCAGAATACCCTGAATAATTGCTGTCCCCAGAATGCCGTAGACTGTCCCGCGCACGGTCCCGCCAATAATATGGAGGTGCCGCCCGGCATGTGGCCCTGCAATGCGGGTGATGACGGCCTTGAGCGTATCGCCCAGAGAAGAACCGCTTAGCCAGAAAAAAAACGCAATAAACAGCGCCATCACCAGATGCAGAGCTCCGTTGGCAACCTGCATGAAAAGCACCAGAAGAGACTGGATAATATCACCCGCGTACGGCCGCAGACTGGCCCCCAGATGATCAAAATCATGGCTCCAGTGCTGCCACTGGCTGGCAAAATCCTGCCCCACCATGGGCAGGGACGTGAGCCAGACGGGAGGAGGGGGGATCTGGTGAGAAAAGCTGAAAAGAGCATTGAGGCGGGAGGCCCAGCGCGGACTGGCGGCTATGGTCGTGGACGCCAGAAAAGCGAGGGGAATGACAAAGCCAACAGCACACAGAAACGTCATGATCAGACTTGCGGCCAGAGCGCTCATTCGGCGCCTGAGATGCTGGAAGACGGGCCATGTCGCGTATGTCAGCACACCGGCCCATAAAATGGCGGAGGAAAACGGAGCGAGGACGATAACGCATCCGTAGGCTATCCCTCCGAGGAGCAGAGCCAGCATGATCCGTTCTGTTGTCAGTGTCAGCCCATCCATCATGGCAGCAGTAAACCACGGATTTGGGGCTTTGTCTGGTCTGTTAAAGCCTTTTCAGCCTCACGGCAGAAACATACCCGGGGCTGGTATCTAGGATTGTCAGGCCGTAGCATTGACGGGATTTTACAATATGTTAATTAACGCATTATTAACGATACTATTCGATAAAGTATTTTGTTTATAACATACTGATTCATAAGGTGAGATCATGACTGCCGTCACAATGCATCTTGGTGAGATTGGTCAGCAGTTAAGAGCTTTTCGCCTTGAATCGGGGATGCGGGCTGACGAAATTGCGGCACGTCTTGGGGTCTCCCGCGCAGCACTTTATCGTTACGAAAAAGGCGAAGTGATTAAACTGGACACTGTCCAGCGACTTGCTGAACTCCTCAATATTTCTCCCCTGACCCTGCTTGGGGTCGGATTCGAATATTATAGTTCTCCAAACAATTTTTTCCAAAAAATTACACAAATTGAAGGTGATGTCGAGCAGATCCTTCAGGTCTCAGACCCTGTCTGCTATCAGGTTACATCGCCTGCGTATGATGCCATCCTGCTGGAAGCACATGCCAGCCATTCTGAAAAAGAACTCCGTTCTGCCTCGGCCCAGCCGGTCATTCTGGCGCTGTCAAAACGACGTGCGCTCTATAGCCAGCGCAAGCCCTCCATTACCTCTATGCTTCCCGAAAATCAGGTTATAAATTTTCTGACGCATGGAGTGGGTGCGGGGATTCCTATGTCCGAAACATTACGGCATAAAGCGCGGCAGGTTGCTGTACAGGAAATACGGAATATTATTACCTTAATTGATTCCGTCCCAATGGGGCTTCAATTTAGCGTCATTCCTAAAAACATCACGACGACATCCTGCATCTTCATGCGCAGGAGCGAACTGGCGGCAGTCGCCATTAACCCGTTTCTGTGTGAGTGCGCCGTAGAAAACTCTGCAGGCGTTGCCATGATTACGTCGTCTCCGGAAGCCGTTGCAACGCACCAGACCATGCTTGAGTCAGTCTGGCAGGCCTCTCTCAAAGGGCAGGACGCCATTGAGTGCCTGAAAAGTCTGGTCGCCCATCACGGAGCCGTCTGAAAACGCCGCTTTTTAAAGGTCTGGCTCATACCTTTTCGGGCAGACTTGCTTTACCGTCCTACAAGACCTTGTTGTTCCGGGATTGAAAGTCATGTCTCCTCTTATCTCTGCCCAGACTCTTGCCGCCAGCCTGGAAAAACGCACGTTTTGCATTCTGGATGCAACGGCGCTTCTCCCCGGAGAAACCAGCAACCCTGATGAGGCTTTTCTGAAAGCGCACATTCCGGGCAGTCTGCGGTTTGATATCGACCTTTTTTCTGACCCGGAAAGCACACAGCCCCACACTGTCCCTTCTGCAGCCCGCTTTGGGCGGTTATTCGGTGCGCTCGGCATCAGCCGCGCAACGCCAGTCGTTTTTTATGATCAGGGCAATACGGCTTCTGCATGTCGGGGATGGTGGCTGGCCAGACTATTCGGCCATGAGCAGGTTTTTGTGCTGGATGGTGGTTTGCCCGCCTGGCAACGTGATGACCATCACCCCACATCGACAGGGCCTGCGCAGCAGCCGACAGCCCAGCCTTACACAGCCCGGACCCATTTTTCTCGTGTGAAGGGACTGGGGGATATGCTGGACATTGTTTCCGGCACTGTTCAGCCCATTCTGGATGCCCGATCTGCCGCACGATTTTATGGAGAGGTGCCTGAGCCTCGCCCCGGTCTGGCCTCTGGCCATATGCCGGGCGCTTTCAACCTGCCTTATAAAACGCTGCTCTCAGAGAACGGACATTTTCTCCCTGCAGAGCGCATCCGGGACATTTTTCTGGAGCTAGGCCTGCCGCAAACACCGCCTGCCGTGACAACCTGCGGGTCCGGTATGACCGCCTCTGTTCTGAACGTCGGCCTTGCTCTGGCTGGTTTTGACGAAGGAGCACTCTATGACGGATCATGGGCAGAATGGGGCGCAACGCCAGACGCACCTGTGACGAAAGGACGCTGAAGAATGACTTCTGAAACCACCGTAACCCAAGGATGGGATAAGCTTTCCTCCACGCTCACCCGGCTGGCCAGACCCGAAATTCTGCCCGAAGGTTCGCCCGTCAATATGCCTCTGACGCGCGGCTCCACAGTGCTGTTTCCCACATTGAAAGACATGCAGAAGCAGGGCCAGAAGCGCTTTGACCATGACTATATCTACGGCGCTATGGGCACCCCGGTTCAGCATGAACTGGAAAAAGCGATCGCGGTGATTGAAGGCGGCACAGACTGTCAGGTAGTCTCTTCTGGCCTCGCGGCCTGTACCACGCCCCTCCTTGCGTTTCTGAACGCCGGGGATCATTGCCTGCTGCCAGATTCCGTCTACAGCCCGACCCGTCGCTTTGCCGAAAATGTGCTCAAACGCTTCAGCGTGGAAATATCCTATTATCCACCCCGCGCCTCAGCAGAAGAGCTTGGCAGGCTGATGCAGCCCAATACGCGTGTCCTGTTTGCGGAAAGCCCCGGCAGCCATACGTTTGAAGTGCAGGATATTCCCATGCTGGCCCGGATCGCGCATGCGCATGATGCCAGACTGATGCTGGACAATACGTGGGGTTTTGGGATTTTTGCACCGTTTGCGCACGGCGTGGATATTTCCATTCAGGCGCTCACCAAATACCCCTCCGGTCATTCCGATGTGATCGCGGGTGCTGTCACCGTGGCGAAAACAGAAGACTGGCACCTGTTGCGGGACACAGCCATTCAACTGGGCCAGCTTGCCGGACCGGATGATTGCTGGCTAACCCTGCGTGGCCTGCATACTATGGGTGTACGCCTGTCCCATCAGGCCCGCTCCGCTTTGCAAATTGCGCAATGGCTGAAAAACCGGCCGGAAGTGGCCCGTATTCTGCACCCGGCCTTCCCGGACTGCCCGGGTCATGAAATCTGGAAACGGGATTTTACGGGAGCAGGCAGCCTGTTCGGCTTTGTGTTGAAAAACACGTTCAGCCAGAAGGCTATGGAAGCCATGATTGACTCACTCAGGATGTTTGGCATCGGCGCATCATGGGGTGGGTATGAAAGTCTTGTGCTGCCGACCAGCAAAAGCATTACCCGTAACTTTCCTTCTGTTGAGACCGAAGGACCTGCAATGCGACTGCAAATTGGGCTGGAAGCGCCGGAAGACCTCATCGCGGATCTGGAGCAGGGGCTAATTGTTCTGAAGGCTCAGAACTGAGGCGCTCTAATCCTGCCCGGAGCGAAGCCTGAAGGTCGCAGCTTCGGCAATGTGGGGGGACTGGATCTCAGTCTCCCCGGCCAGATCGGCAATGGTGCGGGCGACACGCAGCATGCGGGTATAGCCTCGTGCTGAAAAGCGGAACCGTGTTGCCACTTTTTGCGCCAGTGTCTGAGCGGAATCCGTGACCGGCATCTGCTCAAGAGTTGCCTGTGCGTTTTTCACGCCGTCCTGCCGGGCATATTGCCGTTGCCGGGCCATTGCCACCCGTTGCGCGACCGGAGCACTGGACTCTCCTGACGGACCAGACAGATAATCCAGCGGCACAAAAGGCTGCATGGCGACATGGATATCGATCCGGTCCAGCAACGGGCCGGACAGCCGCGCCATATAGTCTTCCCCACACCGTGGGGCTTTGCGGCACTCCTTACTGGCATCCCCCAGATAGCCGCAGCGGCATGGGTTCATCGCGGCAATCAACTGGAAGCGGGCAGGGTATGTCACATGCAGGGCGGCACGGGCAATACTGACCCTGCCAGTTTCCAGAGGCTGGCGCAGTGCCTCCAGTGCGGAGCGGGAAAACTCCGGCAGTTCATCCAGAAACAGAACCCCGTGGTCTGCCAGACTGATTTCACCGGGGCGTGCTTTGTTTCCGCCCCCCACAAGGGCGGGCAGCGTTGCAGAGTGATGCGGGTCTCTAAACGGTGGCCGTCTAACGGGGCGGCCATCTTTTAGCAGCCCGGCAGCACTGTAAATGCGTGAAACATCCAGACTTTCCCGCTGTGTAAGATCCGGCAACAGGCTGGGCAGACGCGCAGCCAGCATAGATTTTCCGGCTCCCGGTGGTCCTGAAAGCAGAATGGAATGGCCGCCTGCCGCCGCAATTTCCAGCGCCCTGCGTCCGGTTTCCATCCCCTTAATCTCGGAAAGGTCTGGTAACGGCTGGTCTGCTGGGACCGGCTCCATCTCCGAAAACACGGGCGGAGTAAGTGTCTGAAGACCTGTGAAATGATTGATCAACGCCAGAAGTGTTGGCGCACCCAGAATGGCAATATCGCCCCCACACAGAGCTTCCTGCGCCTGCATGGCCGGGCAGATCAGCCCCAGAGAGAGCGCGGAGGCTTCAATTGATGCCGAAAGCACACCCGCTACCGGATTCAGCCGACCATCCAGAGATAACTCACCCAGCGCCGCAAAGCGTGCCACCTCTTCATACGGCAGAACTTCCATGGCACAGAGCAGAGCCAAAGCGATGGGGAGATCGAAATGCGATCCCTCTTTGGGGATATCCGCTGGCACAAGATTGATAACAATCCGCTTGGCGGGAAGCGCCATCCCCATAGACGTCAGGGACGCACGCACGCGCTCCCGTGCCTCGGCCACTGCTTTGTCAGGCAGGCCGACAATCAGAAATGCCGGGAGGCCGGATGAAATCTGGACTTCAACCCAGACTGGCCGCGCCTCTATCCCGGCAAACGCAAAACTCCGGATGCGGGAATTAATCATTCCCACTCCTGATGGTCATAAAAGTCAGTGCCCCTGATAAATCAGGCGCGCACGAATGGTGCCTTCAAGATCACGCAGAGCATGCAGAATGGTATCGTCAGTGTCCTTGTTTCCGCCCGTATCTGCTTCCACAACCACATACCCGATTTCACCATCCGTCTGGAGAAACTGCGCGGTGACGTTGCAGGTCTGCTTCAGAAAAATCTCGTTCAGGCGCATCATCATGCCCGGCACGTTGTGGTGAACGTGCATGAAGCGTGTGCCGCGCGGGCTCTGCGGGAGCTGCACGCCGGGGAAATTGACCGCCCCGAAGGTGGAGCCCACATCGGAATATTCAACCAGCTTGCGCGCCACTTCCACACCAATACGTTCCTGCGCTTCCGCAGTGGAACCACCGATATGCGGGGTCAGGATCACATTATCCAGTTCCATCAGCGGCGTTGCCAGCCGATCGTTCGGGCCTTTTGGCTCCTTGGGGAACACGTCCACTGCCGCCCCCAGAAGGTGCTTGTCTTTCAGGGCTTCCGCCAGAGCCTCCAGATCAACCACGTTGCCACGTGCGTTATTGATCAGGAAGGAACCTTTTTTCATGGCCCGGATCTGTTCTGCGCCCATCAGATTAGCGGTGCTGGCCAGTTGCGGCACGTGCAGGCTGACAACATCACTCTGGCTCAGCAGATCTTCCAGCGTATCCACTGGTGTCGCATTACCGTGACCGAGTTTATCGACAACATCATAATAGATCACGCGCATCCCAAAGGCTTCCGCCAGAACGGAAAGCTGTGAGCCAATGGAGCCGTACCCCACAATTCCCAGAGTCTTGCCGCGCACTTCCCAGCTATTGGCAGCAGATTTGTTCCACAGCCCCTGATGGCAGCCAATGGAGCCGGGGAAAATGCGGCGCATGAGCATCACAATTTCGCCCATGACCAGTTCCGCCACCGAGCGCGTGTTGCTGTAGGGGGCGTTAAACACCGGGATACCGTTCATCCGGGCAGCTTCCAGATCAACCTGATTGGTACCGATGCAGAAGCAGCCGATGGCAATCAGACGATCTGCACCTTCAAGAACCTCTTTTGTAAGCTGCGTGCGTGAGCGGATCCCCACAACATGCACGCCTTCCAGAGCTTTTTTCAGGGCATCGCCTTCCAGCGCTCCCTTGTGGCGCACCACGTTCTCGTAGCCGCTGGCTTTCAGCAGCGCGACAGCACTGTCGTGAACGCCTTCAAGCAGGAGAATGCGGATCTTATCCTTGGGGAGGGACAGTTGCGTGCTCATGAGGAATGACCATACCTGTTGTGCCGAAGCGCAGGCCTATCGCAAAATGCGGTAAATTCATAGGTCTGACGCAGTGAATCGTTAAAATCAGTGTGCCTGTCAGTCATGCCCGGCAAGCGTACGCACGGCTTCGGCATGGAGTGCGGCATCGCCCGCAGCCAGCACCGTCCGGTCTCCATCCAGTCTCAGGGGGCTACCGTCCCACGCTGTGATTTTCCCGCCAGCGCCTTCAATAACCGGCACCAGAGCCGCCCAGTCCCACGGGTTCATATCGCATTCTGCAATCAGATCGACCTGACCAAGGGCCAGCAACCCATAGGCATAGCAGTCTCCGCCCCATGTCATGCGTCTGGCACGGGCTTTCAGGGTTTTCCACCGCTCATGCGGAGCACTCTCCAGCATTTCAGGCGACGTGCAGGAGAGCTCCGCATCTGCCAGACGTGGGCAGGAACGCGTGACAGGTGCCCCACCAAGAGGCGAGATAAAGCGGGTGGGCTGTCCGGCCACACCAATCCAGCGTTCCTGCAGAACAGGCTGGTCAATTACGCCCAGCACAGGCTGGCCGTCCCGCAACAACGCAATCAACGTGCCAAACAGGGGGCGTCCTGTCACAAAGGCGCGTGTGCCATCTACCGGATCAAGCAACCACCGATACCGCGCTGCGTCATTCACAAGCCCGAATTCTTCCCCAAATACGCCATGGTCTGGCAGGCGTTCAGCCAGAATGGCCCGCATTACCCGCTCAGCCGTCCGATCCGCAATCGTAACCGGGCTTTCATCCGCCTTGTCTGACACACTGATGCCACGCCGGAACCACGGCCGCACTACGCAGCGGGCAGCCTCGGCCATCATGGTGGCTACATCCAGAAACGGTGTCAGATCATCATCACTCATGGCGTTACCTTAGGCTCGGGGGAAGGAGCGGGGGCGTCAGCGTCCCCCAGTGTGTGCAGATACGCGATAATATCCGCCCGCTGGGCCGGGTCCTGCAAACCAACCAGAGACATCCGGGTGCCGGGCGCAAAGCGGGAAGGGGAGGTCAGCCAGTCTGACAGCGCCTGATCCGACCAGACATGAGCATGCTGCCCTTTAAGGGACTGAGAATACGAGTAGCCTGAGAGCCCGGCAATCTGCCGCCCTGCAACACCCGCCAGATTAGGCCCTACACCGTCGGAAGCTCCGTCATTCACCGCATGGCAACTCGTGCAGACCTGATGCACAAGAGCATCCCCTCTCTCCACATCCGCATGCGCCATGAAAGGGGCGATCGGTTTATTCTCCAGACCGGGAAGAGAAAATGCAGGTTTTGCGGGAGCGGTGTGCGGTACAAAGGCTGCACTCGCGGCATAACAGACCCAGACGCCAACCCCGGAAAGCAGAAAGGCCGCCCCGAGCCGATTAAGAAACATGCTGTCCATACGAGAAGCCGGGTCCTCCGGTTGCGTTTGGCTCACGCCTTTCCTACACTGCGCGCCGCTTCCTGATAACAAAGGGCACCGTGCCGGTTTCGGCAGCGTTTTCACACTGTTTCCAAGGCTATATTCCGTGCCGTATTCCAGAGCAAGCTGATGATTTCCCCGCTTGTCATCATTCCCGCCCGGCTTGCCTCCACACGCCTGCCCAGCAAACCACTGGCCGATATCGCTGGGCGCGCCATGATTCTGCGCGTGCTGGATGCGGCAATGGCTGCGGATGTGGGGCCTGTTGCGGTTGCTGCGGCGGATCAGGAAATTTGTGATGCCGTCACACAGGCCGGTGGCCGTGCGGTGCTGACAGACCCGGACCTTCCGTCTGGATCCGACAGAGTCTGGCAGGCTGCACAAACTCTGGACCCTGACGGCGTGCATGACGTGATTATCAACATGCAGGGTGACCTGCCTACCTTTGCGCCGGATGATCTGCGTGCCGTGATGCAGATTATGCCTGACCCGACCTATGATATTGGCACGCTGGTCGCACCTGTGCTGTCTGATGAGGAAAAAGGCGCCTCTTCCGTCGTGAAGGTTGCCTGCCATTTTGAAAGTGATACCGTCTGCGCGCCTGCTCTGTATTTTTCCCGATCTGCGATTCCCTGGGGTGAGGGAGCATTATGGCATCATGTCGGTGTCTACGGCTGGCGACGGGGCGCGCTGAAACAATTTGTCTCCCTGCCGGAATCTGGCCTTGAGCGACGGGAAAAACTGGAACAGCTTCGCGCTCTGGAAGCCGGAATGCGCATTGGCTGCACCCGTATTGAGACCGCCCCCTTCGGCGTGGACACCCCAGCAGATCTGGACCGGGCCCGGCAGTATTTTAAGGCATGACACACGCAATGACCGACAAGATCATCGCCTTTCAGGGCTCTCTGGGAGCCTATTCCGACCTCGCGTGCCGCACCGTCAAACCCGGCTGGCGCACACTGCCCTGCAAGACCTTTGCCGGAGCTATAGAGGCCGTCCATACGGCCCGCGCAGACCTCGCCATGCTGGCGTGTGAGAACAGTCTGGCGGGGCGCGTGCCGGACATTCATACGTTACTGCCAGCGTCCGGCCTCCACATTGTCGGGGAGCATTTCCAGCGGATTGAGCATTGCCTGCTGGGAGTTCCCGGAGCAACGCTTGCAGACATAAAGCGGGTCCACACGCACCCCGTGGCCATGGGGCAGATCTGCAACCTGCTGCGTGATCGCGGTCTGACACCTGTGACGGAGTTTGACACCGCAGGCGCTGCGGAACTGGTCGCTCTGTGGGGGAAAAAAGAAGAAGCCGCCGTCGCGTCCGAACTGGCAGCGGAGCTCAACGGGCTGGAAGTTCTGCTGAAAAACGTGGAAGATGCGAAACACAATACAACGCGCTTCTATATTGCCTCCCGCACGGCAGAGCGGCCACCCTGCGGTACCCCGCATGTGATGACGACGCTGATTTTCAACGTCAAAAACATTCCCGGCGCACTTTATAAAGTGCTGGGAGGCTTTGCGACCAACGGCCTGAACATGACCCGGCTGGAAAGCTACATGACGGGCGGAAGTTTTGCCGCAACCCGGTTTCTGATGGACGTAGAAGGCCATCCGGAAGAAGACCGGCTCGGCAAAGCGTTGTCAGAACTTGAATTTTTTGCCGAGAACGCCGAAATTCTGGGCGTATACACGCAGTCGCCGTTCCGGCGGCATATGACCAGCACATCCTCTGAAGACCAGACTTCAGGGATTGCAGACGCCATTTCGGGATAGACGACAGCTCATGTCAGACACACGCTTTACAGGCTCCATCACCGCCCTGATTACCCCCATGAATCGGATGGCAGTCTGGACTTCACATCTTTTGAACATCTGGTGAACTGGCAGATTGAAGAAGGAACGTCAGCCCTCTGCGCCATGGGAACAACGGGAGAAAGCCCGACCCTGTCGCATCAGGAACATCACGAGGTTATTGAACGCGCCATCAAGGTCTCTGCTGGCCGCGCG
This sequence comes from Acetobacter persici JCM 25330, assembly GCF_000613905.1. Lineage (GTDB taxonomy): Bacteria > Pseudomonadota > Alphaproteobacteria > Acetobacterales > Acetobacteraceae > Acetobacter > Acetobacter persici. Next base: position 45,140 of record NZ_BAJW01000002.1, read on the forward strand.
CCCGTAATCGCAGGCGCAGGCTCCAACAGCACCGCAGAAGCTGTTGATCTGGCCCGCCACGCTGAAAAAGCCGGAGCCTCTGCGGTTCTTGTCGTGACACCCTATTACAACAAACCAACGCAGGAAGGCCTCTACCGGCACTTTATGGCGGTTGCGGATGCCATTTCCATTCCGGTTGTGCTCTATAATATTCCCGGCCGGTCCGTTGTTGAAATCAGCGTAGAAACGACCGCACGTCTGGCCCGCCACGCCAATATTATTGGCGTAAAAGATGCCACAGCCAATCTCCTGCGTCCGCTCCAGGTGCGTCGGGCCGTCAGCAAGCCATTCAATCAGTTGTCTGGTGAAGATGGTACGGCGGTCGCATTCCTCGCGGCCGGTGGAGATGGCTGCATCAGCGTCACCTCCAACATCGCCCCCGCGCTGTGCGCGCGTGTGCAGGCTGACTGGCAGGCAGGCCGTGTGGCTGACGCCATTGCCGTGCAGGACAAACTCCTGCCGTTGCATGATGCACTGTTTTGTGAAAGCAATCCGGCGCCGGTCAAATACGCCGCAAGCCTTCTGGGGCTGGCCGGGGAAACATGCCGCCTTCCGCTCGCGCCCCTTACGGATCTTCACGCCAGCTTGTTAAGGCCGCGCTGGTTGATGCCGGACTGCTGAACTAACTCATGGCGAAGAAACCCGCAAAGGCGACCATGATTTCTCATGGTATTGCCGCACAAAACCGCAAGGCACGCTTTAACTACACGATTACGGAAACCATTGAGGCAGGGATTGTTCTGAAAGGGGCTGAAGTCAAAAGCCTGCGTCTGGGAAGGGCGACAATTGCGGAAGCCTTCGCTGCAGAGCGCGACGGAGAACTGTGGCTGCTCAACAGCTATATCCCTGAATATCAGGGGGGCGTTCTGTCCCGTTTTGATACCCGCGCCCCACGTAAACTCCTGCTCCACAAGAAGCAGATTGAAAAATTTCTTGGCGCGGTGGCGCGGGAAGGGGCGACTCTGGTGCCTCTCGATATTCATTTTAACGCCCGTGGCTGCGCAAAAGTCACACTGGGGTTGGGTGAAGGCAAAAAGAGCGTTGATAAACGCCATGCCATAGCCGACCGTGACTGGCAGCGCGACAAAGCGAGGCTACTTCGCAACAAAGGCCGCGGGGACTACTAACGCCTGCCTTTCTCAGCCCGCCGTGTTCCGATTATTTCAGGATTTGCCAAGCAAAATCGCAGGCATAAAAAAACCCCGCACAAGGCGGGGTTTTCCTGTTTTATACGGTGAGTATAAAACTTAGTCTGCGTCGATTGCAGCGGCTTCCGGACCTTTCTGGCCCTGAACAACGCGCACATTCGTCACCTGACCTTCGTTGAGGCTGGCAAGACCAGAACGCTCAAGAGCAGAAGCGTGAACAAAGATGTCTTTGCCGCCGCCATCAGGCGTGATGAAGCCAAAGCCTTTGGTCGCGTTGTACCATTTTACGGTACCACGGACTTCTTCAGCAGAGGACAGATCCGGAGCCGGACGCGGTGCGCGGCCACCAAAGCCACCAGCAGCGCGCGGCGCGCCACCAAAACCACCAGAACGCGGACGTTCCGGCTGAGCCGTGCTTTCATCAACGGAAATGACTTCAGCAACCTGACGACCCTTCGGACCCTGACCGATGCGCACGGACAGGGTAGCACCGGGGCTTACGCCATCGTGGCCAGCCTGAGACAGGGCATTGGCATGCAGGAAGACATCGCCAGAACCATCGGACAGTTCAACAAAGCCGAAGCCTTTTTCGCTGTTGAACCATTTGACAGTCGCTCCGATTTCCGGACCGGAAGCGATAACCTGCGGGCCACCACCTCCTGCGGGTCTGCGCGGAGCATATCCGCCACGGTCACCACCGCCGCCGCCAAAAGCGGGACGTTCGCCATAGGAAGGCGTTGACATAAAATCATCGTCAAATCCGCCGCGGCGCGGAGAACGAGAGCTGCGGTCGGTCCTGTTACTTCTCAACGGTCTTGATCCTGGAGCATGGAGAAGGCATTTGCTTCTCCAGATATTGAAAAACGGGTAAGGTGGTCTGCAACCACACCCAGTGATGACTTACCATACCGGCATTGTCGTCGCTATAGAAAAGCATGGAACTGATCCGGGTTTCATCTCTTTTCCGGACTATAACATTTTTGTGACACCCAGACCGGAAATACAGACCTCACTCCTTCTTCCGCAGGGCGGATGGCCGGAAATCAGGGTTTCTTGTTGCCGCGCAATCAACTAAAGAAAATAAAACTGACTCTGCATTGGCAGAACGAGAGGAAAGCTATGTCCGCCGTCATGAAATTACCCCACGTGAGGTATATTGCTGCCGCAACCCTTATGCTGGCTGGCACCGCTCTGGCCCCTCGCTCCGTTGCACATGCAACGCCCTTGCAGGACAAGCAGGGCACATGGACTCTGCAAGGTGAGAACGATGCTGTTTCGACTCTGAAAGGCACATCTGACCAGTACTATACCAGTGGCCTGCGGCTGAACTGGACCTCCGGCACCGATACGCTTCCCACCCCCATAGCCGCCATTAACAAGGCCATCTGGGGCAATGGGGTGCAGCGCATCAGCATGGGTCTCCAGCAGATGATTTTCACGCCGCGTGACACCCAGTCTTCCAGCCCGTGGGGGGCTGGCCAGCAGCAGTCAAGCCTGCTGCGTGACCGGCCTTACTCCAGCCTTCTGCTGGGCACCATCAACCTGATTAATGATACAGACACAACGCGGAGCGTGTTTGGTATTCAGGCTGGCGTCATGGGGCCTGCGGGCCTTGGTCGCCAGCTTCAGAACGGCTTCCATGGTGCGATCGGGGATACCAAAAATCAGGGCTGGCAGCACCAGTTGCAAAATCAGCCTATTTTTCAGGTGCAGGGTGGGCGGACATGGCGTCTGCCGATTGTGGATCTTGGCCCCATTCAGTTTGATACGCTGCCCTCAGCCGCAGCCGCCATTGGCGACTACCAGATTTACGGCAAAATCAGCGATATGATCCGCTTCGGGCAGGGGCTTGACAGTGACTTTGGCACCCCCACCATTCAGGCTGCGGGCACGGACGGAACGGACGCCTATAAAGCAACCCGACCAGTCGCCTGGTACTTTTTTGGCGGTGTGACGGGTGAGGCCGTGGCGTATGATGCCTCTCTTGAAGGCAACACCATGCGCAGCAACTCCCTGCATGTGAACAAGAAGTGGGACGTGGGTGAAATTCACGCTGGTCTTGCCGTGATGTTCTACGGGCTTCGCGTCTCTTACAGCCAGGTCTGGCAGACTCAGCAGTTTGATGGTGCCAAATCAGGCCTGTTCAATTACGGGTCGCTCATGGTTTCAGCCAAGTTCTGATCCGACCGATACAAAAACAGGCACATGCTCAATAAATAGGCGTTAACTTTCCGTAATTGTTCTTTTTTTGTGGTTTTTGCGCAACTTTATGAAGTTTCTGCCTCATTCTGAGGCGCAGAACCACGTTTTGTCTTGGCGTTAAGGAAATCGCCATTTTACATTTGACCTCAGAAAGACCTCTGGTGTTCGATGGAAATGGAACTTCTGATGCCGCGTAAGAATGATGCCCCGTCTGTCAGCAATGTCGTCCCGTTCCAGATGGAAATTCTGTCTGGCCACCGGGAATATCTCTCCCGCTGGCTGCATGCAGGACAGCCCATGGGCGTCTGTGATGCCGACATTTTTTCCGTTGAGCAGCGGCAGGCAGGGGTCTCTTCGGGCTACGTTCTGATCTGGGTTCGGGAAACACCAGACCCGGCCTACAAAGTCTATTCCCGCGGCAATAGCTGGGTTGTGATGGACGCCATCCGGGAAAATGTTCTGGGCCAGTTCCGCTCCTTTGCAGACGCGCTGCACATGGTGCGTCCGGTCCTGCCGCGCCCCGAGAAAATAGTCGCCGCATAAGATGCATTGTGGCGTTACCGCGCCGCATTTTCTCTTCAGACACGGTCTTCTTCTGCAACACTCTGATGCGCGGCGTCAGAGTGTTTTTTATTGGCGTTTTTCCGGTTCTGCCCGCCCGTGAGAAAGACGCCGCGTTCCACAAGAAGAGCAGTAAAGCGATTTCAGGGATTGCACATCTGCGCTTCTCCTGCTGCAAGGTCTCAATAAGACCTGTAAGCCTGACGTTAAGGATGATGATATGACGACGATAACTCTCGCCCACCCGGACTCAACAGTGCATGAGGCGACAGCGGCGGCTATCATCCGGGTTCTTGAAGCCAATGACGTAGAGCCGGAGATTGTCATTGGGCCAAAATCGGCTCTGGCTGACATGCTTAAAAACGGTGAGATTGATCTCTATGTTTCCGCATGGTTGCCTGATGATGATTCCGATCTGCTCGCCCCCGGCGTCACCCCCCTCGGCAAGCTGTTTCAGCCCAGCGCATGCTGCTGCATTTCACGCGAGGATGGCCCGGTTGTCTCCCTGACAGACGTCGCACAGGCGGGGCCGGAACTATCCCGGACCATCATCACTCCGGCGTCACTGCGCAAGCATGTTGAACAGATGCTCACGGATTACGCACTGGCAGACGCAGGCTTTACCCTCAAGGTCCTGCCGGATGAAGAAGCTCTTGCGTCCATAACGGCAGCCCTGAACAGTAAAGACTGCATCCTTATGCCGCTTGTTCAGCCTTGCTTCCTGTTCCATCAGGGTGGCTTTCGTATTCTGTCTGACCCCAAGGGCAGCATGGGCAAAGAGCAGGAAGCCAGTATGTTGATGCGCCCCGGGCTGACAGACGATATGGATCAGGACTTACAGGACGAACTGGATGAACTGATGCTGAGCACCAAGGTGATCAGCGCCATGGACTTTGCCATGCGCACAGAAGGTCTGACGGCGGATGAAGCCGCAGAATCCTGGCAGCGGGGCAAACTGCTGCCTCGCTAAAGGAGACACTGCGCATGACAAACCAGAACGGCTCCGACACGCGGGATACTGAACTGGCGGCACAGTATGAAGCCTATCCCTACCCAGAGCGTAATCCGCAGGATGAAGCCACACGGTTGCTGATTGGCAGCCCCAGCCATCTGCGTGAAATTGACTATTGGGTTTTTGGCGCACGTCGCCCCTGCAGCCAACCGCTTCGTGCCCTGATTGCCGGGTGCGGCACCGGGATGGTGCAATCATGCTGGCGACCCAGATGGCGCGCGCGGACAGGCCGGGGGAAGTTCTCTGTGTGGATCGCTCCCGTCATGCGCTGTCCATTGCGCAGGAACGCGCCAAAATTCGGGATCTCAGCAATATCCGGTTTGTAGAAGGGTCGCTGACGGACCTGCCGAACCTTGATCTCGGTCTGTTTGATTATATCGATTGCTGCGGCGTGCTGCACCACCTTCCGGACCCTGACACCGCACTGGCGGGGCTGGAAGCCGCTCTTGCGCCGGGCGGCGGTATGGGGCTGATGGTTTATGCCCCGTATGGCCGCACCGGCGTCTATATGCTGCAAGACGCTCTGGGGGAGCTGGCTCCCTATGAGGAAGCGCCCGCAACACGGCTCGACATGGCCAGACGTGTGATGCGCCATCTGCCTGCCACAGCGTGGCTCAGGCAAAATGGGAATTTTGGAGACCATCTGAGCGGCGGAGATGCCGGGCTGTATGATCTGCTCTTGAACCCAAGAGACCGCGCTTATACCGTTGGCGCGTTTCTAGACCTGCTGGACGGGGCAGGGCTGGAAGCCTCCAGCCTGATGGAACCCGCCCGGTATGATCCGGCTCTTTTCCTTCCTGATCCCAGAATCCGGGTCCGCATTGCGCAACTCCCGGCTCGGCAACAGGCCACGATTGCGGAAGCCTTGATGGGAAACATGGCGACGCATGTTGCCTATGTTGTCCGCAAAGGCGCACGCATTACGCCCCCAGATGCCTCCTCATTTGATGCCGTGCCGGTCATGCGTGAAATCCCCGGCATTGAACTGGCAAAACAAATGCGTGCCGACCACACACTGCCTTTCGCATTCGGGACGCTGGTTGTGCCTATCCCGTTACCACCGCAGGCTCGGGGGCTTCTGCCTCTTATTGACGGGGAACGCACGGTGGGCGATCTGGCGGCTGTCCTCGCAACGCGCGGCGTTCCGGAAAACAAGTTCCGAACCGTTTGGCAGGAGACCTTTCAGACACTGGAACGCCTGAACCGCGTGCTGCTTCTGCCGCCTGCATGAGGTCCGGCGCGCCTTCAGGCAGGAGAGACAAACAGCCAACTCTTCCAATTATTATTTTCGGAGCGGCGCTTCGTGCAAACGGAACGCCGTCTCCCGCCTTGCGGCACAGGGTGCAGGCCGCTGTGCAGTTTGGAGCAAGACAGAACAAACCGCTTTACCTTGTAACAGGTGGCGTTCCGCGTAACGGCGTGACGGAAGCCGCAGTCATGCGAGATATGCTTCTGGCGGCCGGTGTTTCCTCAGAAAACATTCTTGAAGACCCTGCCGCAACGGATACGTTCGATTCAGCCGTCAACTGTACGAAAATTCTGGAAAAACAGGGATTTTCCGGTGCTACTATCGCCCTGAGCACCAGCACCTATCACCGGCCGCGCTGCCTTTTACTCATGCGTCTGGCAGGCTGGACGGTACGGGCTGTGCCTTTCCCGTTCCCCGTAACCGGCCGGAACGCAAAACTCCGCACACTCCTGCGCATCGGGCATGAACTGATCGCCAGCGTGTGGGATGCTTTTCTGGTCATATGCTGGCGTATTGTGCGCTGAGCACGGGCGGCGTATCCTGACAGCCTCTCCTTTCAAACAGCACTCCATGAACTGCGTTTGATCTGATTTCAGCCTGACAGGCTTGAAGAACCTCTTGAAACAGTAGGTATTATGGCTGTTTACGCTTTTATCTTTCCGGGGCAGGGAAGCCAGTCCGTCGGTATGGGGGCAGAGCTTGCCGCCGCCTTTCCTTCAGCACGCGCCGTGTTCGAAGAAGTGGATGATGCGCTGGGCGAAAAACTCTCCCAAACCATTTTTGAAGGGCCCATGGAGGCTCTGACCAGCACGGAAAACGCGCAACCGGCTCTGATGGCTGTGTCCATGGCCGTGCTCCGCGTTCTTGAAGAACAGGGCGGTCTGGATCTGGCTGGAAAAGTCACGCTGCTGGCCGGGCACTCACTGGGTGAGTATGCGGCTCTTGCGGCCGGTCGTGCATTTGGCGTTGCTGACGCCGCGCGTTTGCTGCGCACCCGTGGCCTTGCAATGCAGAAAGCCGTACCGGCAGGTGAGGGCGGCATGGCGGCTCTGATCGGTGCCACTCTGGCCCAGACACAGGAAATCTGTGAAAAAGCCGGGAAGGGCGGTGTGCTGGAAATCGCCAATGATAACGGCGGTGGCCAGATTGTTATTTCCGGCACGATGGCCGCGATTGATAACGCAATCACGCTCGCAAAAGAGATGAAGATCAAGCGCGCCGTGAAACTGCCCGTCTCAGCGCCGTTCCATTGCTCCCTGATGCGCCCGGCAGAAGACGTTATGGCCGAGGCTCTGGCAAAAGCAGATATCGCAGCCCCGATCATCCCCGTGATTACCAATGTTACTGCCGACAAGGTGAGCGATCCGGATGCGATTCGTCAGGCCCTGACAAAGCAGGTGACAGGCCGTGTCCGCTGGCGCGAAAGCGTGGAAGCCATGACAGGCGTGGGTGTCGATACGTTTATTGAAATTGGTGCAGGAAAAGTGCTTTCAGGCCTTGTGCGCCGCATTGATCCGGAAGTTTCCACCAGCTCTGTCGGCACGCCCGCAGAGATCGAAACCCTCCTGAAATCTTTTTAAAACAACGGAATAAGAATTTATGTTCAGGCTTGATGGAAAAACCGCCCTTGTGACGGGTGCGTCCGGCGGTATTGGGCGTGCAATTGCCGCTGCCCTGCATGCTCAGGGTGCGACAGTCGTTCTGTCCGGCACGCGGGAAGCCGTGCTGCAGGAACAGGTTGCAGAACTCGGCGGGGAGCGGGCGTTTTATGTCACTGCCAACCTCTCCGACGCCGCGGAAGCCGATGCGCTGGTTGGCAAGGCAGAAGAAGCCGCAGGCGCACCGCTGGATATTCTGATCAACAACGCAGGCCTGACGCGGGACACACTGGCGCTGCGCATGAAGGATCAGGACTGGGATCAGGTTCTGAATGTCGACTTGTCTTCCCCGTTCCGTCTGTGCCGCGCTGCCCTGAAAGGCATGCTCCGCCGCCGTGCTGGCCGCATTGTGAACATTGCATCCGTTGTCGGCACGACTGGCAATGCGGGACAGGCCAACTATGCCGCTGCCAAGGCCGGAATGGTCGGCATGAGCAAATCTCTGGCGCAGGAAGCCGGTTCCCGCGGCGTGACGGTCAACGTCGTCGCCCCCGGCTTTATTGTGACACCCATGACAGATGTTCTGCCGGACGCACAGAAAGAGAAACTGACCAGCGCCATTCCGCTTGGCCGCCTTGGCAAACCGGAAGATGTCGCCTCGGCCGTTCTGTATCTGTGTTCGGAAGAAGCCGGGTGGGTTACAGGCTCAACGCTGCATGTTAATGGCGGCATGGCTATGGTATAAACACGGCCGGGACGCTATTGCTTCAACAGGTCGTGCAAATTGTTTCCGGATGTGGCAGACAGGCTCGGCAAATGAGCCGGATGCAGGTATCCGGAACACACCAGAACGGTTCATGTTGGCGTGAGCCGGAAAAACGTGCTAAGCGCCCGCAACCCTGTTGCACAGGAGAGGAGAGAGCGACATGCTCATCCTGACCCGCAACAGGCAAACTGGCAGACTTAAGCGCCTAGATAACTTGCCCGCTTTACAGGGCACATAGGAAGCAGAGACAGATGAGCGAAATCGCTGACAAGGTTAAGAAAATTGTGGTCGAGCATCTCGGCGTTGAAGAAAGCAAGGTCACGCCGGAAGCGTCGTTCATCGACGATCTGGGCGCAGACAGCCTTGATACCGTTGAACTCGTGATGGCTTTTGAAGAAGCTTTCAACGTCGAGATTCCGGAAGACGCTGCTGAGAAGATCGCCACGGTTAAAGACGCGATTGACTACATCGAGAAGCAGAAAGCCGCCTGATTCAGGCCGTTATTTTTGCGGACTAACAGAAGGTCCCTCACTCCTTGAGGGGCCATACAGATTCAAGCGGGGAGCGGGCTGGTTTGTTGCAGTCGGCCGGAGCAAATTCGGGCCGGAGACGCGTCGTCGTCACCGGTATGGGCATGGTGGGTCCTCTGGGCCTCGGTGTCGAAAACGTATGGTCACGTCTGATCGCAGGGGAAAGCGGGATTGGTCGAATCACGCATTTTGACCCCAGCGATCTGCCTGCGCAGGTTGCCGGACAGGTGCCGGAAGGACCGACTTCTGAAGGAAAGCTGACGCTTTCTGACTGGGTCTCGGTCAAAGACCAGCGCAAGATGGACCGTTTTATTCATATGGGACTGGTCGCAGCGACTGAAGCTGTGGAGGATTCCGGCTGGAAACCTCAGACTGAAGAAGAAAAATGCGCCACAGGTGTGATGATTGGCTCGGGCATTGGTGGTCTCCAGACCATTTATGACGCCTCCATCACGGTGCATGAAGGGCGTGCAAAACGTCTCTCCCCCTTCTTCATTCCATCAGCCCTCATCAATCTTGTCTCCGGGCATGTGTCCATCAAATACGGTTTCCAGGGGCCTAACCATTCTGTGGTGACAGCCTGTGCAACCGGTGTGCATGCCATTGGTGACGCCGCACGGCTCATCATGTTCGGGGATGCGGATGTGATGGTTGCAGGTGGTGCGGAAGCTACTGTCTGCCCACTGGGAATTGCCGGGTTCTGCTCCGCTAGAGCGCTTTCAACCGGGTTTAATGCAACACCGGAAAAAGCCTCTCGCCCGTGGGACAAAGACCGTGACGGTTTTGTCATGGGGGAAGGCTCCGGTGTGGTCGTGCTCGAAGAGTACGAACATGCCAAGGCCCGTGGCGCCAAGATCTACGCGGAAATCGTAGGGTATGGCATGTCCGGGGATGCCTACCACATTACGGCACCGGCAGAAGGGCATTACGGGGCATTCCGCGCCATGCGCTCTGCCCTGAAAAGTGCTGGCGTTACGCCGGCAGATATCGGCTACGTCAACGCCCACGGCACCTCCACAATGGCGGATGACCTTGAGCTTGAAGCTGTCGAGCGTCTGTTTGGGGATGATGCCCGCACGCTGGCAATGTCTTCCACCAAATCCGCCACCGGGCATCTGCTGGGTGCTGCGGGGGCGATTGAAGCCATTTTCTGCATGCTTGCCATCCGTGACAACGTGGCACCTCCCACGCTTAACCTTGATAACCCGTCACGCGAGAGCGTGATTGACCGGGTCGCGCATACAGCGCAGCAGCGGCAGATTAATGTTGCTCTGTCCAACAGCTTCGGCTTTGGCGGCACAAATGCCAGTCTGGTTGTGCGCGGCGTCTGATACAGGACGATATGCGCAGGTTCTTATCGGTCGTGTTCCTTCTGCTCCTTCTGGGAGCAGGGGGAACCACCCTTAAAGCATGGTTTGATTATAAAAATCCGGGGCCACTCGCTCAGGAAACCGATGTTGTCATTCCGCATGGCGACTATCTCAGCACAATTCATACCTTACAGCAGGCTGGAGTTCTTCACTCGGGGTTCTGGACAGAACGCCTTTCTCTGGTCGCTGTGCTGCTGACCCGCAAAGATGGCCAGTTGCATGCTGCAGAACTGCATTTCCCGGCCTTTGTCTCCATGCAAGAGGCTTTGCGTATTCTGCGCCACGGCCGCCCGGTTCTGCACAGGCTGACCATTCCGGAAGGGCTGACAGCGCATCAGATTCAGGCTTTGCTTCAATCCGCGCCTTTTCTGACAGACGATGCCCCGTTGCCGCCTGAAGGCAGCATCATGCCAGAAACCTATAGTTATTTGCGGAATACCAGCAGGCAGAAGATGCTGGAACGCATGCAGGCCGCCATGACAAAAGCGGTTCAGACACTGTGGGAGAAACGGACCCCGCTGCCGGAAATTCCTGATGAACAGGCGTTTGTGACGCTGGCTTCTCTGGTGGAAAAAGAAACCGCTCTTCCTGCTGAGCGGCCACTTGTGGCACGGGTCTTCATCAATCGCCTGCAACAGGGGATGAAGCTGCAAACGGACCCGACGGTGATTTATGCCCTGACGAACGGGGCCTCTCCCCTGGGCAGGCCGCTGACACATTCGGACCTTCAGATCACCAGTCCGTATAACACCTACGCCAACGCAGGCCTCCCACCGGGGCCAATCTGTTCACCCGGCCTCTCCTCGCTGGAGGCCGTGGCGCACCCGGCGAGCGGAACCATGTTGTATTTTGTGGCGAACGGGCAGGGAGGCCATAATTTTGCGGCCAGCCTCGCTGAACATAATAAAAATGTGCAGATTTTCAGGCAAAAGAAACAGGCGGATCACGTCCTCACGCCCCGGCAATAGGGGCACGAGGTAACCGCTATAGAAGGTATAAAAGGCGCGATGGCTTCGCGCCCTCAGGCTCATTTTATCGGAGCCAGATTTTCATGCTTTACGCTGCCCATACTGCCCGAGCCAGTCGTGCTGACGGCATCGCTGCCGATTGTGTCCGTGTCGGTTGCAGCATTCCGCCGTGCTGAAGTGGTTGTTTTCCCTGTGGTCCCTGTAGAGGGAGCCATTTTGCCATAACGGGTTAGCACACTGCGTAGCGGGTCAGCCCCCGGATTGTTGACGCGCATGGACACGACGATATCTTCCGGCCCCACGCTCTGGCTGTAATAAGACCGGTTGGCATCACTGTTAACTGTCAGCTTTGTGCCACCCAGCGCCGCGCCAGCAAAAAGCCCCTGAGATTTCTGCGCGACAAGAATGTCCGTATTGCTGGCCCCTGCGTTGCCCCGCTCAACATTGCTGCTGAGGGTTGCGAATGAAACACCCGCATTGGCACCAAACTGAAACTGGCTATCCAGCAACGCCTGCAACCCACGGTCCGTCATGACAAAAAACATGGCCTGAGAATTCTGCACGCCGAGCTGAATACCAAAGGATGCCGTGCTGAGCGTATAAAATGCCGGATCAGACCATGACCCGCGCGCATCACGCGCCAGCAGCAGGCAGCCACCGCCAGCTCCGCCAAAAGCGATAGACATCCGGAAAATGGAGGGACACACCATCACGGCACGGGCTTTGCCCAGATTGATGGCGACATTGCTTTGCGCCGTCGCCCCCACAAAAATGTCCTGCACCGTCAACGCGGCCTTATCGACCAGCGTTTGTCCGCTATCCGCTGCATGCGCCAGAACGGGCGCGCAACTCAGGGCAGTCGCCATCCCCAAAGCAAGAGAAAAGGAGGAAAAACGGTGAAATGACCGCATTCTGGTCGTCTCCATTATGGGCCTGAATGAGTGGCCAAGCCTTACGTCTCGTTTGTGGCGGCAGAATGGCCCGAATACCATCCCTCTCCACAGCTTAATCGAGAGAAATTCCTACGGCAGAGGACAGAGCCTGCGCAATATGCGGGTTTGCTGCAAGAATTGTTGCCGGGCCTGTCAGCCCGCCGTCCCGCAGAAACGGGGAAACACACGCCCCGGCTTCCGCCAGCAGGGGGAGCGCTGCCGCAACATCCCACAGATTAATGACAATTTCGATATAGCCATCAAGACGCCCACATGCGACGTCCGCCAGCGCCAGCGCACCGGAACCACCAGACCGCGGCATGGCGCCCAGATCCATAATGGCGTCAATTTTTTCCATAAAAACAGATTTTGGAACCCGGTTGCTCCAGCCCATCTCAATCATGGCGCTGGCAGGGTCCGTTACCGGTGAAGCCTGATCCGCTTCCCATTGAGAAACGCACCGTGACCACGCAGAGCCGTGTAAACCTCGCCAAGCGCGGGGGCCTCAATCACACCTGCCACCGGTTCATCCCCGTCCAGCAAGCCCAGAGACACACACCAGCGGTTCCGGCCCCGGGCATAGTTGGAAGTTCCATCAATCGGATCGACAACCCACCGCAGGCTCCCCGCACGGGCAACGCCTCCTTCTTCCCCCTGAAAGCCATCATCCGGAAAGAGCGCCTGCATCCTCTGGGCAATAAAGTTTTCAACAGCGCCATCAGCTTCCGTCAGCCAGTCCTGCGCGGATTTCTGCTTTCCCTCCGGGCCACCCGGAGCAGGCCGCATGGACATGGCAAGACGCGCGGCATCCTGCACCACAGCACGGGCGGCTTCCAGACGACAGGCAAGAGCGGGGCTGGGTGAAGGCATACGAAAACGGCTCCAGTTTCAGATCATTTTACAAAACAGGAGCATATCCTGAAGTCCGGGTGGAGGCGACCACCTTTCTCCTCAGAACAGCACTCGGCCGCCGCCCATATCGGCTCAGGCGTGTTTTTTATAAAGTTCTTTCGGCCAACGCCGATGTAGCCACAGCCAACTTTCCGGTTTACGCCGGATCCAGCTTTCAAGCCGGTCATTTACCTGTTGAACCAGCAGGCGCAGATCCTCTTTTTTATCGCCAGTATCCGGCAACGCCATCGGTGGCTCCACCACTATCCGTAAACGCGCCGGGCCAAGCCGCTCCACGTAGCCGGGAATGACTGCGCACCGGTAGCGAAGCGCCATCGCCGCGAGGGCCGGGGCCGTCATGGCAGGGCGTCCGAAAAATGTGGCTTCAACGCCATCATTCATTTTCTGGTCTACCAGCATTCCTAGACGCCCCCCCTTGGAGACATACGCCAGCGCCTCCCGCGCGCCACGAGCGCCCTTGGCAAAAAGAGGCATGGGGGTAGGGGCCATAGCCGCATCCCGCAAGTCACGGATCATGCCGTCAATCAGAGGGTTTCCGGCGGCGCGGTAAAAGGAGGCAAAGGGCGTGCCATGCCGGGCAACACCCGGAGGCAGCATCTCCCAGTTGCCAATATGGCCAGAGACAAACAGGACAGCCCCGCCACGTTTTGCCTGTTCTTGCAGATAGTCGGCCCCCTGAACTTCAAACCCCGGTCCGCTTGGCGTGTTTTCCTTCAGGCTGGATAAATGCGGAAGTTCCCCGACCGTACGTCCCAGATTTTCCCACACGCCTTTTACAATACGCGCCCGCTGCACCGCATCAAGCTCAGGTATGGCCAGTTGCAGATTTCTATCTGCTATTTTTGAAACCGGCAGAAGCGGCCCCAGAACCCGGCAAAGCCCCCCGGCAAAACTGGATGCCCGCGCAGGTCCCATCCTTAAAAACAGATTAAGCAGTCTCTGTGCAGCCCAGGCTTCCAGACGCATCAGCCGCGTTACAGGAGCCGCACTCATAGCGCCCTCTGACCCAAAAGCTGATCCAGCAATGCTTCAGGGGCTTGCGGGTCCGACCAGTTCAGCCCGACGCCCACAGTCATGAGTTCTTTTCTGAAGGCCAGCGGGAACCGGACCGTGTCCTTTGGCGTCGTGACAAGCTGTGCATCAGCCTGCCGGGCAAGTGTAGCGAGATGCTTCATATCTCGCTCTTTATAAAAATAATGATCAGGAAAAGCGAGGCACTGCACGGGCTCAACTCCAGCCCGCCGCAAGCCTTCAAAAAATTTGGAGGGCCGCCCAAGCCCGGCAAATGCCAGACAGCGCTTGCCTTTGAGGGCGAGCACATCCTGACCGGTTTGCAGGTCAGCCCGCAAAACGTCAGGTAACTGCTCCGCATACTGTGTGAGAAAACCAGTTTGGTCTGTGCCGATCAGCAGAACAGCAGACGCTCGTGCCAGAGCCGCAGCGGGGGCCTCCCGCAAAGGGCCGGCTGGCAGAACATGCCCATTGCCCAGCCCCACAGCGCCATCCACGATCAGTAATGAGAGATCTTTATACAGACCCGGATTTTGGAAACCATCATCCATAATCAGACAGGACGCTCCTGCGGCAACAGCCGCACGGGCAGACGCTGCCCGGTCCCCGCCAACCCATGTCGGGCATTGCTGGGCAAGAAGCAGCGCTTCATCCCCCACATCCCGTGCAGAATGGCGCGCAAGATCAACCTGCGTCGTTGTTTTAATGCGGCCGCTATACCCCCGGGTGAGCGCATGAACGGCCACCTGCCGCGCCTTTAACCGGGCAACAAGGTCCAGCACAACTGTCGTCTTGCCAGTGCCACCCGTCGTCAGGTTCCCGCAACACAGAACAGGGACAGAGGCTTTCCACCCTGTTTTTTTCTGCCGGTTTGCCGCACAGGCGGCCACCAGCGCAGCACAGGGCGCAAGCAGAAAGGGCAATAGTCTCGCCTGAGGGTCTGACCAGAAGCGGGGAGGGCGGATCATGCGGGCAGAAGTGCCAGAATTTTATCCGCCAGCTGCTCTGGCAGAGCCATATTAGCGGTCGCAACAGCCTGTGCCTGCTCTGCACAGGCCTTCCGGCGGGCCGGATTTTCCAGCATAGCACTCACCCAGTCCACAAGGTCTGCTGCCGTAGAAACGGTCACGACGCTCTCACCCAGAATGGCAAATGCCTCCTGAAAATTCTGAATACGGGGGCCGGTTGCCAGCGCACATCCCAGCCGGGCGGGTTCAAAAGGATTATGCCCGCCGCCGCCTGTCCTGACATCCGGCAGACTGTTCCCGATGAAAGCAAAGTCCGCCAACCGGTAAAATAGCCCTAATTCACCAAGCGTATCACACACCCAGACTGCGTCCGTTCGGGCCGGAACCTGCCCCTGCGCCCTGCGGGGAGCGCCTCCAAAAAGCGCACTGATTGCCGCACCCCGCTCCGGATGGCGCGGGACAATAATGGTCAGAAGGGATGGAAAACGTGCCTGTAAAATCTGGAGGACCGGCCGCAACGCATATTCTTCACCCTCATGGGTGGACGCCGCCAGAAAAACGGGGCGTCCGGCAAGCTGCTGCTGCACGGATTGCAGTGCCACCTGATCCACAGGCAAGGGCGGGGCTGCTGTTTTAAGGTCGCCAGTTATGGCCAGAGATCTTGCTCCAAGCTGCTGGAAATGCTGAGCATCCGCGTCAGATCGCGCGGCAATCCAGGCAAACCGCTCCAGCATCCGCCGTGTGACAGGACGAAACCTGCGCCAGTTTTTAAAAGAGCGCTCTGACATCCGTCCATTAACAAGCGCCACAGGAATATTCTGCTGGTGACACAGGCCAATCAGGTTCGGCCAGAGTTCACTTTCCGTGAAAACCACGGCCTGCGGTTGCCAGTTCGCCAGAAACCGTCGGCCCCAGCGCGGCACGTCAAGCGGCACAAACTGATGCACAAGCCGCGGATGCGTCAGACGTTGCTGCAACAGGCGAGCGGCTGTCACCGTTCCGGTTGTCAGCAGCACCGTGACGGTTATTTTTTTCTCCAGACACCGCTGCACGAGAGGCAAAATAGAAACAAGTTCCCCCACGCTGGCCGCATGGAACCAGATCAGCGGACCTATTGGGCGAGCCTGTGAGGCAAAGCCCATTTTTTCCCGTACCCTGTCTGGCAGTTCCTTCCCGCGCACCTGCCGCCAGCGCAGCAAAAAAGGCAGGGCAGGGGCCAGCCCCGTCGCAACCCAGTGCCAGACCCGGGAGGGTTGAAGAGACAGAGGCGCAAGCCAGATTTTCTCTTTCTGGCGTCCGATGATCCACCCATGGCTGCTCAGCTTCAGCCATAACCTGCGTGATAGCCTCGGCAAGAAGACGATCCGCACTCTGCTCCGCCTGAAGCTCTTTATCCCGCGCAAGAGTAAGAGGGGCACCGCAGACAAAATGCCCGCGCCCGAAGGGCAGCGGTAAAATCATCTTGTCCCATGAGTTCAGACGGAACCCCCGGCACGTCGCACCGACGGGTATAATCGGTTTTTTAACAAGGGCAGCCAGTGCCGTAGCACCTTGCTGGGCCTCTCGGCGCGGGCCCTGGGCCCATCTGGCGTAATGGCGACAATGCCACCATGCCGCAATCTGGACCGCAGGCCCCGTAAAGCCGCTGCTCCACCCTTGTTTTTGCCGCGTGTGTCCGATGATCCGGCAATAGACCAGATTCGCCATTTCCCGACGATATCCGCAATCAGCCGCCCATCCCGGTTCCGGCTGATCAGCACATGCAGGCGCATGGACGGGTTTTGCGGCTCCGCCCACCACCACAGGGCAGGTGTGAGAGGCAGGACCTCATGCCAGAAAGCCACAACAGCCGTGCGGCCATCCTCACACGTGAGAAACCTGCGCGCCTCCGGGTCGATACTGAAAGTCCAGCGCGTTGTGCGCAGGGTGAAACCCAGATAACCCCGGATTGTGCTGATAAGGAATTTTCGAAAAAACGGCCCGGCGGAGAACGAAAGACGCGGCACAGCGCCCGTTCTCCCGCGCTATGCCAGCCTCCGCCTGAGAGCAAAGCCTTCTGGCTGCTCATCCAGAACAGATGCTGATACGCCACCGTAAATGCCTCATGCGCCTTCCGCCAGACAGCAGGATCAGCTTCATCCGGCAGGACAACCGTCGTTACCCCACAACGGAGCAGAAATTCATACTGGTCCGGCAGAATATGCCCGCCAGCGCGAATTTCACCTTTAAAACCAAGATGCTCCCGCAATGCGCGCGCCTGCGTGAAAGGCCGACCATCCCGAAAGACCGGAAAGGTCAGCACAACAACATCCAGCCGGGGCAAGGCATCGCGCAGAGTCTCAGCCTCATCGGCGGAACCCAGCACCACACCCAGCCGCGCATCATCATTGCGGCCAAGTCCTTCAGAAAGACGGGCCAGCGGCACCAGAACATCGCCTGCCGGAAGAGGCTCACCCTCAACGGCAGTCTTCCACGTGTCCTGAATAATATGGCCGTTTTCAAGCAGGGGCATATGCGGCGTCCTTGAATGGTGCTGTGCCGAGACGGCGGCATGTTTCAATAAACCGTTCACCCGCCGTCCGTCTGGAAAGATACGTATCAATGATCCGGGCGATTGCATCAACCGTTTCATCTTCCGACATAGCCGACCCCAGAATTTGCCCGACCGAGGCATCCGCCCCTCCGGCGGACCCGCCAAGCGTAATCTGGAACGCTTCTTCCCCCCGTTTATCAACGCCCAAAATACCAATATGCCCGGCATGGTGATGCCCGCAGGCATTGATACAGCCGGAAATATTCAGCCTTAACGGCCCGATTTCCCGCTGGAGATCGGCATTGGCAAAGCGGGAACTCAGCTTTTGCGCAATAGGAATGGAACGCGCGTTGGCAAGCGCGCAGTAATCCAGCCCCGGGCAGGCAACAATATCGGTAATAAAGCCGATATTAGCTTCCCCAAGCCCGTTTTTCTCCAGAGCCTGCCAGACGTCATACAGGGCATCCTGCCGCACATGGCCCAGCACCACGTTTTGCAGATGCGTGATCCGCAACTCCCCAAAACTATAGCGGTCCGCGAGATCCGCCAGCAGATCCATCTGCGCTGAGGTCACATCCCCCGGAATCCCACCGGCCGGTTTGCACGACACGGTGACGGACGCATAGCCGGGCTGTTTGTGGGCATGCGTATTGGTTCTGACCCACGCATCAAACGCATGATCACTTTTACGCTGGGCCACCAGTTTTTCAGCAGCATCTCCCGCCGGAGCAAAATCGGGCGCGCCAAAGCGTGCACGAATGGCTTCAACGGTGGCCTCCGGCAGGCGATAGCGTGCCCGGTCCATCGCAGAAAATTCCGCATTGACCTGACTGAGAAATTCTTCCGCACCCAGAGCCTGCACCAGAATTTTGATCCGGGCCTTGTAGATATTATCGCGCCGCCCGTGTGCGTTATAAACGCGCAGAATGGCTTCCAGATAAGCAATCAGGTCTTCTTCCGGCAGATCATCGCGCAGCCTGACGCCGATAATAGGGGTTCGCCCCAGCCCTCCGCCGACGAAAACCTCAAACACCGGGCGGCCATTATCGCCCTCACGCGCAATCAGCCCGATATCATGGAAGCGGGCAGCCACACGGTCCTGCTGGCTGCCGGAAATCGCAATCTTGAATTTACGGGGCAGGAACGTGAATTCCGGATGCAGCGTGGACCACTGCCGCAGAATTTCCGCATAGACACGCGGGTCCAGCACCTCATCCGCCGCGGCACCGGCAAACTGATCCGCCGTAACATTCCGGATGCAGTTTCCGCTGGTCTGAATGGCATGCATGTCCGCATCAGCCAGAACATTCAGGATTTCCGGTGTGTCTTCCAGCCGGATCCAGTTGAACTGGATATTCTGCCGGGTGGTGAAATGTCCGTAATCCCGGTCATACGTCCGGGCAATATGCGCCAGTGTGCGCATCTGGGCAGCGTCAAGCACGCCATACGGAATAGCTACCCGCAGCATATAGGCGTGGAGTTGGAGATACAGGCCATTCATCAGGCGGAGCGGCTTGAATTCTTCTTCTGTCAGGGCACCGGACAGACGGCGTTCCACCTGATCCTGAAACTGCGCAACGCGTTGCTTCAGGAACGTACGGTCAACAGCATCATAAGAATAATGCCCGACAGGCAGCGCGGCAGAGGGAGCGTGAGACATTGGTAAAGCCAATCTTGATCGTCTGTTCAGGCGTGCGGCGCGGGATGGGGGGCGTGCCAGTCCGGCGTGAAATCAGGATGCACAGTGGGCCCGGCGGCACGGATTCTCTCACGGCTGGTAACAGGCAGCGGGCCGGATGCCGTCTGCGTCACCTGCACGCCGTAAATACCAACAAGACCGTTTTCCTGTGCGTGCGCGGTCCGGACCTTTAAGGCCTCTTCCACCGTGCTGTTAGGATAGAGTTTTGCGTCCTGAATCAAAGTCTTCCACTGCCCATTGGGAGCAAGCCAGACAATGCGGCCATCAAGAAGACGATTGGCCGTGATGACACTGTTGCCTTCAGCATCCCGACGACTGTTTCTGCGGTCCACAGCATATCCCTTTCCGGAACAATCCCTGAGGAAAATTACATCAGGCGTGATATATTATCAATATACCACGCCTGATTTTGAGTGATCGTGAAAGAAGCACTAAGGAGCCCGATAGATACTCTTAATCATCAGGCTCAGAAAAACTATCCGCAGCGCTGCCCGTCACGGAACAATCTGGCCCGGCTGATATCCAGCAGGGCAGCTCCATGCAATTCCACGTCATTTTGCGTATGATCAGGCGTCCACAGCGGCACAAAACGCTCGGCAAGGTGGGCCCGGTAATGCCGATATCCATTGCGCGCTCCCTCCGCCACAAGGGAAACAGCTTCCGGGCTTTCATCCCCTCTGTGCACCTGAATTTCATACGGCCGTAAGATGGCTGTTACCGGGCCGGGGGAAACCGTTTCAGGCGCGGGGAAAGGCAGCACCCCGGCTTCATCAGGGACCACCATCCCCTCTCGCACAACGCCGTTAAAAGACGGGGCTTCCCCTAGAAACTCCATAACAAACGTTGTCTGCGGGTTCAGGTTCAGTTCCTCCGGAGTTGCATCCTGCACAATCTGCCCGTGCTGCATCACCACAATACGGTCGGCTATTTCCACAGCCTCATCCTGATCATGCGTGACCAGAATGGTCGTCAGCCCAAGCCGCACATGCAGACCTTTCAGCCATGTGCGGATTGAACGCCGCACAATCGGGTCAAGTGCTCCAAACGGCTCGTCCAGCAGCAGAAGTTTAGGGCCGGTCGCCAGCGCACGCGCCAGAGCCACACGCTGCCGCTGGCCGCCAGACAGACGCCCGGGATAAGATGCTCCGGCCTCTGGAATCTGCATCAGGTCCAGCAAATCCTGCACCCGCGCCGTGATGGCCGAGCGGGACGGGCGCTCTGACCGGGGGAGAACATCAAGCCCGAAGGTATATTTTTTGCCACCGTCATATGCGGAAATAGCGCGTAGTTCTGGAAGACAAACCCAATTTTGCGGGCACGGTCCCGCATGGAGCCCATAGCCTGCCCATCCAGCAAAAGGGTGCCCTGATCAAACGTATCCAGCCCGGCAATGGCCCGGAGCAGCGTTGTCTTGCCCGCGCCGGACGGCCCGACCAGCGCCACGAAGGCGCCTGCAGGCACATCCAGAGACACATCATTCAACAGGCGCCGCGTGCTGCCCGGCGCATAGCGCACCAGATGCTCAACCTGCACACTCATGCCTGCGTCTCCTTCCTGCGGGCCAGCCAGTCCGGCGCGGAGCGCAGCAGGACGGCCATCATCGCCATCCCGGCCAGCAACGTGGCCATACTGAAGGCCGCAACCGTCTGATATCCATTATAAAGACTTTCAATATGCAGCGGCATTGTCTCGGTCATACCGGGAATATGGCCGGACACGACGGAAACCGCCCCGAACTCCCCCATCGCACGCGCTGTCGTCAGCAACACACCGGAAAACAAGGCAACCCGCGCACCGGGCAGCGTAACGCGCCAGAGAATATTCCAGAATCCGGCCCCTGCCAGCATGGCGGCTTCCTCCGCGTCTCGCCTCTGTTGCTCCATCAGCGGGACGAGGGTCCGCACCACATAAGGCAGCGTCACGAAAATGGTGGCCAACATGATGCCGGGCACCGCAAAGGCAATGTGAATACCGGCCTGTTCCAGCGCAGGTCCCCACCAGCCCTGAGCCCCAAACAGCAAGAGCCAGACCAGACCGGAGACAACAGGAGAAATGCTCAGCGGCAGTTCCACCAGCACCAGCAAAGCAGAGCGGCCGGGAAAGCGGTATTTTGTCAGCACCCACGCGGCAAGAATACCAAAGACCGTATTGACCAGAACGGAAACAACAGTGACTTCCAGCGTCAGCCAGATAGCCGCCTGCGCATCCGGGTCGGACAGGGAGGCAAGAGCCGGAGCCAGCCCCGTTTTCAGCGCCTCAGCGACGACCACAGCGGGAGGCATCAGCAGCACCAGCACAATCAGCGCCCATGTGACGATCCAGAGAGCATAACGCATCATCTGTTCACCCCACACAGAAAGCCGCCTGCGCACAAGGCTGACCAGCACCAGAGCGAGCAGCGAGATCAGCAGCAGAACCAGTGCGATGGCTGTTGCCCCGCCATAGTCAAACTCCTGAAGCCGCACGACGATCAGCAGGGGAGCAATCTCACTCCGGAAGGGCTGATTGCCTGCTATGAAAATGACGGACCCGTATTCTCCAACCCCCCGTGCCAGAGCCAGCCCGAATCCCGTCACCAGAGCGGGCAGTAAGGGAGCAATCACAACGCGCGTCACCACCTGCCAGGCTTTGCGCCAAGCAGAACCGCTGCGTCTTCCATATCGCGGGGCAGGTTTTTCAGAACTGGTTCGACCGTACGTACCACAAACGGCAGGCCGACAAACATGAGCGCAAGAACAATGCCTGTGCGGCTATAAGCCAGCACCAGCCCCAGCTTTGCCAGCGGCGCACCAAGCCAGCCCTGCGGGCCATATAATGTCGCCAGAGTAATACCGGATACGGCTGTTGGCAGGGCCAGAGGTAGGTCAATCAGCGCATCCGCAATACGGCGCCCCGGCAGATCCCCTCGCACCAGCGCCCATGCCAGCAGCAGCCCCAGAGGAATATTCAGCAGAGCCGCAAGAAACGCACAGGAAAAGCTGGTCCACAGAGCCGCAAACATCCGCGCATCATGCAGCGCCGCCACCATAGCCCCCACGCCATCCTGCCAGGGGCGAATCATCAGCGCGCAGAGGGGCAGGAGGATAAAAAACCCGGTCCAGAGAAGAGTCGCCCCCAGCGCAAGCCGATAACCGGGCAGGGCAGAGCCTCCACCGCGCAAAAAGGACAGAACAGCCTGCTTCATGCTGCAAGCAAAGCCTGACTGAAACTCATAGCCGTCCTTCTCCTGCCGCCATGTTCATCTGATCATCCTGAAACACCACGGGCCAGAACACAGGCTGCATATGCAGCACTCCATTCTGACCCGTAATTTACCCTGCTTTTAAGAGCGGGCTTTTAACGCGCCTGATAATCTGACGGTTTCTTTGATGAAGGATGCAAGTGTTTTTGTTTCGGACTCAACACTTCCGGCGCTGGTTTTCAGATGCAGGGCAGGGCTGACCGGAGCCTCATAGGGTGCATCAATGCCTGTAAAGCCACTGATTTTGCCTGAGCGTGCCGCAGCATACAGCCCTTTAGGGTCCCGCTGCTCACACGTCGCAAGGTCCGCATCCACAAAAACTTCCGCAAAATCTTCACCCAGAATCTGCCGCGCAAGGGCACGATCAGAAAGGAGGGGGGAGATCAGTGCCACCAGCACAACCTGCCCGGCATCCCGCAGAATACGGGCGACTTCCGCAGCGCGGCGCACGTTTTCAGTCCGGTCAGCCTCAGAGAAGCCGAGGTCCTTGCACAGGCCGGCGCGCAGTGTGTCTCCATCCAGCACGGTCACGTCCACACCATCCGCAAACAGAGCAGATTCCGTCGCGCGGGCCAGAGTGCTTTTGCCTGAACCAGAAAGGCCGGTCAGCCAGAACACGCCCCCACGATGCCCCTTGGCCCGTGTACGGTCCTGCACCGTGACGTCACTTCCCGTCGGGTGAATAAGCTTTTCACCCTGCGCAATGTCCGCCGGGCCTAGAAGGGGTGCGCCACCCACAATCCGCTGCTGCCGGTCCACCAGAACGCCACGGCCATCGGCTGTGCCGGGCGTGAAGGGGTCAAACAGAATTGTTTCAGCGGCTGAAAGCGTGATTTCCGCAAAGCCTTCTGCCGGAACTTCCTCACCAGCATATTCCGTCAGATCATCCAGATTCACGACGGATTCAATGGAAGTCACAGTCACAGCATGTTCTGCCGTCGCCAGACGCAGATGGAAGCTCTCACCCACGCGCAGCGGCTCCTGACGCAGCCAGAACAGGCGGGTGCGGATACGCGATGCCGCAACGGGCGGTGTCTCCTGCAGGTGGAGCAAATCACCACGATCCGGGATCACATCCGGCTCCAGCGTCACAGCAACAGACTGGCCTGCCGCCGCAGAAATCTGCGGAGCCGTATGCCAGCTTGCAATGGAGGAAATTTTTGCGGGTGTTTTCTGGGTGCCGATAATCACCGTATCGCCCACACGCACCCGGCCACGTTCAATGCGGCCCGCCACATAGCGTTTATCATCAAAGCGATAAACATCCTGCACAGGCAGGCGCAGAGGCAGTTCCGCGCGGGAGGCCGGTGAGGGGACCTGTACCAGAGCTTCCGTCAGCGTCGGCCCCTTATACCAGGGCATACGGTCAGACCGGCTGGCAATGTTATCGCCATCCCGCGCGGAGGCCGGAATAAAGAGCGCAGCTTCCAGATCCAACTTTTTCAGCAGTTCAGAGACGGATTTTTCTACGGCTTCAACTTTAGCCTGATCGAAATCCAGCAGATCAACCTTGTTCAGCAGAACAAGCACATGCCGGATACCAATCAGATGCAGCAGCATGGCATGACGGCGTGTCTGCTCACGCGCACCTTCGGCCGCATCCACCACCAGCACAGCAGCTTCCGCATCCGCTGCACCGGTAATCATGTTGCGCAGAAACTGGCGATGGCCGGGAGCATCCACAATCACATATTCCCGCTTACCCAGCAGGAACGGGATACGGGTTGAGTCAACCGTAACACCCTGATCACGCTCAATCTGGAGAGAGTCGAGCAGAAAGCTCCACTCAATCTTCAGACCGCGCTTTTTGGAGGATTCAATAATCTGCGCGACCTTACCATCCTGCAGATTATCCGTGTCATGCAGCAGGCGGCCAATCAGCGTGGACTTACCGTGGTCAACATGCCCGACAATCACGATCGGCGTTGCTGGCTCCTGAGACAGAGCCAGAGAAGAGGGAAGAGAAGTCGTCATAATTCTGGTTCCAGTCCGCTAAGGCTCAGAGATAACCGGCGACACGCAGCCGCTCGAAGGCATCTTCGGATTCATGATCCATGGCCCGGCCAGACCGTTCGGACGTACGGGTGGTTTCCAGCTCAGCAATGACCTCGGCCAGCGTGCTGGCATTGCTGTCCACCGGGTTGGTAATGTCCTGATCGCCCAGAGAACGATAGCGCTTGCCATTTTTGGCAAAATACAGGTCCACCAGCGGGATCCCCTCGCGCTCAATATAGCGCCAGATATCAATCTCCCGCCATGACAGCAGAGGATGCACACGGATATGCATGCCTTCTTCATGCGGGGTGGCATACTGATCCCAGAATTCCGGAGGCTGGTTGCGGATATCCCATTTGTGGCTGGCCCCACGCGCTGAACACACGTTCCTTGGCGCGGGTACCCTGTTCATCCCGCCGGATACCGGCAATCACGCCCTGCAATTTATGTTTCTCAATCATAGCCGCGAGGCCTGCCGTTTTACGGGCGGCTGAACGCGCTGCGGGCGGCAGAGACGGGTCCATTTCCTCAACAGGCGGGCAGGTGCCAAGAAGCAGGTCCAGATCCCATTTTTTGGCGTATTCATCGCGGAATTTATACATTTCCGGAAATTTCTTGCCGGTATCAACATGCATAACAGGGAAGGGAACGCGGCCCAGAAAAGCCTTCTTGGCCAGCCAGACCATGACGTTCGAATCTTTCCCCAGAGACCACAGCATGGCGAGGGGCTTAAGCTTGCGATAGGCTTCCCGGAGGATGAAGACACTCTGTGCCTCGAGCTGATCAAGATGGTCCATTTGTCTGGTCAAACCTGTTCTGAGAAAAAGAAGGAAAAGGCCCTGAACATCAGGAGGCCGTGTGTATGCCGCATTCTGTCTTGGCCAACCCGGCCCAGCGTCCGGCGCGCGGGTCCGCGGCCTGGCCCACCGGGCGTGTGCAGGGGGCACAGCCAATAGAGAGGTAGCCTTCCGCAACAAGCGGGTGCGGGGGCAGCCCACGGCGCGCCATTTCCCGCGTAATGTCTTCTGCCTGCCACAGCGCCAGAGGATTCAGGCGAAGCTGGCCGTCGGGTTTTTCCTCCACAACCGGCAAAGCCGCACGTGTGGAAGCCTGAGAGCGTTTGCGCCCGGTCACCAGAGCCTCATAGGGCAGAGTTGCCGCATCCAGCGGCTCAACTTTGCGCAGACGGCAGCACGCGTCCGGATCAAACGCCCATAACTCGCCCGTCGGATCACGCTCCTGCACCTCATGCGCCTCCGGATGGATATCAATCACGTTCCGCAACCCAAGAAAGCGTGCCAGGTCTGCCCGGTACGCCAGCGTTTCGGGGAAATGTTTCCCGGTTTCCAAAAACAGCACCGACATCTCCGGATCAGCTTCCGCCACGAACGCCAGCAAAAGAGCGGACTCCGCACCGAAAGACGACATAACGCCCACCTTGTTGCCAAGCTGGGCAGATGCCGCTCTGAGAAGTTTGACAGGGTCCTGAGCCTGAGAGTGCAACAGTGCCAGAACTGACCGGCCGACTGACATTCTGGAATTCCAATAACAACTACATGAAATAGTATTTATCAGATATTGCACCTAAACCCACAACCATTCAAGGCCATTCTCCACAGAAGAATTTCGTATTTTGCAGGGAAGCTATTCCACACACACACATGGGCTTTGTAGCCGGAAAGCAGACGTATGTCTTTCAGCCCAGCGTTATTTGTCATTTTTGAAACAGAAATGACCATCTGATGCGACGGAACCGCGCTGTAACTTAAATATTGTCCAGTAATTTCTGCGCGCCACATTGATCTGAGGCAAATCAGGACAGGGCTGGAGAGAGGCCTCGGCGTCTCTCAGACTATTCATCGCCAAAAACGCCAGCAAGCACTCTCCGGGCCTCTGGGAGCATCTGAGATGCATTTGAGGCTCGCTTTGTAAAAATCTTTCCAAAACAAATCATTATGCCATTCATATCGCCCAAATGAGCATATGAAGCGTAGTCAGAGACAGGTCATAACCAGTGGAGCAACGGAGCAACGAGGCTCACGTAGTGCACAACTCCCAGAGTCGAACAGCCTCCCAATTCCGCTGCCAATCTCATTTAGTTGGCATAATATATCTTATGCGATTTTTGTATTTGCAAGTCACATGGCTGAAACCTCACTGATTCCGTTCCTCTTGTCAGACCTCCATCGCCCTCAGATATCTCTGCGCCAGTCTCTAAAAACTCCGCCTTCATGCAAACAAGCGTTTTGGTCAGTTCTTTTCAACCAGAGGTCTGACACTCCACCCGACCAAACCACATTGGCAAGACCGTGAAACCCTCCAGTAGCCAGAAAAGAGCCAGCGCATCCTGGCTGCCTGAACGCTGACTGAAATTTTCTCTCGACTGGGATCGTGGTTGCCAGAACCACAACACCACACACCCCTGACGAGCCATCTTCTGTCAGATACTCGCCCAGAAGCCGCCGCCTGTTCTTCATTATCAGCCTTTACAGCAGACCATTCAGAACCGCGCGGCGGTCTTTCCAAGGCGGCTCTCGTGCTTATTTTGCAGGACGCGGATTATCCCGGCGGAACAGATCCCATTCATCCATCACCGTGCCATCCGGCAGATGGCAGTAGCCAACCTGCCCTTTAACGGCGTCATGCTGCATGCTCAGTGTGCCACCTTTTTTGGTGCAGTAGAGCGCTGCGGGATTAGGAATACGGAGCGGACGGACGCTGTTGCGGCTCTGGTCCTGCGTCTGGTGCTCACAGCCTGCCAGCAGGCCAATGGTACAGACCGCCAGAGCGGCTTGAGTCAGACGGGAAAATTGAAAGGCCATAAGACTGGCTCCTGTTTGATTATGCGGGATATTCTTCAATACGAAGCTGGATTTGTCACGCTCTGAGCCAACACAGACAGGCCTTTCTCCTATTTTTTATGCTGGCTTCCCTGCCCTCGCTTTCTGAAGGCAAGGTTCCAGCAATGCGCACAACCAGTCCGCAAAGACCTGTAACCGATGAGAAAAATGCCTGCGATGCTGATAAAGCAGCGTCATGGGCATAGGCTCCGCCTGCCAGTCTGGCAGAACCTCCACCAGATCTCCCGCCTGCAGATGCTTCTGAACGTCATAGGCCGGAACCTGAATCAGCCCCAGCCCAGCCAGACAACAGGCAATCAGGGCTTCAGCACTGTTTACCGTCACCCGGCTGGCCATTGCCTGCGTGCAGAGCCTGCCGTTCTCCATCCATTCCCACTCTTCCACCCGCCCGCTGAACGCAGAAGCGTAGCCCACCGCCAGATGCTGTGACAGGTCATGGGGTGTGGCCGGAACACCGTAACGCGCCAGATAGGAAGGACTAGCGACGTTCATTAAAGTCAGTTCTCCCACTTTCCTGCCAATCAGGCCCGAATCCTGCAACGGGCCAATACGCAGCACGCAATCAATCCCGTCTTCCACCAGATTAACAGGCCTATCCGTCACCCCCAGTTCGATATCAATTTCAGGATAGCGTTCCAGAAAGTCTGGCAAGGCGGGTGCCACAATCAGCCGCCCGATACGCCCCGGCATATCCACCCGCAAGATACCGCGCGGAGCGGCTTTATCGCGCCGGAACAGCCCCTCTGCTTCCTCAACGTCAGACACCAGCCGGAGGCAGACATCATAAAAAGCCCTGCCGTCTGCCGTGGTGGTGACTGTACGCGTGGTGCGGGACAACAGCCGCGCCCCTACCCGGCTTTCCAGTGCCTGAATCGCTGTGGAAACGGTAGACCGGGGCATGTTGAGCGTGTCCGCAGCTCTTGAAAAACTGCCAGAGTCCACAACACGCAGAAAAATACGAAACAGATCAATCCGGTCCACAAAACCCTCGGAGCATACGCCTTATTGTTCGTATTATACGACAAGTGTTGTATAAAGATACCACTTTATTAAGGAAACCGAGATGATATTTTTTGCTACACGAAAGTCCGCATCCCGCGGTTCTTTCAACGGAAGGACAACCGGATATGGCAGACCATACACTTAAAGGAAAAACTGTTCTGATCACGGGAGGCGCCAAAAATCTTGGTGGTCTGATTGCCCGCGATCTGGCAGCCCACGGCGTGAAGGCTGTGGCCATTCATTACAACAGTGACGCCAGCGCCCCCGATGCGGAAAAAACTCTGGCAGACCTGAAAGCCGCCGGCGTGCAGGCTGTTGCCCTGCAGGCCGACCTGACAAGCGCCGCTGCCAACAGCAAACTGTTTGCTGACACCATTGCCGCAATCGGCAAACCTGACATCGCCATCAATACCGTCGGTAAAGTGCTGAAAAAACCGATTGCCGAGACGTCAGAAGCTGAATTTGATGAGATGTTCGCCATCAATTCCAAAGCCGCCTATTTCTTCATTAAGGAAGCCGGGCTGCATCTGAATGATAACGGCAAGATCGTAACGCTCGTGACATCCCTGCTCGGCGCCTACACGCCGTTCTATTCCACCTATGCAGGCGCCAAAGCACCGGTTGAACATTTTACACGCGCGGCCTCCAAGGAGTTTGGCGCTCGCGGGATTTCAGTCAACGCTATTGGTCCGGGTCCGATGGACACACCATTTTTCTACGGTCAGGAAGCCCCTGAGGCCGTGGCCTATCATAAATCCGCAGCAGCCCTGTCCGCCTTTAGCAAAACAGGCCTGACAGACATTGAGGATATTGCACCCTTCGTCCGTTTTCTGGTCTCGGAAGGCTGGTGGATGACGGGCCAGACCATTCTGGTCAATGGTGGCTACACCACAAAATAACGTGGACGTTCAGGAAAGGAGCCTCCGTGTTCCTTTCCTTCCATGCCCAACAAACTGTTGCGTTTTTTTATCGACTATTTATGAGTAGCGTCAGAAGCATCAAGAGTCAGGCCGACGCCTGACACCAACCTGCATCCGTGCAAGGTGGTGCCTTACCTGTTTTGCAGGAAGGGATGTGGCCAGAAGACCGGCAATAACGGACCCATGCCACGCGCGTCGTCGCTTTGTCTTTTGATCTCAACCGTTTTGAAGAGATCAAACATGACACAGATTACCCAACAGTTTGCCAGCGATAACTATGCCGGAATCTGCCCGGAAGCACTTGCTGCCATGCAGGACGCCAATCAGGGCTATGTGCCTGCCTATGGTGAAGACCTCTGGACCACCAGAGCCGCCGACGCCTTCCGCACCCTGTTTGAAAAAGACTGTGATGTTTTTTTTGCCTTTAATGGCACGGCAGCCAACGCGCTGGCTCTGGCCTCTCTCTGCCAGTCCTATAACAGTGTGATCTGCTCTGCTCTGGCCCATGTTGAGACGGATGAGTGTGGCGCGCCGGAGTTTTTTTCCAACGGCTCCAAGCTGCTGACAGTCCCCACACAGGGCGGCAAGCTGACGCCGGAGGCTATCCGCACACTGGCAACGGGCCGGACGGATATTCACTTCCCCAAACCGCGTGCAGTCACCATTACCCAGCCCACGGAAACCGGGCAGGTTTATACACTGGCGGAAATTCAGGCCATTTCTGCCGTCTGCCGGGATCTCGGCCTGCGCCTGCATATGGATGGTGCCCGTTTTGCCAATGCCTGTGCGGCTCTCGGCTGCTCCCCTGCTGAAATGACATGGCAATCCGGCGTGGACGTACTGTGTTTTGGCGGCACCAAAAACGGCATGGCCGTTGGGGAAGCAATTCTCTTTTTTGACCGCGCACTGGCGGATGGCTTTGACTACCGCTGTAAACAGGCCGGACAACTGGCCTCCAAAATGCGCTTTCTGGCCGCACCGTGGGTTGGCATACTGGAAAGCGGCGCATGGCTGCGCAACGGTCAGGCCGCCAACGCGGCAGCAGCGCATCTTGCCAGACAGATTGAACCTCTTGAAGGGCTGGACCTGATGTTTCCGGCAGAAGCCAACGCGGTCTTTCTGAAGGCCCCGGCATCCTTACTGGATGGCCTTCGGGACAAAGGCTGGCGCTTTTATACATTTATCGGAGGGGGCGCACGCTTCATGTTTGCATGGGATGCGGACCTTACGCAGGTCGATGCATTAGCGGCTGATATTAAAAGTCTGCACGCAGCCCTTTAACGCTCAGTCCTTTTTGTTATGACCCGAAATGAAATTTCAATCGGCCAGTCCCTGCCCTTCGCAAGGCTGGCCTTGCCGCCGCAAACCGGATATGTTCAGTCCACTTTTCACTTAAAATCTGGTTCCTAACGCATGCCTGACGGTTCTTCTCCTGTAACGCGTTCCTCCTCGGCCTCCCTGCCGGAAATCCGCCATGACTGGACGGTGCCGGAAATTCAGGCTCTGCTGGACCTCCCGTTTCCGGAGCTGATGTTCCGCGCTCAGGCCACGCACCGGGCGCATTTTGACCCTACGGAAATGCAGATTTCCACCCTGCTTTCCATCAAGACAGGCGGCTGCCCCGAAGACTGCGCCTACTGCCCGCAAAGCGCCCTGCACGAAAAAAGTGTGAAGGCCGAACGCCTGATGGCCGTGGATGCTGTGCTGACGGAAGCCCGCAAGGCGAAAGACGCCGGAGCCAGCCGCTTCTGCATGGGGGCCGCCTGGCGCTCCCCCAAAGATCATGATCTGGAAACCGTCTGCGCCATGATTGAGGGCGTCAAGGGGCTGGGGCTGGAAACCTGCGTGACGCTGGGGATGCTTGATGCCGGACAGGCGGGCAGACTGCGGGACGCCGGGCTGGACTACTACAACCATAATCTGGATACCTCTCCCGAATATTATGGCGATATCATCACCACGCGCACCTATCAGGACCGGCTGGATACGCTGTCCAACGTGCGGGATGCGGGCATCAATGTCTGCTGCGGCGGCATTGTCGGCATGGGTGAAAACGAGACTGACCGCGCAGGGCTGATTGCCGCCCTCGCCTCCCTGCCCGCGCACCCAGAAAGCGTTCCGATCAACCTGCTGGTCCGCGTTAAAGGCACCCCGCTGGGCGAGTCTGAGGCCGTTGACCCGCTGGATTTTGTCCGCATGATTGCCGCAGCACGCATCACCATGCCCAAAAGCCGGGTACGTCTGGCTGCGGGCCGTGAGGATATGAGTGATGAAACACAGATCCTGTGCTTCCTTGCTGGTGCCAACTCCATTTTCTATGGCGAACGCCTGCTGACGACGCCTAACCCTCAGGCGTCACGGGATCGCACGCTTCTGGACAAGCTGGGAATGCACACGACGGGCATTTCCGTTTAAAATGTTTCTTGCATTCCTTGCCTGACCTGCGTCAGGAGTTGCCGCATGTCTTATATGGTCAAGGAAATGTTCCTCACCTTACAGGGTGAGGGCGGACAGGCCGGGCGACCGGCCGTGTTCTGTCGTTTTGCCGGATGCAACCTGTGGTCTGGCCGGGAAGCCGACCGCGCTGAGGCCATCTGCCAGTTCTGTGATACTGATTTTATCGGTACGGATGGAGAGGGCGGCGGCAAGTTTGAAACGGCTGAAAAACTTGCTGAGACAATTGCCAGCTTCTGGCCCGAGAGCGGCAATGGCATGACCGTGCCGGGGCTGGTGGTTTTTACTGGCGGTGAGCCTCTGCTCCAGCTTGATGCCCCCCTGATCAAAGCTATGCATGCCCGCAATTTCTCCATCGCCGTGGAAAGCAACGGTACGCTGACCGCCCCGGAGGGCGTGGACTGGCTGTGCATCAGCCCCAAAGCGGGCACATCACTGGAACAGAAAAGCGGGACGGAACTCAAACTGGTCTATCCGCAGACTGGGCTGGACCCCGCCACGCTGGAACAGCTCGATTTTCAATATTTCTGGCTACAACCTATGGACGGCCCCAACCAGCAGGAAAACACGCAGGCCGCCATCCGCTACTGTCTGGCCCACCCTAAATGGGGCCTTTCTTTACAGACCCACAAGCTGACCGGTATCCCCTGACCCATGTCTACTCCCTTACGCGCCCATGATGAAGCTGCTCTGGTCCTGTTCTCCGGCGGGCAGGATTCCGCCACCTGTCTGGCATGGGCTCTTGCCCGGTTTGGCCGGGTGGAAACACTGGGCTTTGATTACGGGCAACGGCATGCTGTGGAACTGGAATGCCGCGAGACGTTGCGGGAAGGCCTGCAGGCGCAAAACCCGCTCTGGAAAGAGCGGCTGGGCATGGACCATACGCTTGCACTTGGGGCTCTGGGCGATATTTCTGAAACAGCCCTGACCCGCAATGCTGAAATTGCCATGGAAAAAGACGGGCTCCCGAATACCTTCGTACCGGGCCGCAACATCATTTTTCTGACTTTTGCCGCCGCCCTCGCCGCGCGCCGTGGCATCCGCCACATTGTGACCGGGGTGTGTGAGACGGATTATTCCGGCTATCCTGACTGCCGGGACGATACCATCAAGGCTGTGCAGGTGGCTCTCAACCTTGGTATGGACTCACGTTACGTTCTGCACACCCCCCTCATGTGGATTGATAAAGCCGAAACATGGGCACTGGCCGAAGAACTGGGCGGAGCAGCACTTGTTTCCCTGATCAATCAGGAAAGCCACACCTGCTATCTGGGGGACCGGGAAAGCCTGCATCCATGGGGGCATGGCTGCGGGCAGTGCCCGGCCTGTGACCTGCGCCGTGCAGGGTGGGAAGAATATGTCGCGAGCAAAACCCATGCCTGATCTGGTTTTTACCCGTCGCTTTTCCATGGGCCACCGGCTGATCCACGGCGCCAGTGAATCCTGTGCCCTGCCCCATGGGCATAATGAGTTTGTGACCGTACGCCTCACACCCACGCATCCCGCCCGACTGGACGGCAAGGGGAATATGCCGGTCTCTTTTCAGCGAGCTAAAAGCACATGGCATCGCTTTGTGGATGAAAAGCTGGATCACGCCCTGCAACTGGC
The DNA here is from genome assembly GCF_000613905.1 of Acetobacter persici JCM 25330. Taxonomy (GTDB): domain Bacteria; phylum Pseudomonadota; class Alphaproteobacteria; order Acetobacterales; family Acetobacteraceae; genus Acetobacter; species Acetobacter persici. The sequence goes on from NZ_BAJW01000002.1 coordinate 78,719, forward strand.
GGAAGACGACCCGCTTCTGGCGTGGTTTCAGGCACACGAGCCCGCACGGGCGCAGCGTATTGTCATCACCCCCGGTGACCCGACAACAGACTGATGGTCTGCCTGATGATGGCCAAACTCAACGCTTTCCTGAAGGCAGATGGAGATGTTCTCCGCTGCACAGAAGTTTCCTTGCAGGAAACACCCACCAATACAGTCAGCTTCAGCGGCAATCCGGAAGAGATGATCCCGGCCAGCCGTGCGCCTGAAGCCTGCTGGTGGAACCGTGCGGATATGTCGATTTCTGATTAAAAACCGCTTGCTCTGTCTGTACAGAGCCTTTCTACCGCCGCCTTACTGCCCGCCCCTCTTTTATCGGGGCAGGCAATAAGACTGCGTGAGCGTTCAGACTTCTTCCAGTTGTAGAACCTTGGTGGTTTTATCCCGCAGTTCGGCACAGAGGTCAGGATTATTTGCCAGAGTCTGCCCGTAGGACGGGATCATGGCTTTCAGCTTGGCATCCCACTCCGGCAGCTTCTCCGCAAAACATTTCTTCAGCACTGTCAGCATGATCGGCGCGGCAGTCGAGGCCCCCGGAGACGCCCCCAGCAGAGCGGCAACAGACCCATCCGCGCTGGAGATAACTTCTGTCCCGAACTGGAGAACGCCACCTTTTTCCGCGTCTTCCTTAATAATCTGTACGCGCTGTCCGGCCACAACCAGTTCCCAGTCCTTGGAACGCGCGGTGGGAACAAAATCCCGCAGGGCGCTCATTCGTTCACTGCTGGACTGCATAACCTGCTGGATCAGATATTTGGTCAGCGGCCAGTTATCCCGCGCGACTGACAGAATGGCTTTGATATTATCAGGACGGATGGAACGGGGCAGATCCATCAGAGAGCCATATTTGAGGAAACGGGTGGAAAACCCTGCATACGGCCCAAACAGCAGCGCTGGCTTGCCGTCAATCATGCGGGTATCCAGATGCGGCACGGACATGGGCGGCGCACCGACGGACGCCTTGCCATAAACCTTTGCATGGTGCTGCGCCACAATCTCCGGATTGGTGCAGCGCAGGAACTGCCCGCTGACGGGAAACCCGCCGACCCCTTTTGATTCCGGGATGCCCGTTTTCTGGAGGAGAGAAAGCGCGCCCCCACCGGCCCCGATAAACACAAAGCGGGCGCTGACGGTGCGCTGCGTGTTCAGGCGCAAATCCTGCACCAGCACCTGCCACCGCCCATCCGGGCCGCGTTTAATGTTCAGCACATCATGCTGCGTATGCAGGGTGCATCCGGCTGTTTCCGTCAGATAGCTGAACAGCAGGCGCGTCAGAGCGCCATAATTCACATCCGTGCCGTTCAGGTGCGTGTTACGGCCAGCGGCTGCCCCGGCGGGCGCGCCTGCATGACAAGCGGCATCCACTGCGCCATCTGGGCCGGATCTTCAGAATATTCCATACCCGCGAAAAGCGGATGGGCGTTCAGCGCCTCATGGCGTTTCCGCAGGAAGGCAACATTCGCTTCCCCCCATACAAAACTCATATGCGGGACAGGCGTAATAAAATCACGCGGCGAGGCAATCACTTTGCTCTCAACCAGATGCGACCAGAACTGGCGGGAAATCTGGAAGGCCTCATTGACCGCCACGGCTTTGCTGATATCCACGCTGCCATCAGCTTTCTGGGGCGTATAATTCAGCTCGCACAGGCAGAGTGGCCGGTGCCTGCATTATTCCACGCATCCGAGCTTTCTTCCGCCACGTTGTCCAGGCGCTCGAAAATGCTGATACGCCAGTCCGGCTGTAACTGCCGGAGAAACACCCAAGTGTGGCGCTCATCACGCCTCCACCAATCAGGACGACATCAACGGATGAGGAAGGATCGGTCGTGGTGGAACTCATCATGGTCTCCGCATTATAAGCCCGTTTCTTCCCATGGAAGCTGGAGACAGGCACAGTCTTCCCGCTTGCCGTGGTTCCTGCTCCGGCGCAAGAGCAGGCTTAAAGTAACCCGGTATGGTTATACGCTTATCCTATGCCACATTTTCTGCCCGCAGCAGTTCTCATCTCTGCGAGAGCGGAGCAGCATTGCATGAACCTAGCAGCCAGACGCGCGTTTGATTGGGCAGGCTTATGGTGAAAACAAAAAGGATGACACGCTATGGTGATTAAAAAATCCGGTTCCGCCCACTGGGAAGGTTCTATCAAGGAAGGGCATGGCACCGTTTCTACGGAAAGCAATGCCCTGAAAAGTCAGCCCTACGGTTTTAATACGCGCTTTGAAGATAAGCCCGGCACGAACCCCGAAGAGCTTCTCGGTGCGGCACACGCGGCCTGTTTTTCCATGGCGCTTTCCCTGATTCTGGGAGAAGCCGGGCTGACAGCAAAATCCATCGACACCAAGGCCGTTGTCAGCCTGACCAAAGCTGCTGACGGATTTGAAATTGATGCCGTCGCCCTCACCCTTAAAGCAGATGTGCCGGGTACGACAGACGAGCAGTTTCAGGCTCTGGCCAACAAGGCCAAAACGGGCTGCCCGGTCTCCAAACTGTTCAAGGCGAGCATTACGCTGGACGCCACGCTGGCTGGCTGAAAATCAGCCAACCTGCCCGCGATGCCGCAAAAGATGGTCTGCCAGCACGCAGGCCATCATGCTTCTCCAACCGGCACAGCACGAATCCCGACACAGGGGTCATGTCGCCCTTTGGTGATCACGTCTTTATTCTGACCATCCCGCGTAACAGACGGCACAGGGGTCAGCATGGAGCTGGTTGGCTTGACCGCAAACCGCGCTACAACTGGCTGACCACTGGAAATACCACCCAGAATACCGCCCGCATGGTTCGCACCAAACGCTATCTTCCCATCCTGCATGAACAGTGCGTCTGCATTTTCAAGCCCGGTCAGGGCGGCAGAGGCAAACCCGTCGCCAATTTCCACGCCCTTGACGGCATTAATGCTCATCAGCGCGGCTGCCAGATCTGAATCCAGCTTGCCATAGACAGGCGCGCCCAGACCGGGAGGAACGCCCTCCGCCACAACTTCAATCACGGCCCCGATGGACAGTCCGGCTTTCCGGATACCCGACAGATACTCTTCCCACTCCGGCACACAGGCCGCATCCGGGCAGAAGAACGGGTTGCGCGTCACTTCATCCCAGTTCCAGCGGGAGCGGTCAATTTTGTGCGGCCCAAGCTGAACCAGCGCGCCGCGAATACGCACATCCGGCCCCAGAACCTGCCGGGCCACGGCTCCGGCAGCAACCCGGCACGCCGTTTCACGCGCGGAGGAACGGCCCCCTCCGCGATAGTCGCGGATACCGTATTTCAGATCATAGGTCAGATCTGCATGGCCGGGGCGATAAGTCTGGGCAATATCCCCATAATCACGCGACCGCTGATCGGTGTTTTCTATCAGCAGGGAAATCGGGGTGCCTGTTGTCTGGCCTTCAAACACGCCAGAGAGAATGCGCACGGCGTCCGGCTCCTTGCGCTGGGTGGTAAAGGCCGACTGCCCGGGACGCCGCTGGTCCAGAAACGGCTGAATATCCGCTTCTGTCAGAGGCAGGCGGGGTGGGCAGCCATCCACGACACAGCCAATGGCCGGTCCATGACTCTCACCCCATGTGGTGACGCGGAAAAGATGGCCAAAGCTGTTGTAGGACACGCTAAATCCTCAGTCGCCTGATACGGAGATATCCGGAGCCGTGGGGTTTTTCATGCCCACAATATTATAGCCGCAATCAACGTGATGAATTTCACCCGTCACGCCGGAAGAAAGGTCAGACAGCATATACAGCCCTGCCCCACCAACTTCTTCCAGACCCACATTGCGTTCCAGCGGGGCGTTATACTGGTTCCATTTCAGAATATAACGGAAGTCGCCAATCCCGCTGGCAGCCAGCGTCTTGATGGGACCTGCGGAAATGCCGTTTACGCGGATCCCGTCACGTCCCAGATCAGCCGCCATGTAACGCACAGACGCTTCCAGCGCGGCTTTGGCAACGCCCATTACGTTATAATGCGGCATGACGCGCTCAGCGCCCAGATAGCTCAGCGTCAGCAGAGAGCCACCGTCCTTCATCAGGGCTGACGCGCGCTGCGCAACGGCGGTAAAAGAATAGCAGGAAATATCCAGAGCCGTCAGAAAGGCCTCACGCGGGGTATCAACATACCGACCGCGCAGAAACTGCTTATCGGCCCAGCCAATGGCATGGACTACAAAGTCCAGCTTGCCCCATTCACGCTCCAGTGTGGCGAACAGCTCATCCAGAGCCGCCTCATCCGTCACATCACAGGGCAGGACCAGAGAGGCCCCGATGCTTTCAGCCAGCGGCTTGACGCGCTTGCCAAGGGCTTCACCCTGATAGGTGAAAGCCATCTCGCCGCCCTGTGCCGCAACCGCCTGAGCGATACCCCAGGCAATGGAGCGATCATTGGCAACACCCATTACCAGACCTTTTTTGCCCTGCATCAATGTGCCCTGGGCGGGCAATGTGGTGTTGTGAGAAGACATGCTGTGACCTCGACCTGTCTGTTGACTGTACTCTAAAACTTGTAGCGGTTGGTCGCATACCACAGCCTGCTAAACAAGACCTAAGCGCCTGCTAACACTTCAAACCATTCATGCCTTTCGATACAAAGCGTGAAGAGCAGGTTTTTTTGATGCTGAAAGAAACAGGGTATGACTGACTCCACCTTCTCCCCGCCCCCGGCTTCAACGCCCGCACTGATTGACCTTGCGGCCGATCCGTTCACCCTGTTTTCCGAATGGATGCAGGAGGCAGAAAAAACCGAGCCCTCAGACCCCAACGCCATGGTGGTTGCAACCAGCACCCCGGATGGCCACCCCTCGGCCCGCATTGTGCTGCTGAAGGGCATGGATCGGCGGGGTTTTGTTTTCTACACCAATCAGGACAGCCGCAAGGGGCATGAACTGGCAGAAAACCAGCATGTTGCCCTGCTGTTCCACTGGAAGAGCCTGCGCCGGCAGATCCGCATTGAAGGAACTGTCACGCCTGTTACGCCGGAAGAAGCCGATGCGTATTTTGCGAGTCGCAGCCGGATCTCCCGCATGGGGGCCGTGGCATCCGACCAGTCCCGCCCGCTGGCAGACCGCGCCATTTTTGAGCAGCGCCTGAAGGATGTGGAAGCCCGGTATGAGGGGCAGGATCTGATCCCGCGCCCCGACAACTGGTCTGGTTACCGGGTTGACCCGTCCTGTTTTGAGTTCTGGCAGGAAAGACCCTACCGCCTGCATGATCGTGCGACATGGACGCGTGAGGGAAACCACTGGAATGTCACGCGTTTATATCCATAACTCTTACGGAACAGATCATCCGCACGGCCTGTCCGATTCCTGTAGAGACGGAGAACAAAAACAATGAAAGACGTCCGTAAAATCCTGCTTCCTATGGTCAGCACCTCCAATGGGGAGGCTGCGCTGATCCGTGGCTATAATTTCGCCCGCCGTTTTGGCGCGCATCTGGCCGTGCTGCATGTCCGCCCGGACGGGCGGGACATTGCTCCGCTGGCAGGCGAAGGCTTGTCCGGTGCCATGGTGGAAGACCTCATGCGTACGGCGGAGCATGAAAGCTCCCGCCATGCGCATGAGGTCCGGGCACTGTTTGAACGTTTTGTTGCCGCACACCCGGATATTGAGGTGATTTCACCCCATTCCGTCTTCCCGTGGGATAAGCCGAGCATCAGCTTCAATATTCTGAACGGTGCGGAAAGTGAGATCGTCCCCTCACACGCCCGCCTTTCGGATTTCACTCTGGTCCCTCACCCGGATTCAGGCGCTGAGGTTTCCTCTTCCGAAACACTGCATGCGGTTCTTTTTGACAGCGGTCGCCCTGTCGTGATCGCCCCGCGTACGCCGCCTAAAGGCATGATCAAGCGTGTCTGTATCGGGTGGAATGGCACGGCAGAATCGTCGTCTGCCCTGCGTGGCGCTCTGGCATGGGCCCACACGGCAGAAGCCGTGCGCGTTTTGCATTGCGGGGACTATCAGCGCCGTGGCCCCAAGGCACGGGATGTGATCGACTATCTGTCCTTCCACGGGATCAAAGCCGACTCTGTAGAATTTCCGCCGGTAGACCGTGATGTTGGCAAAGGGCTCCTCGCCGCCTGCCATGACTTCCATGCCGACATGCTGGCCATGGGCGCTTATTCTCACTCCCGCCTGCGGCAGCTCATTCTGGGCGGGGTTACGCGTCATATTCTGGAACATGCAGACCTGACGGTGCTGATGAGCCGTTAAAGCCCGGCTGTCTGATCCTTTACACTTCCAGACAAAAAGAAACCCCGGCGTGCTCATGCATTCCGGGGTTTTACATGGCCTAATGATACGGCTTATCTGGAAAGACGGTGGCCCAGAACTGGCGTCACGCTTTTTCAGGGTCAGGCAGGGTAAAGCTTAGTCCGTCATAAGCAGCTTCTACCCCTGCGGGCAGCGTGTTCCGCATCCACGCCCAGTCCATGTCCGGCCCCAGATGCGTCAGAATAAGGCGGCGTGGCTGAACGCGCTCCTTCCACTCCAGCACCCTCTCCAGCCAGGCATGGGCGCTATGGGGTTCTTTCTGGAAGCAATCGACAATCCATGTATCGACCCCATCCAGCACATCAAACGATGCCTCCGGCAGTTCCACCGTATCCGTACTGTAGGCAAAATCCCCGCACCGCAGCCCGCCGGAAGGGATACGCCCGTGATTCTGCTCAAACAGGGAAATTTCATACCCACTCATCACCACGTCGCCGTGTAACGGCACCGGCTGCGCCTCAACCACCGCCCGGAAAAAATGAGGCGCGGTGGTCCATGGCTGAAAAACGTAGTTAAAACGCGTCTGGACTTCTTCCAGTACGGAAGGCGTAGCATAGGCCGTAATGGGCTGCCCGATTGTGCGGTTAATACCCCGCACTTCATCCAGACCAGCAATATGGTCCGCATGGGCATGCGTGAAGAATATGGATCTGAAGGCGCTGATTCCGTTCGCCAGAAGCTGGGCACGAATATCAGGCCCGGTATCGACCAGAATCCCTTCCCCATCGTCCATCCGGATAAAAACTGACGCACGGGTGCGGATATTCCGGGGCTCGTTCGGGTCACACTGCCCCCAGATACCACGGCCATCTTCGCCGCCCAGCATTGGCACACCGGCAGACCCGCCACACCCCAGAATTGTAACCTTCATGCGGTCGCCTTCCCTCTTCAGGCCGCCTTGCGGAAGAGCCGGAAAAAATTATCGGTCGTCATCTGCGTAAACGCTGTGAGATCCTGCCCACGCTCCTGCGCAAGACAGGCGGCCGTATAAGCCACGTAGGCGGGCTGGTTCTTCTTGCCACGGCGCGGCACCGGAGCCAGAAACGGGGAATCGGTTTCAACCAGAATACGGTCAGCGGGCAGATCCCGCGCGACGTCACGGAACTCGCCACATTTAGGAAATGTCGCAATACCGGAGAAACTGACAGACCCGCCGAGATCCACCACACACCGGGCCAGATCAACACTGGACGCAAAGCAGTGCAGCAAAATGGGGAATGCCCCCTTTTCTGTCTCTTCCCGCAGAATCTGCGCCACATCCTCATCCGCCTGCCGGGCGTGGATGATAATGGGAATATTCAGAGCGCGAGCTGCACCAATATGGTTGCGGAAACTCTCATGCTGGATCGGCCTGACCTCTTCGGCCCCGTGAAAATAATCCAGACCACTCTCACCAATACCCACCACATTCGGGGCATCCGCAATCGCGACAATCTCTTCCACTGAGGGCACCGGGCCTTCTTCAACATGGTCAGGATGCGTGCCAACCGTGCACCAGATTTTCACGTCCGGCGTGCTGAAGCCCGTCAGACGCTTCTGTTCATCCGCACGGGCCAGCCGTGTCCCGATCGTCACCATCCCGCTGACGCCGGCCTCTTGGGCCGCCGCCAGCAATCCGGGCAGTTCTTCGTCCGCAAAGTGGTCCAGATGACAGTGGGAATCGATCAGTCCAGTCATACTCGTCTCATTCACGCCGGATCAGCGGCTTCAACATAGCGCGGGAAAATCCCCTGCGGCGCCGGGAGCACGCGGCCTCCCGGCAGCGGTGTGTCAAGAGCGGCAAACGTACGCTCCTCTTCCGTCACCCCAAGCTGGGTCAGCATCCGGTCCATGCTCTGCGGCATATAGGGCTGGAGCATGGTGGCAATACCGCGTAGGGCATCGACCAGAACACGCAGCACATCGTTCATCCGTTCCGGGTCAGTCTTTTTGAGCGCCCATGGCGCCTGATGGTCGATATAGGCATTACAGGCGCGGATCACTTTCCACACATCTTCCAGCGCGTCGGTCAGCGCACACCGGTCGAGCTGGCTGGCCATCAGTTCCGGCAACACCGCCACATGGTTGAGAAGCTGCGTATCTTCTTCCGTCAGCGTGCGCCGTTCTGGCAGCACGCCGCCACAATTCCGGGCCACCAGAGACAGGGTGCGTTGCGCCAGATTGCCCAGATCGTTCGCCAGCTCAACATTATTCCGTATAATCAGAGACTTGCGAGACAGATCGCTATCTCCACCAAACGGGACTTCCCGCAGCAGGAAAAAGCGCACGGTGTCCAGACCGAATTCCTGCACAAGATCACGCGGGTCCACCACATTGCCCAGAGACTTGCTCATCTTCTGGCCTTCGACCGTCCACCAGCCGTTTGCAAAAATCTTTTTAGGCAGCTCAATCCCGGCAGCCATCAGGAACGCGGGCCAGTAAATAGCGTGGAAACGGGCAATGTCTTTACCTACCAGATGCTGGCTTGCGGGCCAGAAGCGCGCACGCGGCGCTGCAGCATCCGGGTAGTCCAGCGCGCTGAGATAGTTTGCCAGCGCATCAAACCAGACATACATCACATGCGCTTCATCCCCCGGCACGGGGATACCCCAGTTAAAACTGGTGCGGCTGATGGACAGGTCCCGCAGCCCCTGCTTCACGAAGCTGATAATCTCGCGCTTCATGCCGTGTGGGCCAAGGAAGTCCGGGTTGGCCTCGTAATGTGCCAGCAGTCGGTCCTGAAACGCGGAAAGGCGGAAGAAGTAAGACGGCTCCTTCACCCATTCCACCGGAGCGCCGGTCGGTGCGACCTTCTGGCCACCGGGCCCTTCAATCAGTTCATCTTCACCATAGAAACATTCATCCCGCAGCGCGTACCAGCCTTCATACGCGCCGAGATAAATGGCGTCATTTTCCGCCACTTTCTGCCAGAGCGCCTGTGCGCCTTTAATGTGGCGTGGCTCCGTTGTGCGGATAAAATCATCGTAGGAAATCGCCATGGCATCCGCCATGCTGCGGAAGTCATCGGACACCTTGTCCGCAAAGGCCTTCGGCGCCACACCGGCGGCCTGCGCGGCCTGCTCCACTTTCTGACCATGCTCATCTGTGCCGGTCAGGAAAAACACATCATCTCCGGCCAGACGATGGAACCGCGCCAGCACGTCCGCCGCAATGGAGGTATAGGCGTGGCCAATGTGCGGCGCACCGTTCACGTAATAAATCGGGGTGGTGACGTAAAAAGGGCGGGTCATGCAATACTCGCAATAGTCATGGCTTCGAGAAGTGTTTCCTGTTTATCGAGATTGAAGCGTTCCGTCTCGCCTTGAAGACGCATGATGGCTTCCCACGCGTCTGCCAGAGCAACACAGGCGGCATGGCCCTGCCGGGCAGCATTGCGGGCCCGCTCCTGAAGAAAGTCCGATAACAGGCTGAAAAATAAGTTAAACCCATCATCCTTACGGAGAACAATCTCGGCAATTTCGTAGCCCCGGCTGGCGGAAACACCGTTCAGGGTTTCTTCCACCAGACTGGCAATCTGACCGTTCTTATCCGCCAGAAACGCCGCAGCACGCCCCGGCGCACCATGGGCCGCCGCCTGCACCCGGCTGATTTCCTCGGCGGACGCTTCAGGCTGGATGCGTCTCAGCACAGCCATCATGTCCATAGGAGCCAGTGGCTCCAGTTCCAGCCTGCGGCACCGGCTGCGGATAGTTGGCAGCAGACGCCCCGGTGCGGAGCATGTCAGCAGCAAAACAGCTGCCGGAGGAGGCTCTTCCAGAATTTTCAGCAAAGCATTGGCGGCACTTCGGTTAAGCCACTCAGCACCATCCACAATCACGACGCGCCAGCCGCCTTCCGCTGCCGTACGACGCAAAAAGGCATTGATAGGCCGCACCTCGTCCGCGACAATCTCACCCCGATAACGCTGCTTTTTTTCATCAAAACTGCGGCTGACCACCAGAAGGTCAGCATGGGTTGCTGCAGAAATCCGGCGTCCTGCCGGACTTTCCGCCTCTTCTCCCCCCAGAATCATCCGGGCCAGACGGAATGCAAACGTCGCCTTGCCGATGCCCGGTGGCCCGGTGATCAGCCAAGCATGAGGAAGGCGTCCGTCGTCAAAAATCTTACGAAATGCCTGAAGAGGCGCTTCATGCCCATGCAAATGCAGGGAGGCCTGACGCGGGTCACCCTCCACGGGTCAGGCCCGCGCAAGGTGAGAAAGAATATCTTTCACAATCAGGCTATTAATCTCTTCTGCTGACTGTTCGTCGGTCTGCAACCTGCGAACGCGCCTGTATTCTGGCGGGCAATTTCACGGAACCCGGCGGACACACGCGCATGAAACGCCTCGTCAGACTGTTCATACCGGTCCACCGGCGCGCCGCGGGCTGCCAGCCGCAGGCGGGCGACATTCCGTGGCGCTTCCAGAAGAAACGTCACGTCCGGGTCCTGCCCTAACTGATTTTGCAAACGGGCAATCAGATCCAGCACATCCGGGTCCCCTTCCGCGCGCCCATACCCCTGATAGGCCATGGTCGAATCTGTAAACCGGTCACACACGACAATCTGGCCTCTGGCCAGTGCAGGCGTAATCATGTTGTCCAGGTGGTCAGCACGGGCAGCAAAATGCGTCAGGATCTCGGCCCGCAGGGAAAGCGGATTTTTGCCAAACAGCAGAAGCTGCCGCAAATCTTCCGCTCCCGGAGATCCACCCGGCTCCCGCGTCGTCAAAACATCATGCCCAAGAGACGCAAGAGCGGACTGAAGCAGCCGGAGCTGGGTAGACTTCCCAACCCCCTCGCTCCCTTCCAGTGTGACAAACAGACCTTTTGCCATGACTCAGAGATGCAGACGGCGTGCGGCGCGCCCAAAGACACCGAGAGCCGGGACACTCTGCCCGGCCACCACCGGCACCAGAGCCTGCCGTCCACCGGGCAGCAGAACCGTCAGTTGCCCCACAGGCTGGCCCTGCTGAATCGGGGCTGCAATCGGCCCCTGATAATCCAGAGACATATGGGTGCCATTCCGCCAGCCATGCGGCAGCATCATCACAAAATCCTGCCCGGCCACCAGCGGCACAGTCTGGTTCACACCCATCCAGACAGGCGCCTGTTCCAGAACATCCCCTTTGGAGACAATCTTTGCGGATTCGAAATTGGCAAAAGCCCAGCCCATCAGGCGTTCGCCCTCACGCGCACGCGCCCCGTCTGACGGCAGGCCGTTGATCGCCATAATCACCCGGCGGCCTTCTCGCTCGGAAGAAGCGCACAGCCCGAACCCACCGGCATCGGTGTGGCCGGTCTTCAGGCCGTCAGCCAGCCCTTTGACCACCAGAGCGTTGCGGTTCGCCTGACGGATCTTGTTGAAGAAGAACTCTTTTTCCGAGAAATAATGATAATATTCCGGGAAATCATGAATGAGCCGCAGAGCCAGATAGGCCACATCGCGGGCGGTCATGTAGTGGTTTTCCGCAGGCCAGCCCGTCGCGTTCATGAAATGGGAGTTGGTCAGACCCAGCTTGCCCGCCATGTCGTTCATCAGGGCGACAAACTGTTCTTCGGACCCGGAAATCCCTTCCGCCAGAACGATACAGGCATCATTGCCGGACTGGATCACCATCCCCTGAATGAGGTCCTGCACCGGAATGCTCTGCCCCAGCGGCACGAACATGCGTGACCCCTGCATGCGCCAAGCCCGCTCGCTCACCGGGAGCTGCTGGTCCAGCCGCAGGCGACCTGCCTTGAGCATGCTGAAGGTGACGTAAGCCGTCATCATTTTGGTCAGAGAGGACGGAGGCATCCGTTCATCCGCTGCTTTTTCAAGCAGGGTTGTGCCACTCTTATAGTCAATAATGCAGGCCCAGCGCGCCAGCGTGTCCAGCGGGCCAACAGGCGTGGTGGCAGGCGTCTGCGCCACAGCATCAGGCAGAGGGGCCGCGCTGCCAGCAGGAGCCGCCGCAGCATGCGGATGCGCTCCCTTTGATTTGCGGGCAAAAGCAGTCAGAGAATAACTGCCTGAGAGGAGGGCTGCGCCTCCTGCGAGAAGAAACCGTCGAGTTTGCACGTTCTTTCCTATTCGACGACGATATGAGATCCGGTCAAGCCATCAGCGAGTGCGCGCTTCAGGGCCGCATCCGCGTCGCTTATAGTCGTAAAAGGTCCTTGTCGGACAGCCCACATCTTGCCTTGTGGTGAGAAAGAAGGCCAGACCGAGCCTCCCTCCTGCGCGGCAAGCCTTGCGGCTGCGCCACGCGCTGTAAAATCTGCCGTTTCAACCCAGAGTTGCGTCGCCACAGGTTGTCCCTGCCGCCACTGCACCGGGAGGTCCGGCAATTGAACAGGCGTCGGCCCAGTGCCCTGCGCCGCTGAGACTGCGGATTGCTCCGTCGTGGAGGAGACACCCCTGCTCTCCGCGCCCGCGACCGGGCCTGCAAGATCTGTCTGTTTTACAGCTTCCCGCGGGGCTGCACTGATTTGGAGCATCGGGCCGCCGGGCAGTTGCTCCGCAAGCTGGCGGCTCGTCACTTCATCCTCAATAATCCGTACGCGTGCCGGGCCAGCCCCAACCCCCAGCAGGTCAGCCGCCCTGCGTGAAAGACCCAGAATACGCCCTGTTTCTGCCGGACCGCGCTCATTCACCCGGATCGTAATTTCACGCCCGTTTTCCAGATTGATAACTGTCACAACAGCGGGCAGTTGCAGGGTTGGGTGGCTTCCCGTCATGGAGAGCGGATTGCGCACTTCTCCATCCGTTGTCAGCGGCGTGCCAGAGTCTGCCTGCCGGACAGCTAGCCCCATAGCCTGATAGGAAAAATCTTCTCGCGGATACATCCACGCCGCCCCTGCCTGCCAGGCCGGACCAACGACATAATGCACATCCGGCTTTACTTCAGGTTGCGGCCTGGAACAGGCCGCAACAGTCACACAACAGAAAAGAACGGCTTTTTTCACGCCACGGCACTACCCAACAGACCAACACCAAGAGCATAGAAATCAGACGGATTATACCGCCGGATCACATTGAAGTTGTGGTACACCATATAGGCCTCGCCCCCAACGCCATCGGGGCGGATAATGGCACCACTCAGATCCAGATGCGTAAAGTCACCCCCGCCCTGCGGCCGCACTCCCTGCGTGGCCCAGTAGGACACAGGCCGCACAATGCTCCGGCCGATCTGCCCCTGCTCCAATGAGTCTGGCATATCAACGGCCTCACCCCACGGCTGCCCGGCAATCCAGTGGCATTTGGCCAGATAGTTGGCAATAGAGGCGAAAACATCCCCTTCATTGTTCCAGATATCGCGGCGCCCCCCGGCCGGGAAACTAGCCGCATACTGCTCATACGCACTGGGCATAAACTGCGGCTGCCCCATGGCACCCGCATAGCTGCCCAGCATGCCTGACGGCGTAATGTCGCCTTCGCCCAGAATGGTCAGTGCCTTGAACAGTTCTGCCCGGAAGAAGGAGGCCCGCCGGCCGTCATAGGCCAGAGTCGCAAGGGCATCGACCACATGGAACGTGCCCATTCGGGTGCCATACGCGGATTCCAGCCCCCAAATCCCGGCGATCACACCGCGATCCACGCCATAAATCTGGCTGACCTTACCCAGAAGGGCCTCACGCTCACTGACTGCGGCCTGCCCGTCTGAAATCTTTTTATCGGTAATAACGCGCGCTTTGTATTGCGCCCATGTCAGGGTGAATTCCGGCTGATGCCGGTCTGCCTTCAGGACTTTCTGATTGGGTTCTGCCGTCAGCGCCAGAGCCTCATCCACCACAGAAGCTGAAAGCCCTTTACTGATGGCCTCCCGCCGCACACCGGCAAGAAACGCAGCATAGCTCCCCGGCTCCGTACCGGAGACGGCCCGGGCGGCTTTGTTTTTTGCAAAGGCGGGAGTCACCACAGCGGCGGACACAGCCCCGCAAACAAGAAATTGTCTTCTCAGCATTCCGTATCAGCCTGTTGTTGCTCACATAAACCCGGCGGGACAGGACGTCACTTTACCCTCCCACATCTGTTCTGTCTCTCAGAGACATCTGTCCGGCAGCGTTACTGCCCCTGCGCTATCGCTTGACATTCACGCGCGCGGAGACTCCTTTCTCCCCCTTATCCCGTTACGCACCCTGTAACCATGCACTCCGACCTGATGGACCTTCTTCCTTTATGCCCGGCTCTCTGGATCATTTTCTTGCGCTGACGACGGCTCACCCGCTTGTTCAGGTTCTGATCGTCATCATCGCCACGTTTATTCTTGAAGATGCCGCAACAGTTCTTACCGCCATTCAGGTCAATCTGCACACGCTGGCGCCGGGCACCGCTTTAATCGCGCTTTATGTCGGAATTGTTGCAGGCGATGTAGGCCTGTACGGGCTAGGATACCTTGCTGCGCGCTGGCCACCAGCCCGCAGATGGATTGATACGCCAGAGCGGGATGTGCAACGCCAGTGGCTGACGCAAAAGCTGTTCAAAGTCGTTTTTATCAGCCGTTTTGTGCCCGGCACCCGCCTGCCGCTCTACACGGCCTGCGGGTTCTTCAATGCTGGTTTGCGCACTTTTACGCTAGCCACCATTCTGGCAACCATGATCTGGACATCTGCCCTTTTTGCGCTATCGCTGCGCGTTGGTGGGTTTCTGCTGGCCCATCTCGGAGCCTGGCGCTGGGTCGGTATTTTTGGCTTTGTGCTGGTAATCATCATTATGGGTCGCATTGCTGCCCGCATTCAGAAGCAGGGAAAATGACCCAGCTGTCACCATCCTCTCACCCCCATACGGCCACCATTCCGTCACAACAGTCCGGAAGTAAATCGGGCTCTCCGCTCTCCAGCTTTGAATTCTGGCCGGGCTGGGCGTTTTACACGCCGGTTGTGATTTACTGGATCCTGCTCGGCATCCGTTACGGTGACTTCAGCACCCCGACCGCCGCCAATCCACGCATTGAGACAGGCGGCCTGTGTGGTGAGAGTAAAAGTGGCATTCTGGATATGGCAGGCAGCGTCGCGTCCCGCTGGATTGCGCCCTATACCACGCTGATAACCGGTACGAATGACACACAACGCGCACTGGAAGCTCTGGCGGAGAAAGGACTGAGTGTCCCTGTTGTTGTAAAGCCAGACGTCGGCTGTAACGGCACCGGCGTTAAGCTGGCCCGGACCGAAGCCGAACTGACTGCCGCTCTGGCGGCCTTCCCGCGACGCATCAAACTGGTCCTGCAGCGGCTCATTCCCTACAAGAATGAAGCAGGTCTGTTTTACATCCGCCACCCCGACAGTCCGCGTGGGGAAATTTCCTCGCTCACTTACAAAGACATTCCAATGCTGACGGGCAACGGACATTCCACAGTGCTGGACCTGCTCAAACAGGACCCACGCACCAGCCTCCTGCTGCATATTTATACCCCGCGCCTCAAGGCCCGCCTGAACGATGTGCTCGCGGCAGGGGAAACGCTCGACCTTGTTTTTGCGGGCAACCATTGCAAAGGCGCTATTTTCCATAATGGCGCGGCGGACATCACGCCTGCACTGGTGGACCGGCTGGACGAGATTATGCAGGACATTCCCGACTTCCATTTTGGTCGGTAGATGTGAAATTCGAGTCTGTCGAAGCGTTGCGGCAGGGCGAGAAGTTCGAGATTATCGAAATCAATGGTGTCGGTTCAGAAGCGACCCATATCTGGGATTCCAGCACCACGCTGCGCGAGGCCTATGCAGCCCAGTTTCATCATTACCGGGAAACATTCCGCATTGGCGCGAAGAAGAAAAAAGAAGGCTGGAAGTCCAGCGGCCTGTGGCACGGTGTCCGTCTGTGGCGCCAGCAGAAACGCCTGCTGGCCTCCTACCCCATGAACGATTAAAGGCTGCCTCAGGCAGCCTTTTCTTTAGGCTGAGCGGGCTGCCCGCTCCTGCCCGAGACGGGAATGTTTCCGGCCATAAAACCGGTAGCTTGCCCAGCCACAGGCGCAATAGATGGCCAGTAGAGTAGCCGGCACGGTCCCGGAAAACAGAGCAAAAATCATATCTACAAACAGCGGCGCCGCCATAATCAGGCAGAACAGAATCCCCAGAAGCGGCACATAGCCAATCCAGAGGCCCTTCACGGTAAAACCGCCACCCGGCACGCTAAAAGTGCGCGGAAAGTCCGGAGCCGTATTGCGGATCCAGATCACCGTAAAGCAGACAATCCCAAACGCCGTGGCTGTTCCCAGACTCACCAGATCCCCGATGATATCAATAGGCAGGGTCGCTGTAGCAATAGCCACCACCACACCCAGCAGAATGGTCCCGACCCATGGCGTGCAGAAACGTGGATGCAGAGTGCAGAACAGCGGCATCAGCAGGCCATCTTCCGCCATAGCGAAAAAAATGCGGCTTTGCGCATAGAGCAGTCCAAACAGGACTGAGCACAGGCCAATCACAGCCCCGATTTTAACAAAAAACGCCAGCCATGACTGATGCATGGCATTGACCGCCACGGCCAGAGGATCGGCCACATCCAGCAGTTTCCAAGGCACAACGCCTATCAGCACCGCAGCCACAATCATGTAAACGGCGGTGCAGATCAACAGGGACAGGATAATCCCGGCAGGAATATCACGCCGCGGATTACGCGCCTCGGACGAAGCCGTGGAAACAGCCTCGAACCCGACATAAGCAAAGAAAATTATGGACGCCGCCCGGAAAATACCCGGAATACCGTAGCGGAACCCTCCCTCATGCGGCGGGATAAAGGGCGTCCAGTAAGACGGATGGATCTGCCACAACCCAACCCCCACAAAAACTGCCAGAACCCCCACTTTCAGGAAGACAATGGCCGTGTTGATCCGCAGGGATTCCTTCACGCGAGAATCAGAAGCCCCGTCACCACCAGAATGGAAAAGGCTCCCACCAGATCCAGCCTGCCGCCGCCTGAAATATGGCGTCCGGCATTATCAAAAATAACCTGAAGGGTCGTGGTGGTCAGCGCGTGCGGAATCTGAATTCCGAAATCCTGCAGGAGACTGACCGCATAGCCAGAAAAACCCGCAGCCACACCGGCGCAGGAAATGCCGTATTCCAGCAACAGCAGCCAGCCGACACCCCAGGCGCAGGCCTCACCCATAGACACATACGCATATGTATAGGCTGAGCCTGAGACCGGCATGGCGGATGCCAGCTCCCCATAGGATAACGCGGTAAACAGGCAGGCCAGCCCGGCCACAATAAAGGAAAGCAGGATAGACGGCCCGGCATAGTTGGCGGCCGCTGTTCCTGTCATGACGTAAATGCCAGCCCCGATGGTCGAACCAACCCCCAGCATGGTGAGTTGCAGAGGCCCCAGCGTTCTCTTCAGCCGTTGAGCACCATTTTCCTGCTCAATTCTCTCAAGTGATTTGCGACGAGACCGCCCCGTATCCGGGCAGGATGAAAACCCCATGAGAGCCTGTGTAACCTCCAACCAAAAACCGAGCCTGATGATCCAGCCCGGCTTGCCAGCATTTTATGCCCCACGCCTGTGCAGCGTAGGCTTTTTGTTTACGAAGAGAAATGAAAAATTACAGTCGCAGCAGCCCCTGCCGCCATACAATAATACGCGAACGGAGACAGAGCCCATCTGTCATGATCCCGGAAATACCGCATCAGGAACGCTGTGCTGGCCAGTGCCGTAAGCCCTGACACCACAGCCGCAATCAGCGCCAGATGCATCTGCGCCGGATCAAAGGGTTCTGAGCGCAGTTTAAAGGCCTCACGCACCGTCGCGGCGATAATAACCGGTTCGGCCATCAGGAAAGAAAAGCGGGCGGCGGTATCATGCCGGAGGCCACGCAGTAACCCGGCGCAGATTGTCGCCCCGGATCGGGAAAAGCCCGGAAAGAATGCAATGCACTGAAACAGGCCTATAACCACCGCGTCCTTATACGTCATATCCGCCACAGTGCGGACATCACCCTGCCCGGAAACACCCCGCAGCCTTTCAGCCAGCAGAAGCATAAAACCGTTTAGAAACAGGAAAATGGCGGCAGCCGAGGCGGACCCAAACAGGCTGCGCAGCATATGTTCAAACAGTAGACCAATCACCACGGCAGGAATGGTCGCGACCACAAGAAGGCTCAGGATATGCAGGCTCTGCATTTGCAGACTTCTGCCCTCACCACCCAGCGCGCCTTTGGCGAGCGCCATCCAGTCTTTCCAGAAGAAAATCAGCAGCGCGACGGACGTGCCAAGATGCAACATGACCAGAAACGGCAGAAAGGCCGGGGCATGCTGGTCAAAAGACCAATGCAGCAACGCAGGCAGAATGACGGCATGCCCCAGACTACTGACTGGGAAAAGCTCCGTAGCACCCTGCAGAAACGCTATGATCATCGCCTGAAAGAAAGACATCCGCTACAAACCCTGATCTGGCCGCATCAAAGAAAGAAGGTTGTCCTTGCACCATGTGCTTACGTGCTGCAAGCATTGATGAAATTAAGGTGTGGCACGCCAGAGCAGAGCCGACGGAGAAAAGAGAGACATGATTGGACGTGGTCGCGCAGGCGCGAGCATTTTTAGCGGCGCAGTACTGGCAGGCACTCTGGCGTTTGCCCTCTATGCCCGTGCCACCCAGACCGCGCCGGGGCAGGACCGGTATGATCTGTCTGCCCGCTTTGTGTCGGCCAATGGGCTTAAACGCGGTGCGGACGTGGATATTGGCGGGGTCACGGTCGGCCGGGTTTCCTCCATCACGCTCGACCCGGCGTCACAGATGGCCATTGTGCGCTTCCGACTGAATTCTGATCTGAAACTGCCAGAAGATACGACCCTGACCATCGGCAGCAGCACCCTCTCCTCAGACAACGCTCTGCGGGTGGAGCCGGGGCAATCACACACCATGGTCGCACCCGGAACCATGATGACGCACACCATAGAACCCTCCAGCCTGGAGCAGCAGGTCAGCAATTATATTTTCGGCGGCGGCAATCTGGATCAATAAGGGGCCGCATAATTTTTGTAATAAATTCAGACTTCACGTCTTGACGGCCTCCCCTTCCGGATAGTAGATCACCTCCACCGAACGATGGCGGCGTAGCTCAGCGGTAGAGCAGGGGAATCATAATCCCTTGGTCGGCGGTTCAAATCCGTCCGCCGCTACCATCTTTCCTTAAAAATCAGATCATTAGCCCGATCAGCTCTTTGCTGAGAAAATGGTTATGAGAGATTTTGAAGGGTTCGGTTTTTCTCTTTTTTTGAAAAATCCCCTAAGCGGGAATACGCAGAAATCGTCCGTAAGACGACTCATGCCCATCTGAATGTCCAGCGGTTTCCATGCCACATTGAACGCAGCATGGATCAGTCGCGCCCTGCCCTTCAGCCCGCCCTTAAAGCCGGAACTGAAGCGCAGAAGTCATAATTTTTCGATTATTCGGAAAGTTCTGGCTGAGGCTCGTTATCGTGCTGCGCAGACTGAGCATCTTCTGCCTCGCGATGCCCTTCATCGGCCTCTTCAGCAGCATTCATCTGCGCCCGGCTGGACTGCCGTGCGGACTGACGTTCTGCACGTTCCTGCTGGCTCTGCTGCGCGGCCTGCGCCATGGCGTTCATGATGCGGAAATAGTGCTCGGCATGCTGAAAATAGGCTTCAGCGGCCACGCGGTCACCCGCACCTGTCGCATCACGGCCATGCTGGAGATATTTTTCAAAAAGCTGCTGCGCTGTCCCGCGCACACGGACATCCGGCCCATGGCTATCAAAAACATGGTTCCGGTTCATCGGGATCTGACCATTCAGATGCCGGGAAGTTCCACCACTTCCACCGCTAGGGCGATGATTTCTGGTTCGCATCCGTTTTACATTCATGAGCTATCGCAGCACTTTCCTGTTCATGGCGTTCTGCATGAAGAAACAGTCCAAGACTATTGTGTTAAGACGCGTTTCCTGACTGAAGGCCGAATTGTCTTTCGGAACGGGCTTAGTCCAGCGCAGAGAAAACCGCTGCTGAGTGAAAAGCCCCATGGCTTGTCCGGGTAGCGGCTAAAATAAGACCATCGCTACCAAAAGGATAAGCTCCGGGCACATTATCAATCAGCGGCCATAAAGCCAACCTGTTTTTTATGCTGTCTTTTCACGACAGACCCGCAAAACTGCGGCTCTCGGCACATCCCCAAAATCAGACCGGATTTCCAGCACCTCAAGGCCCGCCGCAGCGGCCACTGCCCGCAAATCCTCCCCCTGCCCGATCCCAATTTCAAAAATGGCCACCCCGTCCGGCGTCAGCAGCCGGGGCATACCCGCGCACAGCTCCCGGTAAGCCTCCATACCGTCTGCACCGCCATCCAGTGCGGCAAGTGGTTCATGCAGGCGCACCTCAGGCATCAGTTCAGCCAGATCGGCAGTAGGAATATAGGGCGGGTTACTCAGAACCACATCAAAACGCTGACCTTGCAGGGCATTATCCCACACTCCGGCCATAAAGAGCGCTCTGTCCGCCAGACCACAGCGGCGGGCATTCCCCTGCGCCAGCACGGCGGCTTCCGGATTGATATCAACCCCGATCCCCCATGCCTCCGGATATTCCGCCAGAGCAGCCAGCAACAAGCAGCCCGTGCCCGTGCCGAGGTCGAGCATGGCTTTGCTGCTGTGTGTGTCCGGACAATAATCCAGCAGGCAGGACAGCAGCGCCTCACTATCCCCCCGCGGCACCAGCGTCGCGGGGGAGACCGCCAGATCCAGCGTCCAGAACCCTTTGCTGCCGGTTATAAAAGCCATCGGCTCCCGCGCCGCCCGCCGTGCCAGATATGCCAGAAACGGCTGGACCGGCACCAGATCTCGCGGGGAACCGGAGAGCATCTGTTCGGCGCTAAGGCCCAGAGCGTGCATCAGCAGCAGCCGGGCTTCACGCCGCGGCCCTTCAATGCCAGCGTCGCTCAACTGGCGGGTGCCCAGAGCCAGAAGCTGCTCCAGCGGCTGGCAGGTCTGGTGGTTTTCTGCTCTAGTCACGGGAGTATTGTCCTGTCAGCGGCTTGGGTGTCATGACGCGTTTTTTCAGCATTCCCCTCATCTCCCGCACGGCCTTAGCGGTTTGCGCATCTTTTGTCACAGCCCCGCTCGTCATGACACCGGCTCTGGCTGGCGACTTTACCGTAACGGACGGGAAAGCCAGCGCTGAAATCTCGGAAGTCTCGCGCATTTATATTGACGGCACTCTTGCCGCCACCATCCGGCTGAATGACAAGACGCCAGAAAAAACCATCCACGTGACGACCCCCGCAGGCCGGCTTGAGCACACCTATACTTTATGCGGAGAAATTACGATCCGCACCCCGGAAGGTCGGGTGGAAACGCATGAGGTGAACAGTGATGGCACCCTGCACAACCCCGACCACCATCATTTCTATGCACTGGGGTCAGACAACTTCACCGAGTTTTTTCTGCAGGACCCGGATGATCCGGACGCCGCCGAGCATCATCCCGGCCAGTCTAACGTCTGCGCAACGCCGGTCAGCTAAACAGCAGACGGCTTACAGACCTTCCGCCGCCAGCAGGGCCGCCTGTTCTTCCTGCGTCAACGCGTCCACAAAATCATCAATCTCGCCCAGCATGATGCGGTCAATCTTGTAGAGCGTCAGAGTCACACGGTGGTCCGTCACCCGCCCCTGCGGGAAGTTATAGGTACGGATACGCTCCGACCTGTCCCCCGTCCCGACCTGAGAACGTCTGTCTGCGGCCCGTGACTCATGGGCCTGCGCCCGCTGCTGCTCATACAGCCGCGCCCGCAGGATCTTCATGGCCTTGGCCTTGTTCTTATGCTGGCTTTTCTCTTCCTGCATGGCCACCACAATGCCGCTCGGCATGTGGGTGATACGCACAGCACTTTCCGTTTTGTTCACATGCTGCCCACCCGCGCCGGAGGCACGATAGACGTCAATACGCAAATCGGTTTCATCAATCGTGACATCCACCTCTTCCGCTTCGGGCAGCACAGCCACCGTCACGGTAGAGGTATGGATGCGGCCCTGACTTTCCGTGGCAGGCACACGCTGGACCCGATGCACACCGGATTCATATTTCAGGCGCGCAAACACGCCTTTGCCGGTAATTTCGGCAATACCACACCGCAGGCCGCCCAGCTCACTTTCATCATAATCCATGACGGAAAAGCGCCAGCCCCGCAGGTCCGCGTACCGGCGATACAGGTCAAACAGTTCGGAAGCGAATAATGCCGCCTCATCACCGCCCGCAGCCGGCCGCACTTCCAGAATGGCGCTGCGCTCATCCGCTGCATCTCGAGGCAGCATGGCCAGCCGCACATCCTGCCGCAGTTGTGGCAGGGCATCATGCAACTCGGCCAGTTCGGCTTCTGCCAGTTCCTTCATTTCAGGGTCAGCCAGCAGAGCTTCCACCTGACGTGCGCCCTGCTCGGCCGCACGCAGAGCGTTAATACGGGAGACAACGGGTTCTATCTCCCCGTACTCCCGAGAGGCCTGCGTAAAGGCCTCTCCACTCACACCACTTGCCAGCAGGGCCTCAAGCTCCAGCGCCCGGCCAACAATTCTGTCCAGCCGTTCGTCCAGAGTCATTGCGCGGCGGACTCACCTGCTTTTGCAAACACGCTGGCCGCAGCGGAAAACAGCGTCTCACGCGACACTTCTGCTTCTTCACCCGTTTCCATGTTTTTCACACGGAAGCTGCCTCGCGCCAGTTCATCATCCCCCAGAAACAGCACATGGCTGGCGTTCTGCTTGCCAGCCCGTTCCATCCGCTTCCGGAGGGAGCCGCGATAGCCAATTTCCACCCGCACACCCTGCTGACGCAGCGTTTGCAGAATGGCGAGGACGGCATTTTCATCCGGCGTGCCGACCGGCACAATCACAACAGAACGCGGGGCCGCAGGGGCAGCGTCCAGTAACATCGCGAGCCGCTCGATCCCTGCTGCCCAGCCAATAGAGGGCACTTCCGGCCCACCCATCTGCTGCACAAGCCCATCATACCGCCCGCCAGCCAGCACTGTCCCCTGTGAGCCAAGGCGGCGCGTGACAAACTCGAATGTCGTATGGTTGTAATAGTCCAGCCCGCGGACAATGCTCGGATTGATTTTATACCCAATCCCGAACCCGTCCAGCGTGCGCAGCAGACCATCCCAGAACGTGCGGGCCTCCGGGGTCAGAAACTCTTCCATCATCGGCGCATCGGCCACCAGAGAGCGATCCCCCGCGTCTTTACTGTCGAGGATACGCAGCGGATTTTTTTCCAGACGGTTCAGGCTGTCTTCGGACAACTTGTCTTTATGCCCGGAAAAATAGGCGACCAGCGCCGCGCGCCAGGCATCCCGGCTGGCCGTATCACCCAGCGTATTCAGTTCCAGCGTCACATCATCCGCAACGCCAAGCGCCGTCAGCAACTGGTGCGCCAGAGCAATGGCTTCCGCGTCGGCCAGAGGTTCCGCTGCCCCCAGAAGCTCGGCGCCAATCTGGTGGAACTGGCGATAACGGCCCTTTTGCGGGCGCTCATACCGGAACATCGGCCCGGCATAGAAAACCTTCTGCGGCAGGGACTGGGTCAGGCCATTGGTCACCAGCGCGCGGCAGATTGCCGCCGTTCCTTCAGGCCGCAGGGTCAGACTTTCCCCGTCACGGTCATTAAAGGAATACATTTCCTTGGACACCACGTCGGAGGTATCGCCCAGAGAGCGGGAGAAGACGCGGGTTTCCTCAAAAATTGGGGTCGCCCATTCGTCAAACCCATAAAGGCCAGCAATATGGCGGGCTACAGACACCACATGGGCGTGCCGGCGCTGCTGCTCCCCAATAAGGTCGTGCGTTCCTCTGACGGGCTGAATGTTGCTCACGAAGGCTCCCGGCCTGACATCCGCACGAACTCAAGGGCCGCCGGACACCATGTTCTGATCTGTCATAAAAAAGAAAAACCTGAAGGATGCGTGAGAGGCCAAAGCCCGCTCACGCATCCTTCAGAGAGAGTGTGTCTTATTTGGCGGAAGACATTTCCGGCAGTTCCGGCACAACGCCTTCAGCTTTTTCTTTAGCTTCTTCTGCCTGAATGGCCGCCACGCGGGCTTCCACCAGTTCCACAACATGCTCAATCATGTCCGCACCCGGCACGGTATGATCCTGCTTCCCGGCGGAGTAGACCATGTGGCGGCCAGAGCCGCCGCCGGTCACACCCAGATCCGTCATCAGGCTTCACCCGGACCATTCACCACACAGCCGATGATGGAGAGGGTCAGCGGTGTCTTGATATGCGCCAGACGATCTTCCAGCGTCTGCACCGTTTCCACCACATTAAAGCCCTGACGCGCACAGGACGGGCAGGAAATGATCTTCACGCCGCGGTGGCGCAGGCCGAGGGATTTCAGGATATCCCAGCCGACCAGAACTTCTTCTTCCGGCGCTGCGGAGAGAGAGACGCGCATGGTATCACCCACACCGGCCCACAGCAGATTGCCCAGACCGATGGAAGACTTCACGGTGCCAGCCCGCTTGCTGCCTGCTTCTGTGATGCCGATATGCAGCGGGTAGTCACACGCATCCGCAAGCTGCTGATACGCGGCCACCGCCATGAAGACGTCAGAGGCTTTCACGCTGATCTTGAATTCACGGAAGTCATGATCTTCCAGAATCTTGGCATGTTCCAGAGCACTTTCCACCAGCGCTTCGGGGTTAGGCTCACCATATTTTTCCAGCAGGTGTTTTTCCAGAGATCCGGCGTTCACACCAATGCGGATGGAACAGCCATAATCCTTGGCAGCCTGCACAACCTCACGCACGCGCTCGGGGCTGCCGATGTTGCCGGGGTTGATACGCAGGCAGGCGGCACCGGCTTTTGCAGCCTCAATCGCACGTTTGTAGTGGAAATGAATATCGGCCACGATGGGCACGTTCACTTCCCGTACGATTTCTTCCAGCGCCTTTGTGCTTTCCTCATCCGGGCAGGATACGCGCACGATATCCACGCCAGCCAGTTCCGCACGGCGGATCTGTTCGATCGTGGCCTGCGCGTCAGTGGTCAGCGTATTGGTCATGGTCTGGACGGAAATCGGCGCATCCCCACCGACGGCAACCTTGCCGACATGGATTTTCCGTGATTTCCGACGCTCGATATGCTGGTAAGGCCGGTAGCCACTCATGTTAGATCCTTTTGTCGAGACGACAGTTGTCAGGCAAACCGCGTTCCGCCGCGCGCCTGCCCATTACGTTTGATGCCTTCCTGCCAAAATCAATGCGCGTTGGCTACATGAAAGCACGAAAAACAGTCCTTCAGTGACCGGTTATCCCCTGAATCTGGCGGGCATTCAGATCATCCGCGCTGGAGTCATGCTGCTCCACGGGCTGACGACGGGGGCGCGGTCTGGGCGGTGCAGGCGGCTGCCCCC
>NZ_BAJW01000001.1 GCF_000613905.1 Acetobacter persici JCM 25330
CGCGCGCGTTGAGGTGCCCGGCTACCCCGACGGCGATTTTCCCGATCCGCTGTCCTGGCTGGTCGATGAGGAACGCCGCGCCGGCTTCGAGCAGCAGGGCGCGCAGTTCGAGACCACGCAATATCTCACCTTCTGCTATCTCGCCCCGCCCGAGCGCGCGGCCAGGGCCAGCCGGGTGCTCTATGAGCGCGACGGCGAGAGCGGTGTCGACTGGTCCGAGGTGCTGGCCGCGTTCCGAGACGAGACCGACCGGGTGTTCGATCTGCTGGCCACCCTGATGCCCGAGTGCGTCTGGCTCGATGACGCCGGCACACTGGCCTATCTGCATGGCACCATTTCCACCCACGGCAACCACCCGGTCGTGGTGCCGGAGGTGCCATTCTATCTCGATGGTCTGCTGCCGGATTGCGACCTGACGCCGGGGATCGCGCCGCTGCTGGGGCGCAGCCATTTGCGCACCCTGACCTTGCGCGGCCTGCCGGACAGCACCTGGCCATTGCTGCTCGATGAGCTGAACCGGCTGCCGCTGGCCAGCCGCTGGGTGGTGCGCTGGCTGCCGCTCGACAAGGCCGAGGCGCAGAAGGAACTGGGCAAAAAGCGTCGGCATTGGTGGGCCAAGCGCAAGGGGATCGCCGCCCTGCTACGCGAGGTGATCTGGCAGCAGGAAACCAGGCTGGTTGACAGCGACGCCGAGAACCAGTCGCGCGATGCCGACGCGGCGCTGCAGGAACTCGGATCGGATGCGGTCAGTTTCGGCTATTTCACCGCCACCATCACGGTCTGGGACGAGCGCGAATCCCAGGTTGCCGAGAAGGTGAAGCAGATCGGCCGTGTCGTCCGGGGCAAGGGCTTCGTCGCGGTCGAGGAAACCCTGAACGCCGTCGAAGCCTGGCTGAGTAGCCTGCCGGGTCAGTGCTACGCCAATGTGCGGCAACCGCCGGTAACGACCGATCAGGACACCTCGTTTATCTTCGAAGGATTTGACCTCGAACACCTCGAATTTAGCGGCGAGAGGTGACGTATCCTTATTCAATCCTTTCAAGCGAAATAGCCGTGCATTCTTCCGGCAATACAAATCAGGGAAGCCGCTGGCCCCAGGCCGAGATCCCGAAACTCGCCCGTAGAATCCTGGAAACGGCGAAGGGCCCAAAGTCCCTCTGGACCAAATGGAGCTCGGATCGCGAAGATGTCATCAAACGCGCGGCCGATGTCTGGATCCCTCTCGACGATTTGAGGGAGGCTCTGAATGTACTCCCCGGCGAAAATCTGACCGCGACTGATGTTGAACAACGACTCAATGCA
This sequence comes from Acetobacter persici JCM 25330, assembly GCF_000613905.1. Classification (GTDB taxonomy): domain Bacteria; phylum Pseudomonadota; class Alphaproteobacteria; order Acetobacterales; family Acetobacteraceae; genus Acetobacter; species Acetobacter persici. The sequence goes on from NZ_BAJW01000001.1 coordinate 1,303, forward strand.
GTTCGCTCTGAACTTGGAGGCTACACCCACGGGCCTGATGAAACGCTAAAAGAAGAGGCGTTTACGGCTTACGCCACCGAGAAGGCCAAGGGCACGGAGTTCATTGCTCTCCTGGGATGGATGGAAGACTGGATGTGGGGTGCCGAGGAGATTCTACGACGAAAACAGACCGAAGAGCGTCAACGGCGTATTGAGCAGGAAAGGCGACAAGCCGAGGCACGGCTACGCTCAGGTGCCGACAGCCCTTGGACTCCGTTGGAAATTTCAGCGGTGGACGCGCGCTGTATTGGCGCAATAGGTAAATGATCTCGTGCAGCCTTTGTTCGTCACTCATGGCATTCATGACGCTTCTGCTTGGGGTCTGAATAATTGACTTGGTCGATTGCCGGGTGTTGTCCCCTTCGTCGGGAGGGGCAACGCCTCAGATTATCAAAATGCAGGCTGATCGAGAATCGTTCCCGCTGAAGGCCTGCAACGTCATGTGTGCTGCGATGAATGGACAATTGAGAGTGTAATTTTCTTGCCAATTTTTGCCATAACGAATAAGGTGTCGGCATGAGTACGATGAACATCTCGCTTCCGGAGACCATGAAAAGCTTCGTTGACGAGCAGGTCGTCGGACGCGGCTTCGGGACCAGTAGCGAATATGTGCGCGAACTGATCCGTCGGGATCAGGATCGACAGCACCTGCGTGCGCTGCTGATTGAAGGCGCTTCGTCTCCTGCCACAGTGCCGGCGGATACCGGTTATTTCGACCGGCTGCGCGAGCGTGCGCTCCGCACTGCTGGCAAGGAATGACAGGCCGACTGGTCGTTCCGCGCGGACAGGCTGATCGGGATGTCGAGCAGGCGGTTGATTACTATGCCGCCGAGGCGGGTGAGGCCATTGCAATGGGCTTCATCGCGGCATTGCAGAGCGCTTTCATGTTCATCGGAGACTATCCGGATGCGGGATCGCTCCGTTATGCCTATGAACTGGACCTGCCGGGACTGCGAGCCCATCGCGTGAAAGATTATCCTTACCTCGTGTTCTATCTTGAGCGTGAGAATCGCGTTGATGTCTGGCGCGTGCTGCATGCGCGCAACGATATTCCGCTCTGGATGAGCGATCCAAATGCAGAAGACGTGTAGTCCTGTGAGCGGCCGTTCCTTCGACTGAGCGGTACCGCTTCAGCGCAGGTAAGCCGAGCATCTGTCTTGATTTAAGGTGTTAAACTTCAGATATTGCGTAATTATATTGCCGCCTGAAGTAAATGTGGGTATCGGTGCTTGCGTGCCCCCGCAACCAAAACCCCACTAAATTCTAATCACTACAGCCAGCCCGCTTCCCTCAGGCGGGATTTTTGCGTTGCACTTAATCTCCCAGCAAATCCATAAAGTCCATCACACTCTCCCAGAGCAGAAATGCTATCTCAAATTCTCATCCAAAACAGAAATGAGAAGGGAAAATGTGAAACCATGCTGCACAGAAAAGCAGGGGTCGAAAAACCCTACTGTTTTTAAGCCTGAAAAATTGTGCAAAAGACTGAGGCGGTAATTGCGATCTGCTGAGAGTATTATTGTATGAACGGTAGCGGTGTCGGTGTTCTCGATAAATATATGGAACTGCAGAAGCAGCTTGCACGCGTTTCCAAAGGCCTGACAGCGCAGGAGCTCGCCCGTTTGACGAGTATGGATCGTGGAACGGTTCATCGGTTGCTCAAAGCAATGATCTATTGGGGGCAGGTGGAAGCAGAACACGGCATATACCGTCTGGGGGGAGGGTGCTTACTGCCCGCCAGTGCGTATCTGACGCGCCTGCCTTTGCGCCGCGTTGCACTTCCCTACACAATTGATTTGCAAAACGTCATTGCGGACCGCCCCGCCATTGTATCTGTCGCCCTGCCTGTGGGGGATCAGATTGTTCTGATCGAACGCATGTGGACGGCGGCAACACCCTTTAATGTTGTGGCCGATCTGGATGATAAATTCGCCATGGATCGCTGCACAAGTGGACGCGCCATTCTGGCGACCTACCCTGAGGAACGGGCGCGGGAGACATTGGGAAAGGAACGGTATGAAAATATATCGCCCAGAATACAGGAAATTATGAAGGCTGGCGGCTACTCCTTCGGGCGGAGTGAGCAGCGCGAGGGCTTATCGTCCATGGGTTACCCCATTCGTCACGGGCAGGAGGCTGCCGTTGGGGCGCTGGTGATAGCCGGATTGGAGATGGATGCTGTGTTGCAGGTCTCATCTCCTCTGGCGCAACATCTCCAGCGTGCCTGTAAGGGTATTTCAGAACAGCTTTTTGGCTGAGCACGCGCTGGCAGTTAGGCTTCTAAAAGTTTAAGCAGCTTAGCCTGTTGCACCTTGCCGTAATGAGAACGTGGCAGGTGCGACACAAAAAGGATTTGTTTGGGCACTTTGTGCCGGGACAGCCGCTGTTTGCAGTGCAGGATAAGGTCTGCTTCTTGGATATGGGTATCGGCGTGCAGGACAATTGCCGCGCAGACGCGTTCTCCCCATTCTGGATCAGCCGCGCCAAAAGCATGTGCCTCAGCAACACCGGTGTGGGAGAGCAGACATTCCACCACTTCCGAGGGCTGGATGGACATCCCACCAGATCGAATAATTTCTTTGCTGCGGCCAACAATTTTAAGAAGGTGCGTGTCGACCATCACGCCCAGATCTCCTGTTGCCAGCCAGCCATCCTGTAATACGGATGCCGTTTTTTCTGGTTGCTTCCAGTATCCCGCCATCAGGTGCGGGCCACAAATTTCCACCTCTCCTGCGTTAAGAGGGAGGATGGTGGCGGACAGACGAACCTGCACCTGCCGGAGTGGGAAGCCTACCGCTCCAATAGAGTTTCCGGCGGCATGCAGAGCAGTCAGTTCCGGGGCAGGCAGGTAAAAGCTCCAGGGCGCTTCGGTCATGCCGTAAAGAATGCTTAGCCGCGGGCCAAGCAGAGACATGGCTTTCTCAAGCAGTTCTGAGGGCAGCGAGGCCGCACCCACGTCGAGCGAGCGGAAAAAAGGAAGCGTTCTCCGGCTTTCAGGAACGTCAGCCTGTTCCGCAATATGCTGCACGAGACGGGCAATCTGTGTCGGGACAAGTGAACTATAGGCGGCTTTGGTCGCCTCAAGGAGAGAGAAAAAGGTTGCGGGGTTAAACCGCCCTCCCAGCACCACACTCCCCCCGTGGCACAGATGCGCCAGCACGGAGACTGAGGCAATGGGCCACAAAGGCCGGACGTTTAACAGTACGTCCCCAACGTCTGTCGGGCGCGCCAGTCCGATATTGTTCACAATGGCATTCAGGCTGCCCTGCGTGTGCATAACCGCTTTTGGCTGTCCTGTTGTGCCCCCCGTATAATTGAGAGATGCCAGTGTGGATAGAGCAGTTTTTGATACGGTGAGTGCTGTTGGCGCGTCTGATATCGGCCAACTTGTAAGAAGAGAAACACAGGTGACCCCTGCTGCCTGCTCTGCCAGTTCCGCATGCGTAGGGTCATGAAGCAGAATGGCAATATCGGCGTCGCTGATTTGATTCCGTAATTCCTCAACGGAAAGAGAAGGGTCAAACGGCACGCGCACATAACCGCAAACCATGCTGCCGTAATCGGCAATCAGATAGGGAATGCTGGCATCAGCCAGAATCCCAACCCGTGCGCCGGGTGTTACGCCCTGTGCCGCCAGAAACGCCCCAAAGCCCTGTAAAGCAGTCTGCATATCCGCAAAGGAAAGCGTCTGGCCTGTAGCGGGTTCATGGAGTGCAACCGTATCAGGCCATCGGGCTGCGGCATTCGAAAAAAGATTTTGCACGCTCATGTTTTTACCACCCGCTTAAAATAATGCGGCCGTTCACCTGCCTTGCTTCCAGAAGTGCATGGGCTTGCGCCGCCTGCGTAAAGGGCATGACGTGGTCAATCTGCGGGCGGACAAGGCCTGCGGAAATCATGGCGAGAGACTGGCTGACTTCATCCAGCGTGGCGCTGCCAGACCCCTGCACACGGAGCCTGCGCCCGATCAGCAGACCGGGTGAGACTTCGGCAGGTGCCGGAGCGATATTGCCCAGCACCACAATGCGTCCGCCCATGCCTGTTGCCCGCAGGGTTTGGGGGAGGGTGAGGCCCAGATTCTCCATGGCAACATCCACACCGCGCTTACCGGTCTGGTTCCACACCGCAGCACTGTAGTTTCCATCGGGTGCCACTATGACTGAGGATGCTCCAAGTTCTTCCAGTCTGCTGGCTTTTGCAGGGTCCCCTGTCACGGCAAGAACCTGCGCCCCCAGCGCGCGGGCAATCTGGATCTGATGCACACCCAGCCCTCCGCTGGCCCCGTTGACCAGAACAGTCTCGCCCGCAGTCAGTCCGGCCTGTGAGACAAGTGCCCGCATGGCGGTGCCAATAGGGCAGGACGCAAGGGCGGCGTGTTGAAACGTGACATTATCCGGGATGCGGATGGCGGAGACGGCGGGCAGGCGAATATACTGGGCGTAAGCGCCTTCCGTATCCACGGCGGGGAGAGAGACGGCGCGGCACAGGTCTTGCCGCCCTCTCAGGCAGTCCCGGCATTGTCCGCAAAAGCGGCGTTGATAGCCGGTTATGCGGTCCCCGACGCGCAGCGTGGTTACGGCGGCCCCCGTTCCCACAACGCGGCCCGCCACTCGTGACCGAGGATAACCCCCTTAGGGGCTCCTGCCAGTTTGCCTGCTCTGTGCAGCAGGTCATGGTGGCACACCCCTGCGGCTTCAACCTGCACAAGCACATCATGCGCACCAGCCTCAGGTGTAGGGACGTCTTCCAGCCTGAGTTGAGAGGGACCGCCAAAGTCCGAAAGGATAATTGCTTTCATTGTTACAGTCCTGATATTTGTTCATATAACGAACATAAAGAACATAATATAAACTTTTTATATTCCACATCGAAAAATGTTGCTATGGCTAATTTAACGAATCGGAATCATGCTTAATTCGGGATAAACCATGATAGATAGTGCTATTCAGTCCGGTGTTCTCACCATCACTCTCAACCGTCCTGACCGGTTGAACGCGCTGGACAGTCACGACAAAGCAGCACTGGGGCGTATCTGGCATGAAGCACTGCATAATTCCGCAGTCAGAGCCGTGGTTTTGCATGGTGCGGGAGAGAGGGCGTTCTGTGCAGGGTCCGACCTTAAGGAAATCACTGCAACGCAGCAGGTGGCGACAACAGATGTGCTGGCCTCCTGTATTCCCGGTGTTGCGGAAGACTTTACCAAACCCGTTGTTGCGGCCCTGCACGGTCATGTCATCGGGTTAGGGATAAGCATCGCCATGTATTGTGATTTTCGGATTGCAGCGCCCGGAACCCGTTTTCGTTTTCCTGAGGTCGAGCATGACATGCTCTCCGGCTTCAGCGCGATAGAGTTGCCCTCGCTGATCGGAGAGGCCGCAGCGCTGGATATTATGCTGACGGGCCGCAGCTTTGATGCTGAAGATGCGCAGCGCATGGGGCTGGTGTCTTCCCTTGCACAGGATCCGCTGGCAGAGGCCACAGCTCTCGCCACACGCCTGGCAGGTTTGCCGACATCCGCCATGGCATGGAGCAAGCAGCTGCTGCTGGCTGAGCGGCGTGCGCGGCTGGACAGGCATTATGCGCTGGTTGATCAGGCCAGACTGGAAGTCGGTCGATATGAGCAATGAGGATCTGACTCCTGCCGGAGTGGCAGAGGGCGCTGTTTTCCGGCGTGTGGCGTGGCGTCTTATGCCGTTCCTGTTCATCTGCCTTGTGTTTAACTGGCTGGACCGCGTGGCTGTCAGTTTTGCGCATCTTCAGTTCGGTGCGGATCTGCATATCAGCGACACAGCTTTTGGTCTGTCTGTCGGCCTTTTTTCAGCCGGTTATCTGCTGTGCGAAATTCCGAGTAATCTGGTCATGGAGCGGTGGGGGGCACGCAGAACCCTCGCCCGGATCATGATTATTTGGGGACTGGTGACTGTTGGTATGGCATTCGTGCAGGGGCCGTACTCCCTGTATGGCATGCGCACTTTGCTGGGGATGGCGGAAGCCGGGTTTTTTCCCGGTGTCATTCTTTATCTGACGTACTGGTTCCCCAGCGCTTACCGCGCCCGCATTACGTCAGGCTTTATCATGGCGATTGCTGTGTGCGGGATCGTCGGGGGGCCGAGTGCAACCTGGATCATGACCCATCTGGCCGGGCTCTGGGGCTGGCACGGGTGGCAATGGCTGTTTCTGCTCGGGGGGCTCCCGCCGGTTGTTGCAGGATTTCTGGCCTTTGGCTGGCTGGCTGATAAGCCTGATAACGCACGCTGGTTAAAGAAGAATGAGAAAATAATCATTCAGCAGGCCATGGTACGCGAACCGTCCGCAACCATTCGTCCCGTCCGGGCTTCTCTTGTCAGTGCGTTTTCCAACCGTACAGTCTGGTTACTGTCGCTGAGCTACTGCCTTACCATTACGTGCACGGGGAATGTCGTCAATTTCTGGGTGCCGTCGCTCCTGCGTGCCGCAGGGGTGCAGAACCTGCAACAGCTTGGTCTTTTAAGTGCCTTGCCGCATGGGGTGGGTATTGGGGCGATGCTACTGGCCTGCCGACATTCAGACCAGCATCAGGAGCGGCGCTGGCATTTCGCGCTGGGCGGAGCACTGGCTATGGCAGGCATGCTGGCTCTGCCGTGGATAGCGCACGGAACGACAGAAACCCTCTTTTTCCTGACTGTTATGGTTGCAGGCTATCTGATTGCAACAGCAATTTTCTGGAGTATTCCCGCAGGCTTGTTGCCAGCGCAGGACCGGGCCATTGGTTTTGCGCTGATCAATTGCTGCGGCCAGATCAGCAGCATGCTTGTGCCGGTTTTAATTGGTTTTCTCAAAACGCGGCTGGGTGGGTTTGAGGTCGCTTTGAGTCTTGTCAGCCTCTTTGTGGGGCTTGGCGTGATTGTCATGCTTGCCATGACCGCCCGTACGGCGCGCCTTCCGGTCTCTCAGCCTTATTCGGTAATGGATTCACAGTCATGACAGATTATGTTCATCTCGCCCGCACGCTTGCGCCCGTGATTGCTGAAGAGACTTCGCAGCGGGACGCAGAACGGATTTTACCGTTTGATATTTTTGAAAAAATTGCGCGTTCAGGGCTTGGTGCGGCACGGGTGCAAAAAGAGCTTGGGGGTGGAGACGTTACTCAGGGTGCGGTTGCTGAGATCTTTATAGCTCTGGGTAAAGCAGACCCGAATGTAGCACAGGCCCTGTTCCCGCATTTTATCAATATTGAACAATTACGGCTTATGGCCGGACCAGACGCGCAGGCCCGTTATCTGGGGCAGATTGGGCGCGGCCACATCAGTTCTGGTGCAGTGGCGGAACGGACCGGTAGTTTCAGAGGGGAAATTCATACCCATCTCGCGCATGTTGATGGCAAGACAGTCTTGCGAGGCCGTAAATTTTACAGCACAGGCTGCCTTTTTGCGGATCTGATTAAGGTACAGGCGCTCGATGAGGCAGGGAAACCGCTCTACGTCATGTTGCCCAGAGATGCGCAGGGCCTTGTCTTAAAGGACGACTGGGATGGCATGGGCCAGCGTACCACAGCCAGCGGGACGACGGAGTTTCACGATATTGCCCTCTCAGCAGAGCAGATTATTCCAACAGGCCACTGGTCGGGCAGGCGGAATTACGTTGGGGCCTCGGCGCAGTTGATCCATTGCGCTATTGATGTGGGGATTGGGCTGGCTGTGCTTGATGATGCCATTTACTGGGCCAGAAACCATACACGCCCCCTGCGTGAAAGTGGTGTTAGCAAAGCGACTGATGATCCTTACATTCTTTACGCGGTAGGAGAAATTGCAGCGCGTGTAAGAGCAGCCGAAGCGCTGGTCCGGCGTGCCGCCGGATATGTGGAGCAGGCGGCCCGTGCGCAACTGGAAGACGTCAGCCGTGGTCATGCCACAAAGGAAGAAACGGAAAATCTTCTGGTGCAGTCGTCAATTGCGGTTGCAGAAGCAAAAATAGCATCCACGGAAAGCGCCCTGCACGTCTCGCAGAAACTGTATGACGTTGGGGGTGCCGCCACAACACAGAAGCCGTTTAATTTTGACCGGCACTGGCGTAACGCCCGCACACATACAACGCATGATAGCGTGGCTTACAAATACAAGGCTATTGGCAATTTTCTTCTTAACGAAGAGCCGCCGCCGATTACCTTTACTTACTGAATCAGCCAAGAGGCATTTTTTTATCTAAATATAACTATTAAAAACAGTTGTATGAAAAAGGGATCGTTCACTATGGTTGTTAAGGTCGCGAGTGGAAGAAAAGCACTTCCAATTGTTGTTGTTATGGCGGCCCTTCCGGCAACGGCATATGCAGGTACGGTGGAGGAAGGCAAAACGCGGGAGCGTCAGGGCACGCATACGGTCTCTTCCCATCAGCCTGACACAAAAAGCCGCGCGACAGCAGCAAAACCGTTTCATAAAAAGGAGGTTTTACAGGCTTCCCCGGAAACAATTTCGGTAGTGGGCAGGCAGGAAAATCCGGTGCTTTCCGGCACAACCCGCAGGCACAGTACCGTCAATGTTCAGGTGATCAGCGCGCAGGAGATTGTCAAAACAGGCCAGAGCAACGCTATGGCTGCGCTGGAACAGCTTATGCCTTCAGTCAGCTCTCCCTCATTCAGTGGCGTGGGCTCCAACCGCTTTATTCGCACCATGCAGTTGCGTAACCTCTCGGCCGATCAGACTCTGGTGCTGGTCAATGGCAAACGGCGGCATCTGACAGCAAATTTCAACGCGAACGCTGGGCCTAATTCCGGAACGGAGCCCGCCGATCTGTCCCTGATTCCCCTGAGTGCTATCGACCATATTGAAGTGATAACGGAAGGGGCTTCTGCCCTGTATGGTCAGGATGCCATCGCCGGTGCCGTCAATATTGTGCTGAAGCATAATACAAGCGGAGGATCGCTCAATTTTGTAGACAGCGGCTACTATGCCGGAGATGGCGTGGGCGTAAATGGATATGGGGACTATGCCATAAAGCTCGGTAACCGCGGGGGCTTTCTGGATATTGCGGCACAGGTATCCAACCAGCTCCCCACCAATCGTTCCGGGCTTTATACAGGCAGCATGTACTTCCCTCTGGCCGACGGGAGTGTCGACCCACGCCAGAAAAAGGCAGGGCGGGACTATAACAGGCTGGAAGGGCTGGGGCACACAACCATGGAGACGCTCTCCCTCAATGGAGCCTTACCCATAACGGACAGTATTCGTGGTTATCTTACCGGAACGTATGGACACAGGACGGTTGAAAATCAGGTTACTTATCGCAATCAGGCCAACAACAATACGGTGCGTGCCCTCTATCCTGATGGCTTTATCCCGCTGATGGGAATGACGGAAAATGACTTTCAGATTAACGGCGGTGTGCAGGGTACAACCGCAGGGTTTGACTGGGATGGGTACGTAACATTCGGTCGGGATGATGAAAGTTATACAACGCTCAATTCCAATAACCCGACATTTGGTCTGGACAGCAAACGTAATTTTTACGATGGGTCCGATATTTCTACCCAGTTTGTGGCGGGGTTCAAGGCATCCAGAAACTTCACGCCGTCCTTTCTGTCTCGGCCGGTCATGCTGGAATTTGGCGGAGAATACCGGCACGATACGTTCCAGTTGACGGCGGGCGATTATCAGTCCTGGGCGAATGGTGGCGTCAAGGTGCTGGATGGGCCAAATGCAGGGGCTACGGCAACGCCGGGAGCCTCAGGCCATATTGGTGCATCCCCTGATACTGCCAGTAACACTGCGCGGGATACGTTTGATGGGCATGTTAATCTCTCTTTCCATATTCTGCCAAAATGGGAGTGGACACTGGGTGGGCATGTGGTCAGCTATTCCAATCTGACGACGACGGAAACAGGCTCCGTTGGCACCCGTTATGATTTTAACAAACGCTGGGCCATTCGCGCTAATTTTAACACCGGCTATCGACCGCCGACACTTGGTCAGGAAAATTATTATTATACCTCAACCTTTCCGACCTACACCTTTGCACAGCTACCGACGACGAGCGCTGCGGCCAGCGCGTTAGGGGGTGGCCCGTTAAAAGGCGAGTATTCGCGCAGCTACAGTATCGGGATTGACGCGCATCCGGTCGATAATTTCACACTCACAGCCAACCTTTACCGCATCGCTATCAATGACCGCATGGCCAATTCCACCCAGTTTGGAGGCACTGCGGTGGAAAGTATGCTGAACAGTCTTGGCCTGAATGGTATCCGTTACGTTCAGTACTATACGAACCCGGTCAATACCGTGACCAATGGCGGGGATGTGAATGCTGCCTATAACCTGAATCTGCATGATTACGGGCAGTGGATTTTTTCCATTGGTGTCAATTTCTCGGATACTGAGATCAGCATTACAATGCCACGCCATCCCAGCTTCTTGCGTTTAACCAGCCGTATTTTGATGGGTATGCCCAGAACACATTACTGCATTCTTCCCCTAAAAACCGGGAAACTCTTGGCATTACATGGGCAAAAAATAAATGGATGGTGTCCTTTCAGGAGCAGCGCTACGGCCAGTTGACCTATATTGCTAACCCAAGCCTAGCAACGAAGGACTGGACGGTTGTCAAACCGGCATTTATTACCAATCTTACAGTGAGTTATGATGTTACGCCGCGCTGGTCCGTCAGCGTGGGGGCGCAAAACCTGTTCAACAAATATCCTAATCAGGTGTCCAAAGCCGGGCAGGCCTCGTCTAGCGGCGCCTTTAAATATCCATACTATTCGGCGTATGGCTTCATGGGCGGATACTATTTTGCTAAAATAAGCTACCGTTTGTGAGCGTTTTCCTCTTTAGAATAAAGCAAGAGAAACAGGCTTATTGATTTTTGTTTCAGATAAAGGGAGGGCGGCAGAGTTTATCTGTCAGCCTCCCGGAATTCAGAAAATCTGGTCTCTTTATCGCATTCAAAATATTTGATTTTTTGGAATGTTTTCAAGAATTCTATTTTACGCTTTAAAGATCGCTTTTCGTGCTCCTCGCGCAGTGCATTCAGGATGCGTGTATGTTGTCTTGAAAAGGGAGTATTACCCAGTATTTTATCCGGTTTTTCTGGAAGAAATTAAGGATGTCAGGTTGATGTTAGGATTGGCGATCATATTTAAGAGGCATGAGCTTGTGTAAGAATCCATTGTATAAAACTGTCAACATGACGCTTTTTTTTGGAATCAGTTGCTATAAAATATCCTCTTTGGCTTTTAATGCTCTTGTTACTTAAAGATACAATTTGACCGGTTTTTATCAGATCATCAATCAAAGGCCTCCATCCCAGAGCGATACCCTGATTTTGCAACACAGCCTGAAGCAGGAGTGGATAATTTCCAAAAAATAAACCATTTTTCTGGAATGATTTTAACGGGAGGCTGCTATCAATCGCGCCAAACCAGTCTGCCCATGTAAACCACTGATGGTCCGGCCCGCTTAAATGTAAAAGCTTTGCCGAGAGAAGATCTTGAGGTTCATGAAATGGTCCCGCTGTTCTGAAATACAGGGCACTACAGATAGGCACAATTTCTTCCTGAAACAGGCAGATTGAAGAAACGCCGTGTGCATGGGGGTCCTCCCCAAAAAGAATGGAAACATCATGAGGGGTGTTCCTGTGGTCTATTTTGGCGTCTCGCCTGGCTTGTGTTGTCAGAAGACTGACGTCAAATTCAGGAAATTTCTCTTCAAAATCAGACAACCGGGGCAGAAGCCAGTTCGCTGCGAACCCATAATCTGTGAGGATTGTAAGCGTTTTTCTGGAATGACTGTCATGTATGCTCTCCATGGTACTATAGAGCTGTGCCAGCACATCACTTGTTGTCGCATGGAGCATCTGGCCGTGTCTGGTAGCCAGCACCCCCCTGTGCCGACGCTCAAACAAAACCACTCCTAAAAGTTTTTCAAGCTGAGCAACCTGCTGGCTTACGGCCGGTTGGGTCATGCCGAGCTCAAGCGCTGCTGTGCTGAAGCTGCCACAGCGGCCAACAGCCTCAATCAGGCGGAGCGAGCGTAACAGATAGTCAGCTTGATTCGGTGTCATAAGCTATGCTTATACAACACATATTAACGTGGATAGATCAAAAATAACGTATATCATGGTTTATTTTAAGAAATAAAACGACATAAAATAGTTAAATTAGCAGTGGAAAGTGATGCAGTGACAAAAGATGCTCCGTTGAACTTCTTGGTTGTCGTGGCGGACCAGCTGACGGCTCTTGCGTTGCCAGCCTTTCTGGGGGGGCGTGACCCCTCCCCGGCAAAAGTGCCCGCTCTGCGCAGTCTGGCAGAACGTGGCGTAGTTTTTAAGAATGCCTACACGGTCAGCCCACTCTGCGGGCCGTCTCGGGGCGCCTTCATGACGGGGCTGATGCCCTCTCAAAGCGGGATTATGGATAATGGGAGTGAATGGCATTCAGACATTCCCACATTCGGCCACAGGCTGCGCGATGCCGGGTATCAGACCATTCTTGCCGGGAAGATGCACTTTGTCGGAGCGGACCAGTTACATGGTTTTGAGGAGCGCCTGACCACAGATATTTACCCTTCGGATTTTACGTGGGTGCCGGACTGGCAGAACAAGGAGGACCGGCCAGACTGGTATCATTCGATGGATTCCGTGCTGAATGCAGGTCCGGTTCTGCGCAGTAATCAGATTGATTTTGATGAAGAAGTTGCGTTTGCGTCCCGCCGCAAGCTGTTTGATCTGGCCCGCCAGCGTGATGATAAGCGGCCGTTTTGTATGGTCGTGTCCTTTACGCACCCCCATGATCCTTTCAATATTAGTCCGGAATGGTGGGATCTCTATGCAGAGAGTGACATTCCTCTCCGCGTGTGCCTGATGCCGTAGAAAATCACCCTTCTGCTGACCGTATCCGGGCGGCATGCGGGATTGATGCCCAGCGCCCATCCGAGTCTGACGTGTTGCGTGCCCGGCGCGCTTATTACGGCGCTCTGTCCTACGTTGATCATCAGCTCGGGCAGCTTGTTGAGGTCTTGCGTCAGACCGGGCTGGACAAGACCACTGCTATTATTTTTACAAGTGACCATGGTGAAATGCTCGGTGAGCATGGGCAGTGGTATAAAATGTCCTTTCGGGAAGGGGCGGCCCGTATCCCGCTTCTCATGGCTTTTCCGGATGGTGCGTCACAGCAGGTGGCTCAGGCTGTGTGCCTTGCGGATGTGGGGGAAACCCTCTGCGGGCTGGCTGGCGCACCCTCTGCGCCGCAGGTTACGGGTCGTGATCTGATGCCACTGCTTAAAGGGGAGACCGGCTGGACAGACGAAGTTTATGGCGAATATCTGGGTGAAGGCACATTTGCGCCAACTGTCATGATCCGGCGGGGGAAATGGAAATTCCTCTACACGCCGGATGATCCTGATCAGCTTTATAATCTGGAAGACGACCCGGATGAAAAGCGGAACCTCGCGTCCCTTCCTCTTTATCAGGCCGATGTAAAGGCTTTCCAGACCGAAGTTCTTCAGAAATGGAATTTTGAACTGCTCCGCCAGAAAGTTGTGCTGAGCCAGCAACGGCGGGCGCTCGTAAAGCGGGCTCTGGCGACGGGCCGCTGTACGGCATGGGATTATCAGCCTCCCGCCAATGCGCACCGCGCCTATATCCGTCATCATAAACCTCTGGAGCAGCTTGAAGCCGAAGCGCGGCTGCTACCACAGGATGTTGGGTCATTGTGACATGCTCTTCAATAACTTTCCCTACCGCGCGTCTCTCACTTTTGTTGTCTCTCTGGGGGCAACATGCGCGGCATACGCAGCCGAAACAGAGCCTCATACCGTTTCAGCCGCCCCAAAAGACGTAGTGCAGAAGCCGGCCAGTCAGAAAAACCGTGCGGCTGTATCCATGCCACAGTCTAAACCCTCAGCACTTGAGGAAATTACGGTGCGGTCGAACAAGCGTGCTCAGCAGGTGAATACAACACCCGCGTCCGTTGTGGCACTTTCTGGCAAGACCCTTCAGACCACAGGTGTGCGGGATGCTTTGTCTCTGGCGCGCGATATTCCCGGCCTTATGGCAGAAAGCACGTCAGGCTCGACCAATCCGCGCTACCGCCTGCGCGGGATTGGTACAAATGATTTTTCAGCAAACATGACAACTGCGGTTGGTGTGTCTGAAGATGACGTGTTTCTGGATAGCGGTGCATCGCAGGGCACACCAATTTACGACCTTGACCATGTGGAAGTATTTCGCGGCCCGCAGGGCACCTTACAGGGCAAAAATACAACGGCGGGGATGGTGTCTTATTACACCAAGAAACCGACAAACACTCTTGATGGTTATGTGCGCGGCACGGCTGGTAATTACGGCTTGTGGGGAGAAGAAGGCGCCATTGGCGGCCCGATTATAAAAGATAAACTGATGGCGCGCTTTGCCATTGTGAACCGGCGTATGGATGGCCAGTATTATAATGGCAGCCATAAAAACCCGACAGGCGGATATCAGTATTATGATATGCGTGGACAGATTCTTGCAAAACCAACTGATAATTTCTCTATTCTGATCAAGGCCCATCTTGGGCGGAACAGGACGGAAGTCCCCATTGATCATGTAGGGCTTCTGGAGGGCGGGACGGATGCTCAGGGATATGCTCAGACATCGCGCAGGGATATCCAGAATAACGGGCGCACGGATGCAACAACAAGACGGGCCGGGCTTTCTGCTACGGCACGCTATGATTTTGCAGGAGGCTGGAGCCTGAGTAATATTTTTGCTCTGGAATGGAATCATTTCAATGTCTTCTCGGATGATGATGCCAGCCCGGCTGATGTGGATTATCAGGAAAATATTGGCGGCGTGGCGCGGGTTCTGAGTAACGAAATTCAGGTTGCGTCTCCGCAGAACAAGAAAATACGCTATATCGGGGGTGTCTATTATCTGCGTAACATGACGCAGTCTTTCAGCCAGCAGCCGCTTTATAGTCCGATTGATTTCGGGGTGAACGGCAACGCATCCAGCTTTAATATCAATACGCAGGATGCTGCGGTTTTCTCGGCTTTGTCTTTTGATCTCACACGCCGCCTGACCCTTGATATCGGCGGCCGTTTTACGTCTGAAACCCGGAGCGCGAACGGCGAGGCATGGGCTTATACTACGCAAAGCTCCAACCCGTATGATACGAGCAGCCGGGCTCTGACCTACATCAACACCAGTACGGGCACATTTATTGATCCTGCTACAGGGGAGAGTCTGAGCGGACCGCCGCTGAAGAAAACCTTTAACCGGGACAGTGAAGATGCAAGCCTGAAATATCGTTTTTCACACGGGATTACTGGTTATCTGCGCTATGCACGCGGTTTCCGGACCGGCAATTACAATACCTATGTGGCAACGGCGTCCGATTTCAGCCTGTATAACCCAGAAGTGCTGACTGATTATGAGGGCGGGGTAAAAGCCCGGTTATGGCGGGGCAAGGCGCAGCTTAATCTTTCTGGCTTCCATTATGATTATAACAATATGCAGGTGACAATTCTGCAAAATACCGGCACGCACACTACCAATGCGGCCCGTGCTGTCTCCAACGGATTTGAATTTGAAGGACAGGTGCGGCCGACGGATAACCTGTTTGGGTCTTTTGGCGTTTCCTATCAGGATGCGCATTATACAAGCTTCCGGAATGCGAGCGCGCCGACACCCTTTAATGGAGGGAACCCGGTTGATCTGTCCGGTCAGCCGCTTGAGCGGGCGCCTCACGTCACGACCAACTTTTTGCTGAGCTATAAAATCCCCGTATCATTTGGCGATTTTACACTCCAGACAGACTGGCGTTACACCAGCCGGTATCGTTTTCAGGCATGGTCTGATGTGCACCCTGCCACACCGGCTGCATTTTTATCGTCACCGCAGACACAGGCACTTGTGAGAAATGCTTTTTCCCAAAAGCCTGTTATTACTGGCAATGTCAGGATTGCCTGGCATTCTGTTGATGAGAAGACGGAAGTTGCGGTCTGGCTGCATAATATTACAAACCAGATGACCTATACAAATGCGTTTGGTGAGTTCTTTAACCGGAATATCAGCCGGTATCCCGGTGATTTACGGTCCTTCGGCTTTGAAGTCATGCGGTCTCTTTAAGCATGTTACAGCAAACACGCACACTTGGCGTTATGACCCTCGTGGCAATCAGCGCGGCGGACTGTGCCGCGCATAGTATGAATTCTCTGGGTCCGTTTGCGGTCGGGGAACTGATAAAAAATGGGCAGATGACTGCCGCGCAGGCTGGCGTGTGGAGCAGTGTAGAAATGCTCTCTTATGCTGCGGCCATGACGGGCATAGCCTCCGCTGTTCATCGTATCAGGTTGCGTTCTCTGGCGCTTGTTGCAGCCGTCTGCGTTGTTTTTGCACAGGCGACATCTGCCTATGTACATGGTTTCTGGGGTTTGCTGGGGCTTCGTGTGCTATCCGGATTGGGGCTTGGCGCACTGAATGCGGTTGTCAATGTGGGCGTCAGCCGACTGGGGCAACCCATTTTTGTGCTTTCTTTTGTGATGGTCGTCCAGACGATTGTTTTTTCTGCGTCCAGCCTTTTTCTGCCTTCTATCGGCAAGATTGCCGGGCAAAAGGGCATTTTCCTTGTTCTGGCATGTATTGTGCTTGCACTGGCACCCCTGATGCGGCTGCTGCCCGATACCGTTAATCAGCCCGGAGGCGTAGGGCGGACGGGGCAGCCCGCATCCGGGCCTGCCATTGCCGGATTACTTGCTGTGTTGTGCTACACGGGCGGCAGTCTCGCGGTCTGGCCTTTTACGGAGCGTATTGCCGCGTCAGTAGGCCTCACCACAGCATCATTTGGCACATTATCAGCATTTTCAAATATGCTCGGCTTGTGCGTCTGTCTTGCGAGTGTGCGGCTTAGCCGGAATACGGCAAGTATGCGCCTGCTGATTCCCGCACTTCTTTTGACGGGAGTGATCTGCTTTTTTCAGGCATGGCCGCCATCGTGGCTGGTTTTTAAAGCAGCATTTTCTTTAAACTATGCTCTGTGGTTTTTTATCTACCCTGCTCTGGTTGGCTTAACCTGTCTGGTTGACCCTTCAGGAAAGCTGGCGTCTCGTTCCGGAGGCGCGTGGATGCTTTCTCAGGCAACGACCACAGTGCTGGCTGGCGTCGCCGGTAATAGCGGCCAGTATCTGGGGATTGGGTTTCTCAGTTTCGTGCTGTGTCTTCTGTCAGCTTGCTGCGTGTTTCTGGTCAAACCTTACCAGATTATGGCGCGGTAGCCGCTAGTGGGCCTCAGTGGTTTCATCGTGAGGCAATTTCCAGCGTCTGCTGCGTCACATCATACTGGAACAGGCAGGACGTGGCATCTGAAAGCGCAAACAGAGCGGCCTGTGTGTTGTGTGCGGGCACCAGTGCGCCCCCGAGCAGCAGCACAAGCACGCCTGCCATCAGGCCAGACCAGAGTGTTTTTCTACGCATAAGTTCGGTCTCCACGGCTGAATGGGCTTTCCTTGAAAGGGGGCCAGATGCCCAAAATTCTATTCCACTAAAATATATTGAATTATGTTTTTTACAACGAGAAAAATATGTGCTTATTTTATTTCAGATTTAACCGTGTGGTTTTAGGGTGCGCTTATGACAATCCAGCTAGGCCAGACCGCTCCTGATTTTGTGCAGGATAGCACACAGGGGCCAATCCAGTTTCTTTCATGGCTCGGGGAGGGGTGGGGCATCCTGTTCAGCCATCCGAAGGACTTCACTCCTGTCTGCACGACTGAACTGGGGGCCGTCGCGCAGCTTGCGCCTGAATGGGAGAAGCGGAACACCAAAGTGCTCGGTCTCTCGGTGGACGACCTGAAAGACCATGCCTCATGGGAGGCGGATATTGCTGAAACTCAGGGCAGAAAAGTTAATTTTCCCATTCTGGCTGATACCGACAAAAAGGTTTCCACCCTTTACGGGATGATCCATCCGGATGCTGACCCGAAGGTGACGGTGCGAAGTGTCTTTATTATCGACCCTGCTAAAAAAGTCAGACTGACGCTGACATATCCGCCCTCCGCAGGCCGAAACTTCAACGAAATTCTGCGGGTGCTTGATAGCCTTCAGTTAACAGACAAACAGAAAGTGACCACCCCGGCCAACTGGCAGGCCGGGGATGATGTGATCATTGCGCCGTCTGTCAGTGATGAGCAGGCAAAAACCCTGTTCCCGCAGCTGGAAGACGCTCAAGCCTTACCTGCGTCTGGTGAAGCTTTCCTGAAATCAACCGAACGTCCTGATCAGACAAGGAATGTGTGATGCGACAGAGTGTGAATAAACGGACAATGGACGCAAAAAACATTGGAAGCGTAATGTCTGCTCTTAAAAGAAAACCTGTGTCGCGTCTGCCATTCTCAGGACAAAACAGAGCCCCGCAGAAAGCAGCGTCCCTGCATCAGGAGGTGAACGTACAAGGCAGCGCGCCAGAGGAGATCGTCCGGCGTCTTTCTGCGTCTCTGGCAGGGTTTGAAGTCCTCATTGTGCCGGGTCTGGATGGGTCTGCCCGCCACCACTGGCAGTCCAGTTGGCAAAGGCTGTTTCGGGCCAATGGTGTTGCGGTGCGGCGCGTCACGCAGGCCAACTGGTCAAAACCTGATTATGAGAACTGGGTGACGGCGCTGGTCGCAGCAGTCAAAAAAAGCAAAAAGCCGGTTCTGCTCGTCGGGCACAGTCTGGGCTGCCTTCTGATTACGCACGCGATTAAAAAAGGACTGCTGCCGGAGACGGTTGCCGGTGCCTTGCTGGTTGCGCCTGCGGATGTGGAGAATGGGCCTGAGCTGGAACGGTACCGGGTGGCGGCGTTCAGCCTGTCCCGTTGTCTCCGTTGCCATTTCCGTCACTGGTGGTCGGGAGCCGGAATGACCCGTGGCTGAGTGTCACATCGGCTCGTAAATTTGCACGGCACTGGAGCGCGTCTTTTGTCGATGCTGGCCGTAAGGGGCATATCGGCAACCAATGCGATCTTGGGGACTGGCTGGATGGCCTGTTATTTCTGGACCGCCTGACGCAAACAGTCCTGCTGGAGAAAACGGGACTGTCACGCCACCAGAAAAGAGTCTTGCAGTAATTTGGACGGGGGGCGCAGGTTTTGTTCTGCTCTTTCTGGGTAGCCTCCATTTCAAATAGACGCTCTTCAGAAAATATCAGTCCTTCAGGCAGGAGAGCAGACTCACTCGTGTGGGTCTGCTCAGTGCGCCTCAGGTTTTGAGAGTCTTCACTCAGAAATCCATTCCGGCCTGAAGGAAGGCATACCGGCCAATGGCATTCTGCGAATACATCGCCAGATCAGTATTGATCACGCCATCTGGTATGAAGGGCGGCTTTTTATCGAGAAGATTGTTGACGCCTGCGGTAAAGTTCCAGTCTTTCAGTCTATAGCCCAGCGTCACATCATGCGTAAAAATGCCGGGCACGTTCCATGACCCTGCGGAGGAATGGGTGAGGTCAACAGAGCCGTTGTTCAGCCGCATGCCGCTGGTGTAATTCATCATGTAAGTCAGGCTAAACGCTTTATGCGTCCATGTGGCCGTTGCGTAATCTGTAATGCGGGGGTGCCCCACACCTGCGCCCGCATACGCACCGCCACCGGTATAGTAAAGGCGGCCCGTACCGTTTCTGAAGGAAGATCCGGCATAAGGCTGAACATTATAGCCGACCAGCCCTTGCAGGTTGTTGCTGAGGGTCAGAACATCCGTGCGGGTCAGGCGCACGCGGTAATCAAGGTCAAAATCAATGCCGTTCGTGGTCATCTGGCCAAGGTTCTGCGTTGTGGCATTCACCATAGTGATCTGCCCGTTACTGTCACGCGGAGAAATATTGGCACAGTAACCGGGGGATGCCCCAGTGTAACACTGGTCCACAATATACTGGGTCCCAACGGAGCCAATGGTATTTTTAAGCGTGGTATGCCAGTACTCCACCGAGAGCGAGAGCCCGGGAGTCCAGCGTGGGGTAATGACCGTGCCAAACGTGTAAGTCCGGCCGACTTCCGGGCCGAGTTTGGGGTTCCCTCCCTGCAGGCTGGGGAGCTGATTGGAATAGGCCTGCGTGACCTTGCCGGGCACGGCACCCGCTTTCATGCAATTGGCAACAACAGTTGCCGCCGCTGCGCCATAATAGTCCGGGCGTGTGCAGGGATCGATGGCCGCAGGAAAACCGACGGCCTGACCACCATACAGAGAATACACGCTGGGCTGCCGGAACGATGTTCCCAGCGTTGCCCGGAAGCGGATATCCTGAACAGGAGCCCAGTTAATGCTGACTTTCCAGTTTTCCGTATCGCCAAACGTGTTGTAGCGCGACCAGCGGCCCTGACCATCAATCGTCAGATCTTTCGCGAAGGCGACGTTATGCAGCAGGGGCACTTTGCCTTCCAGATAGACTTCAGTCGCGTTAAAGCCGCCGCCCGTGCTGGAGGTGTAGGACCCCGCGACGTTGCCTGCCTGCACCTCAGGGTCCGCATGGTAGGAAAGCTGTTCACTATGGTGTTCCATTCCCAGCGCTATCCCGATGGGTCCGCCGCCTTTGTAAGGAAGTTTAACAACATCATTGTTGTTGATACGGAGGTTGAAGTCCCGCAACTGATAGGTGGAATGATCAATTTCCGTATGTCTGGCGTAATCAACGGCAGATTTTGGCCATGTCTGGAAAGGATCAAACAAAGTGCATCCCGCCTGAGATGTGCAGACGGAAGGATCATACGCAATGGAAGATCCGTTTTGTGAAACACCTAGTTCCTGCAAAATGTTCGCGTAATTGACTAGCCCCTGTGTGCGCAGGGTGTTCTGCGTCATGCCGTAAGACATGGAGCATCATACTGCCAGTTGCCAACAATCGTCCCGTTGCCGCCGGCAATGACCTGATACGAATCATTTGCTGAATCATAAGACCGTGGGCCGAATTCTACAGTTCTCTTATAAAGTCCGACATCCTGCCCCCAGACGTTATAGGGGTTGCCAGCAGGCAGAACAAAAGCCGCTGGCAGAGAATTAACGCCCACACTCCCGGTCAGGGGCTGGGCAGAAAGCTGCGCCTGAGAGGATTTGTGCGTATACCGTACGTTGGCATAGAGATTGAGATGTTTGTTAATCTCATAATGCGCGTCACCCGTCAGAGTGCTGCTTTGTATATACTGGGATAACGTCCCTTCCGGCCCGTAATTATAGCGATCAGACGCGGTGAGAGGGGAAAAGCCACCATTCCCGTCTGGCTTGAGCTGCTTGCCACCTACAAGAGCCGTAGTGGTGGGCGTAATGCCAGACCCGTAAACAACCGAACCGCCCGGAGCAGGATTGTTGATCTGGGGGTTATAAGCCCAGTCGCGGTCCCGCTGCATAACCGGCCCCTGGCTCAGATACTGGCCGCCGATGGTAATATTGCCGCGGTCATGATCAAAGTTGAAGCCTTTGATGCCGGAGATCATCCCCGTTCGCTGGTCACCATACTGCGTGATGCCGCCTTTGACGGTAATATTGCCGGTGGTCAGATTGTGCTTGAGCTTGATGTTGATCACGCCGGACACAGCATCTGCGCCATAAAGCTCTGAGCCGCCATCCTTCAGGATTTCCACGCTCTGAACCATGGAAACCGGGATCATGTTCAGATCCACGCAAGAGGAACCTGAGCCGCCGTTCTGCACCTGTCGCTTGCCGTCCACCAGAACCAGAACGCGGGAGGCCCCAAGGTTGCGGATATCCGGGCAGGCAATACCGCCCCCGCCATTGGTGGTGCTGTTATAGCTTCCGCCACTGCCCATGGAGGGCAGGCGCTGGAGATAGTCGGACAGCGTGGTCGCGGATGTCCGCTGAATATCCTTGGCCGTGATAATCTGCACCGGGTTGGCGTTGGAATTGTTGGAAGAACGGAGCATGGAGCCCGTCACAACCACATTTTCAGGAGATGTGCTGCGCGTTTCCTGCTGGTCTGCAACGTGCAGCAGAGTTTTCTTCTCGCTCTTTCGGGCGGAGACTGCGCTGTATTTGACAGACGTTTTTTTAGGAAGCTGCGCGTTCTCTGCGTACGCCACGCCACTCTGTAACGGTGAAACCACCGCGAACAGACTAAGGCTGGAGGCTGAGTAAAGCAGAAAATGTCTCAGGGTTTTGTAGCGCATGGTCGGAACATCTCCTGAGTATGGAAAGGGACGGGCGTGACGAAACAGAGTATTCATCGGGGCTGTTCATAGCATCATCGCAACAAACAGTGGGGCGCAATTCCATATTGTTCTGTACCGTATAACTTCGGGTTATGGTGGGGGTTTGTTTTTGTGTATTCAGGTATTAATATAGGTTTTAGAATAAAATAAAGTTCGTTTTTGGAGTATTTCATTTTAAAAGAATAATGAATATTTATGATGTAAAGAAAATGCCGGTTATCTGTGATCACTGCTTTGACGGAAAGCCTGTATCTACGGGCCTTTGCATAAGGATGAAGTCCTGAGAAAAAACGCCCGGAGGATAAGAATGAAAGCAAGATTTTGTTGCAGAACATTTGAAAAAAAGATCAGAAAATAAAAAGATTTATGGAGAAGATATTGACCCATAACAGAAAGTTGAAGTCTTCTGCGCTTATAGAAACTTCAAAAGGAAAAAATTTTGCTTTTCTGATGGGAGAATGAAGGCACAAAATGGGTCTTTCTAATTTGTTGTGGTATGTTAACATTAGGAAACCAGACCAGAAAGGATAAAACGCTTATTATGCGTTTACGTCAGATCGAAGTTTTCTACGCGATCATGTCCACGGGCTCTCTGCGTCGTGCTGCGGAGGTGCTGCATGTCTCCCAGCCCGCAGCCAGCAAGGTGCTGCGCTATGCTGAGCAGTCTTTAGGGTTTGCCCTGTTCGAGCGGACTGGGGGCAGGCTGGTGCCTACGCGGGAAGCACGGATTATGCTGCCCCACGTTAATACAATTTTTGAAAAGATTTCTGACCTTAAACGGCTTACGGAAAATCTGCGTTATGCGCGGGATGGTCACGCTATCAGTATTGGCTGCGTGCCCAGTCTGGGGCTGAGCGTAGTACCCAGAGTCATTCAGCGTTATCACGCGGCCCATCCGGGGAACGAGTTGACAATTGATACGCTGCACGGGCCGGAAATTGTCTCGCGTATTCTCAATCATGACCTTGATCTGGGTATTGTCTTTGGCACCTATGAAAAGCAGGGGCTAACCGCCAGCCATATTGCCGATGTGCCGCTGGTGCTGATTGATCAGGAAGTGACGAAGGGGCCGGTCGCTCTGGAAGATATTGATCCCGCCCGCTATATCGGCCTGAGCGAAAATGACCCGACCGCGCGCCTTCTCGATATGGTGTGGGAAGAAGCCAGTCTGGCGGCTATACCCGTTGTGCGGGTGCGCACACATTATATGGCGGCGGAACTGGTCCGGTTGGGGGGAGCTGCGCCATTGTAGATGGGCTGACGGCTCTGCATCATCCCGGTTTGCCTACCCCTCTTCCACTCAAGCCACCGCTGGGGATAGCCTGTACGGTTCTCTTCCGGGCGGATTATGCACTTTCTCATATTTCTCGTGATATTCTGGAGCTTCTTAAAAAAGAGATCACAGACGATCTTGCTGGTCTGCCTGCTCTGTAACCCCCCCCTTAACCGCTGGCTAATGGTTCGTGACATTTTTGACATGGACAGCGTTCCGTTTTCTTCTGAACATTCCGATATCGTATTTACGTGGTGGCTGGCGGGGAAGGCTGGTGGACGATGTCTGGATCAGGGACCTATAAAAAGCGGCTTCTTCTTTTAGGCATTTCTGCCTTTTGTTATGGTTTGACGACTGAGGCACATGCCCAGATCATTTCTCTGCCCGGGACAACCACAGGGAAAGCCATAACCAACAAAGCGTCGAAAAAATCGGACGCGACGGTCAAAACAAACGGCAAGGATGAAGCGATCACCGTGGTCGGCACGCATCTGGGTGCTGTTGAAACGGCGGAAGTTCAGCCGGTTACCGTCATTACAAGTGAGCAGATTCAGCAGTCTTCCTCCATGACAACCGGGGATGTTTTTGCGCACATCCCGTCCATGGGATTTTCAGGAAACACCTATTCCAACGCAGGCGGTTCCTGCCTGAATATCCGGAGCCTTGGCACGGCCCGCACACTGGTGCTGGTTGATGGCCACCGTATGGTCAACGGGAATGGCGCGGTTGATTGCCCGGATGTGAACAGCATTGTTCCCGCCATGATTGACCGTATTGAAATCCTGAAAGATGGTTCTTCCACAACTTACGGATCTGACGCCATTGCAGGCGTGGTCAATATTATTCTGAAGAAGAATTTTACCGGCACAACGCTGACCGCAAACGGCGGGATCAGTGAATACGGGGATGATCAGACGACCGCGTTGACCGCCGCGCATGGGTTCAATTTCATGCATGACCGCGGTAATTTCACTATTGCCGGATCCTATAACTATCAGGCGCCCATGGCGGCTGATCAGCGCAAATGGGCGATGCAGGAAGCAAAGGTCAATAACCCGCCGGGGCAGGACCAGTATTATGGTTCCCAGTATGGCGCTTTGCCTGTCTATGCGGCTCTCAACGGCGGTGCGCCCTTAACACCGTCCAGTGATGGTGTGGCGCAGTCCGTCATTTCTGACGGGCATGGTGGGTACAGGCCTTATAAATGGAGTGATAACTATGATTACTCCAAAGACAACCAGATTATAGCGGAACAGCAGGTCGGTTCTCTGGCCTCTACAGGGCATTTTGACGTCAACAGCAATCTTCAGCTTTATATGACGGCGAATTACAGCCACACGCATACAGTCAGCGCGGGCACGCCGATGTATATTGCCACACCCGCCACGACGCTGACAGGCAATTCCGGCGCAATGGTTGTGCCTGCCGGTGAGCCGGGAAATCCGTTTGGGTCAGATGTCGCGCTGAACCAGCGTATGTTCGGGATTGGCCGTGAATATGACTATGAAAATATTGATTACTACCAGCTGACAGGCGGCGCGCGTGGCACGTTGCCGCATACAGGCGGCTGGACGTATGATTTCTTCTTCTCTTACGGCAAAACCACAACGTCCGATAAAGGCACGGGCCGCGTTAACTGGCGCAATATGGAAAACGCGCTGGGCTTCCATCAGACGGGGGGCGCTGGCTCAACAGAAGGGTATTATGACCCTAATCTTTGCGCAAATACTGCGGGCTGTTCACCGTATAACCCTTTTTCCGGCACCATGTCCCGTGCTGCTGCCAACTATATCAGCTTTGATGACGTGTATCCGTCCGCTCAGGAAATGCGGGACGTCCAGTTTACTGTTGCCAACAAGCATCTTGCCCGCCTGCCGTATGGTCCACTGGGGATCGCGCTTGGGGTCGAACATCGCAGTCTGAATGGTTACTGGCATTCTTCATGGCAGGATCAGGCTGGCCTGAACTCCAATCAGGTGCGCGGGGATACGGGCGGCGGCTATAACGTGACAGAAGTTTTTGGGGAGCTGAGTATTCCTCTGTTGCGGAATCTTCCGGCAGTTAAAGCACTGAATGCTGAAGTTTCCGGGCGGTTTTCAAATTATAATACCTTTGGGCAGGCTTACAACTGGCACGCAGGTCTGATCTATGCGCCGACGGATGATATTAAATTCCGGGCGAACATCGCGACAGGTTTCCGGGCGCCGACTATTCAGGATCTCTATAAAGCCAAAATTATCAGCCTGACGGGCACGCGTGATCCGTGCGCGTATATCTCCACCTATCCCGGCGCCGTGCAGAGCACCATTGCGGACAACTGCCGCGCGCAGGGCATCAACCCGAACACATTCAAGCAGACCAATGGGTCTCTGAAATATGAAACCGGTGGCAATGTGAATCTGAAGCCGGAAATTTCCAGAACTTATACCATCGGTTCCATCATCACACCGCGGTTCATTCCGGGCTTTACGGCAACGGTGGATTATTTCCATACCCATATTACGGAAACAATCGGCTATCCGTCTCTCTCGACCGAGCTCAACGGCTGTTATGAAAGCACGGGCCTGTCCAGCAGTTACTGCTCCATTCTCAATGGGCGCGATGTGAATGGCCAACTTTACCCGGTTGCGCGTCTGCATGAAAATACCGGCGCTTTTATTGAAGATGGTCTGGATATCAACGCGTCCTATCAGGTGCCGATTGACTACAACAATACGCTGACATTCGGTGCGGATATTCAGGACATCATGTCCTACAAAGCGCAAAGTCAGGATGGCCAGCCTCTTATTTCCTATCTCAGCACGGATGCGGGCGTGCCAAAATGGGTTGCCAACGGGTCTGCCACTTTCACCCATGGTCGCTGGAGCCTGACATACATGCTCCGGTTTATTGATGGGTTCACGTATTATCCGAGTTCTTCTTATGGCCCGACTGTCTCCGAATGGTGGAAAACCAATCAGGCCTGGTATCATGATCTGCTGCTGACCTATCACGGAGATATCTACAGCGTGACGGCAGGTGTGAAAAACCTTGGCGGCCGGGACCCGAATTTTTACGCAAACGGTGATTATAATACGTCACCCGGAATGTATGACTATGCAGGGCGGTATGTTTATCTGAAGGCGCAGGTTCATTTCTAGGTCAGAGCATGGGGCGGGGGCCGTGCAGCTTCCGCCTTCTTCCCGCATCCTCTCTTTTGATATCCTGCGCGGTGTAACCGTTGTCCTCATGATTCTGGTCAACAATCCGGGGGAATGGAGCAAGGTCTGGCCCCCGCTGGAGCATGCCGCATGGAACGGCTGCACTCTTGCTGACCTTGTTTTTCCGTTTTTCCTGTTCCTCATGGGGTGTGTCATTCCCTTTGCGTTTGACAGACGCCTGAGCAAGGGAGTGCAGCGGGGCCAGTTGATGGCGCATATCGCGTGGCGCGGTCTGGCATTAATCGGCTTCAAACTTCTGCTCAGCCTGTATCCGTTCTTTCATTTCGGGCATCTGCGTTTTTTTGGAGTCCTGACGCGGATTGCTCTGTGTTACGTGGCGGCTGCCAGCCTTTATGTGTTTGTCCGCAAGCCAGTGGTTTTAGTGTCCGTTATCGCGATCCTCCTTCTGGCTTACTGGGGAATGCTGTATGCGCTGCCTGTGCCGGATGCAGGCTGGCCAGGAAAGGATTTTCCTTTTCTGGATGCCGATAAAAATATGGCGGCATGGCTGGACAGGCAGTTTTCCGCGTGGTGCCGGGCATGGCTGCATACTGGCGTGCTGTATGAAAAGACGTGGGACCCGGAGGGGCTTTTAAGCACCCTTCCCGCACTCGGGACGACATTATCTGGCGTTCTGACGGGCCAGCTCTTCCGGCGGCCAGATATTTTACCGGCGCGGCGGCCCGCTCTTCTTATGGTCGCAGGTCTTCTCGCTGTTGTGCTTGGTCTGCTGTGGGCGCTGGTTTTCCCGCTGAACAAGTCCTTATGGACAAGCTCATTCACGCTTTTCACAACCGGCGCGGCGCTCTGCTGCCTGAGCGTGTGTGACTTTCTGTTTGATCTCCGGATGGTGCAGAAAAACAGTTCTGTTATGTGCTCTGTTGCGACGTTTTTCAGGATATTCGGGACAAACGCCGTCTTTGCGTTTCTCTTTTCGGGTTTTGTCGCAAAAACGCTGCTTGCTCTGCCCTCTCCGGTAAAAGAGGGGACGTCTTTTCAGGCGTGGCTCTCTGTTGTCCTCAGGGCCGGGTATCCCTCCACGCCACTTACATCTTTTCTGTTTTCTGTCTTTTTCCTTATGCTCGTTTTTGTGCCACTTTATGGGCTGTACCATAAAAAAATATTTCTAAGGCTTTAGAGTTTTCTCATGTTTCAAACACAGGTCTTTCCCTCCATGCGTTCAAATCAGACACAATTAAAGCGGCGTTTCAGCATGTTCGCACAGTGCAGTGCGCTGGCGGCACTGTGTCTGGTGGTGGCAGGCACGTCTGTTCAGGCGGCAACAGTCTCTCTGCCAGATGGCCTGACTGAAAAGCAGATTGATGATGTAGTGAACAAAGCACGGCAGGCTTTTGATGTGCCGGGCGTTGCCGTTGGTGTGATTCATGATGGAAAAATCGTGTTCGCCAAAGGGTATGGGCGCAAGGCGGATAATGAAAAAAGTGGTCAGGTCGATACCAGCACTCTTTTCGCGATTGGCTCCAACAGCAAGGAGTTTACAGCAACCGCGCTTGCAACGCTGGTTGATGAAGGCAAGCTGAAATGGACAGATCGCGTTAATGATATCATGCCCGAATTCCGGGTTTCAGATCCGTGGATTACGCGAGATTTTCGTGTGAGCGATCTGCTGACGCATCATAGCGGCATGGGGCTTGGTGCCGGAGATCTGATGCTGTTTTCGCACAGCACGTTTACGCGCAAAGATATTCTGGCAGCATTGCCCTACATGCCCTTCACGGGGCGTTTCCGGGCCGACTATGCTATAATAATCTGCTTTATGTTGTAGCCGGGGCGCTGGTGGAAAAAGTATCCGGCCAGACATGGGAGCATTATGTTCAGACGCGCCTGATTGATACCGCAGCACTCCCGGCGTGTCAGAGCACATTCCCGGTCAAGGGGCAGGGGGATGTTGCGGCGGGGCAGGGGAGTGATGGTGTGCTGCCTGACCACGCAGAACCCTCGGCCATGGCACCCGCAGGCGGTGTGTGGTGCAGCGTGAACGGGATGAACCGCTGGGTTCAGACCCTTCTGAATGGCGGCCAGACCGTGGATGGCCGGAAGGTGATCAGTCTGGCCCAGCGGGATGCGCTCTGGGCACCCCACGCGCTCCTGCCATTGCCAGACAGTGCTGACAGGACAAAAAGCCATTTCCGGGCCTACGGCTATGGGTGGTTTATGGAAGATTTTTACGGGCTCAAACGGGTCTGGCATACAGGCACCGTCAGCGGCATGGTCAGCTATGTTTCCATGCTGCCGGAAAAAAATACAGGGCTGGTGGTGCTCACCAACCATGATGATAACCACGCGACCTATTCCATTGCTCTGACCATGAGTTCGCTGATTGCGACGGGCAAAAGTGATGACTGGGTTGCCTACTGGCAGAATGAGGCCAGAAAAGCGCAGGCAAAGGCCGCGCAGGAGGCTTCTACAACCGGACCGGGCTCTCCCGCGCGGCCCTTTATAACGCTGCCTGCCTCTGAGCTGAAAGAGTATGTCGGGCTTTATCATGATGCGTGGCGCGGCGATATCCGCCTGTTTCTGAAAAATAACGCTCTTGTTATGGAATTTGGTAAGGCAGACGGCCTTTCCGGCACATTATCGGCTCTCCCGCATGATCTATTTGTGGCAAAGTGGCAGAACCGGGCTGAGGATGCCGGGGATGACAGCTATGTGCAGTTTGAGCGCGATATGTCCGGTAAGGTTACGGGGTTTCATATGCAGGTTGTCGGGTCTGATTTCAGTTTTGATGCACAGGATCTGCATCCGCTTAAAGTGTCTTCGCCATGACCGGGCGGCAGTTTTCCCTCTCCCGCAGACATTTTTTGCAGGGATCCTCTCTTCTGCTGGCGCAGGCTGGTCTTTCTGCGTGCCAGACGCCGGGTGAACTGAACAGGTTTGCAAAGGCGGATGCGCTGATAGAGCAGGCCATCAGGCGGGGCGAGTGCCCCGGCGCCGTATGGGGTGTCGGGCAGCATCGACGGTTGCTGCATCGGGGTGTCTTTGGCGCGCGCAGTCTTGTGCCGGTGAAGGAGGCCATGACGTGGGATACGGTGTTTGACATGGCGTCTCTCACCAAACCGATGATCACCGCACTGGCCGTTATGCAGCTTGTGGAAAAAGGGCTGGTGGACGTGGATGCACCGGTTGCCCGCTACCTTCCGCAGTTTGCCGCAGGGGGTAAAGGCCAGATTACGGTGCGCCTGTTGCTGACGCATTTTTCCGGCCTGCAACCTGACCTGCCCCGCGCGCCGGACTGGTGGGGCAAATCCGCCGCGACAGACCGCATTATGCAGGCCGTTCCCGTCAAAACACCCGGCAGCAGCTTTATCTATAGTGATCTTAATTTTATTGCTCTTGGTCTGCTTGTTGAAAAGCTGACAGGCCAGACGCTGGATGTGTATGCACAGGCCGCCATTCTCCAACCGCTTGGCATGACGCAATCCGGTTTTCTGCCGCCTGCCGCCATGCTGTCGCGCATTGCTCCAACCCAGTACGATGAACACGGCACCATGCTGCGCGGTGTGGTGCATGACCCGACTGCCCGCAGGATGAACGGGGTTGCGGGAAATGCAGGTCTCTTTTCCACCGCAGAGGATGTGATGCGCTATGCGCAGGCCTTGCTGGATCAGCGCGCCGGGCGGCCCAGCGCATTTCCTCTCAGCCGAGCCTTGCTGCTGCGGATGACAACACCGCAACAGCCGGCGGGCCAGACGAGCCTGCGTGGTTTTGGGTGGGATATTGCCTCGCCGTATGCCACGCCGCGCGGCGAGAGACTTTCCCACCAGTCGTTCGGGCATACCGGGTTCACGGGCACATCTTTGTGGATTGACCCTGAGAATGACTGCTATGTTTTTATTCTGACCAATCGTGTGCATCCCAATGGCGGACACAGTGTTGTGCATTTGCGGCATGATGTGGCGACTGCGGCCGGAGAGGCTCTGGGGCTGCCTCTGGCCATACCGTAATCTCTGACGCCTCTGTGGTGTTAACTTCAGGTTATGGGGGGCAGGCATTTTTTAAATGGCATGCCGGGGTATCTCTTTTTAGGTTTTTCTTCTGAGAAGATCCCCGCACTCCGGCGTGAGCATGTTTCAGCGGGCTCGTCATTTTACACAAGGGGTCAGCGGATTTTATGCCTGCAAAACGGACAATTACGGTAGTCGGCGGGGGCGTTATTGGCCTGACAACTGCTTATGCGCTTATCCGCGCCGGACATAGCGTGACACTGGTCGAGCAGGAAGAGCATGTTGGGGAGCAGGCCAGTTTTGGCAATGGCGGGCAACTGAGTTACCGCTATGTGCGGCCACTGGCGGATGCCGGCGTTCCGCTTGAAGCCCTTTCATGGATGGTGCGGCCTGACTCCCCAATTTCACTCAGGCTCCGGCTGGACTGGAAGCAGTGGCGCTGGCTGACGGATTTTCTGCTGGCGTGTAATGCCAGAACCAACAGCGCCAACGCCGCCCGGCTTTTAAAACTCGCCCTGCAATCACAGCAGGCGCTCCACCAGTGGCGGCAGGATGGTCTGGCGGATTTCCTGTGGCGCAAACCGGGGAAACTGGTTGTCTACAGGAATGCACAGAAATTTTCCAAAGCAGCAAAGAATGTCAAAAATCCGCAACAGGAGCAGGTGCTCACCCCGGCCGACTGCGCACGGGTGGAACCCGCCTTTGCAGGTCTTTCCCCCACACTGGCAGGCGGGATTTTCTCCCCGGATGATGAAGTCGCGGACTGCTATCTGTTCTGCCAGTCTCTTCTCAAATCTCTTCAAAATAGCAAAGAATTCCGTCTGATAAACGGTGTTGCCACACTGGAGGCCGGGCAAGCGGGAGCGTGCCAGGTAAGGGTTAACGGAGCGCTTTTACCGACAGATCTTGTTGTGCTGGCGGCAGGTCTGGCCTCGCGCACGCTGGTGCAGCCTCTGGGGCTTACTCTGCCGCTCTACGGGCTGAAAGGATACAGCCTGACAATGGAGGCTGACCCCGTTTTGCTGCCGAATGTGAGCGTGACGGATTATGATAACCGTGTGGTCTATGCCCGGCTGGGGGAGCGGCTCCGTATTGCCGCTATGGTGGATATCGGGGCGCTTAATGCGTCACCTGACCCGCAGCGTATTGCATCCTTGCGGCATCTGGCGGAAGAAACGCTCCCTGCCGCCGGGCCGTACGCGTCCGCCGTGACATGGGCCGGGATGCGCCCTGCAACACCGACAGGCGTGCCGTTGGTGGAACGGACGCAATGGCGTAACCTGTTGCTGAATGTTGGTCACGGCGCTCTGGGGTTCACGCTGTCCTGCGGGGCGGCCGTCACTATTCGCGATCTTGTTGAAGAAATGCAGCCTTAACATGAAACAGTCCGCCTCCGCTCTTTCCCGTCGTCATGTTCTGCTGGGAGGTGTGGCCGCGGGTCTGGCTGGCTTTGTCACTCCGTCTGCTCTGGCCCATAAGGGCGGGAACTCCCGGATTGTGGAGGGAGAGGGGCTGGAGGCGCCGGTTGAGGTGTTGGAAGACCAGTGGGGTGTGCCGCATGTTCGTGCGGCTTCCGTGCCGGATGCGTTTTTTGCAAATGGTTATCTGGTTGCGCGGGACAGGCTCTGGCAGCTTGATTTTGAGTATCGCCGCGCGCTGGGGCGGCTGGCGGAAGTGTTTGGCCCGGATTTTGTGCCGTCTGATACCGCGAGCAGACTTTTCCTCTTCCGGGGCGATGCGCAGGCGGAATTTGCTGCGCTTCCCTCCACAGTGCAGGCTTCTGCCGTGCCTATGTGGCGGGGATTAACGCATATCTTGCGCACCTGCAAAAAAATGAAGAACAATACCCTAAAGAATTCGGAATTTTTTCGTATACACCACTTGTCTGGGATGCGCTGGACCTTGTGCGGATGCGCGCGGAAGCGACCGGGAACACGCAGGCTGAAGTTCGTCGTGCCCGGCTGGCCGCGCAGGATGCCCTTGCTTATGACGCACTGATTATGCCCCTGCGCCCCGCCCACATCCTTACGGTGCCGGACGGACTGGATGTACAGGCTGTGACGGAGCAGGATCTGGGCCTTTTTGGGGTTTTGCAGGATGGACCACCGTTATCTGGCCTGCACACACCTCCATCCCGCACGGAAGGCGACCACCGCCGCGCTAATGAAGGGAGTAACGCATGGGTTATAGCCCCCACGCGCACAGCAACAGGTCGGTCTGTTTTGGCGAATGACCCGCATCTCAGCTTCGGCTCACCGGGGCCACGCCATGTTATTCATCTGACGGCACCGGGGCTGGATGTGATTGGTGGCGGCGCACCGGGTATGCCCGGTGTCATGCAGGGGCATAACGCATATTTTGCTTTTGGACGCACCAATTTTCATATTGATCAGGAAGACCTCTTTATCCTGCGCACGCATCCCGATCACCCGGATCGCTATTTCCATAACGGGCGCTGGGTGGAGATGGAGACGGAAGAGACCACCATCGCGGTGCGCGGTGGTCCTGCGCAGCGCGTGAGGCTTCGTTATGCGGCGCAGGGGCCTGTTGTGTCGGCTGATGGGGCGCGGAACAGGGCTGTGGCAGTGTCTGCCACGTGGCTGTATCCGGGCGCTAATGGCATGCTGGCAAATATTGGAATCAATCTGGCCAGTGACTGGGACAGTTTCCGTAAGGCGTTAAAACTCCATACCAGCCCGACAAATTTTACATACGCGGATACCGAAGGAAATATTGGCTGGCAGGCAGCGGGCGGGTTGCCGGAGCGGCGTAACGGGTATGATGGACTGTTCCCCGCACCGGGGGACGGGCGTTATGACTGGAAAGGTCTCCAGCCGCTGGATGCCCTCCCGAACAGTTTTAATCCGGCTTGTGGCTGGTTCGGGACTTCGAATGAACTCAATCTGCCAGCGGATTATCCCTACGCGGAACGCTGCGTGAGTTATGAATGGAAGGATCCGTACCGCTACCAGCGGGTTGCGGAGGTTCTTCAGGCCTCTCCGCGCGCCACTCTTGCGCAGAGTGTGGCATTGCAGCACGATACACTTTCGCATCTCGCTTTGTCCGTCGTGCGGTTTCTGCCGGATGTGCCTGCGCATCTGGCGGCGGAAGCGACCCTCTTGCGCCGGTGGGACGGGCATGTTGAGGCAGCCAGCGCCGGGGCCGCGCTGTATGAGGTCTGGTGGACACGGCTGAATGCCCTGTTCTATCAGGCGCTGGTGCCCGTACATCTGCGGCCCCTGTTGCCACAGCCGCTCAATGCCTCTGTTCTGCTCGCACTCCTGCAAACGCCGGATGAAAGATTGGGGACAGCCCCAGAAGCGCAGAGAAATACTTTGCTTGTCAAAGCGTTTCAGCAGGCAGTGGATGAACTGCGTGACCGGCTGGGGCCGGTTGCTGCCGCGTGGCAGTGGGGCCGGTTACATACAGTGCAGCTTCGTCACCCGCTGCATAGCGTTAAAGCGGTAGCAGAAGCATTTTTGCCGATTGGCGGAGAAGACGCCCGCAGCGGAGGGGACGCATATACCGTTATGGCGCGCTGGTATAACCCCAACCTGTCACACAAAGCTCTTGAACAGGGACGCAACCCGTACGCCGTAACAGGGGGTGCGAGTTATCTGATGGTGTGTGACGTCGGGGCATGGGACCAGTCTCTGTTCCTGAATTTCCCCGGACAGTCCGCTCTGCCGGGCAGCGGACATTACGAGGATGCTCTGCGTGTCTGGCTGAAAGGGGAGATGCAGCCTCTGCTCTTTTCAGAACAGGCCGTTCAGGCCGGAGCCAGATACCGTTCCACACTTTACCCAAAAGGAAAAACGCCATGAACTCTAAACTCTGTTCCGCTCTGGCTCTGGCGTTTTTCACAACGACCGCACTGGCGCAGACGCCGGAACGGTCCATGGATCAGCAGATGGATGCTGTGCTGACGCAGGGTGAAAGCCAGCCTCTGGCGGCGCTGGCGGCTGTCAGACTGCATCATGGTCAGCCTGTTTATCAGTATTATGGCGGGTTTGCGCGGCGGGATGGCGCAAATACGGCTCCCGTCAGACAGGATACACTGTTCCGTATTGCATCAATTTCCAAAGTGGTGACGACCATTGGTCTGATGGAACTGGTGGAGCAGGGCAAAGTCAATCTGGATCACGATGTTTCAGACTATCTTGGCTTTACTTTGCGGAATCCAGATTTCCCGCAGACACCCATTACCGTGCGGATGCTTCTGAACCATACATCAACGCTCCGCGATGGCGATGTGTACGTTTTGCCGCCCGGGAAATCCGTGCAGGATTTTTTTGATGATACCCATAAACCCGGCAATCAGAATTATCATTTTTCTGTCCATGATGGGCACGCGCCGGGAACATATTTTACCTATTGCAATCTCTGTTACGGGCTTATCGGCACCATTATTGAGCGTGTCAGCGGGGAACGGTTTGACCAGTATCAGAAACACCATGTTCTGGAGCCGCTGAAAATTGATGGTGGATACAACATCATGGCGCTCGACCACCCGGAGCGTCTGGCCACACTCTACGGGCGCGTGCCCTCAGGCTATGAGGCCACAGTAGACAGCCAGCCCCTTAAAGGATGGAACAAAAATGCGCTGGCTTCTTATAAAATTGGCAGTAACGGAACACTCTTTTCTCCGCAGGGTGGTTTACGCATTTCCATGCAGGGTCTGACGCGTCTGGCACGCTTCATGATCCAGCGTGGCACACTGGAAGGGGTAAGGCTCCTGACGCCTCAGAGCATTGAGGACATGGAAACCCCCACATGGAGCTTTAACGGCCAGAACGGCGTCTGTCCTTATCCGCTGAGCGCGTATGGACTGAGCCTGTTTTTGCTGACAGGCACAGAGGATACCAACGGAAAGCCTGCCAGCCCTTATCCGGGGTATAAAGGCGGCCTGCGGGGGCATCTGGGCGATGCGTACGGCCTACATTCCGGCTTCTGGTATAATCCGCAAAATGGAGAGGCCTATCTGTTCGCTGCAGATGGTTTCCCGGATTATGATGAGGAAAAACGTGGAAAATATTCCTCTTTCTCTCGTGTAGAAGAGGAAATTTTCACCACCCTAGCAGGAAAGCAGCCATGAGCCGCCGCTCTGTTCTGGCGTTGGCGCTGCTGGCCGGTAGCGTATGGAATGCAGGCTGTGTCGATGCCGCTCCGCTGGATGCAGCGGGAGCTGCCCAGCAGATCCGCGCCCTTCTGGCCATGCCGTTTGCGACGGATCTGATCGGGGCTAGTGCGGCACCCCGCTTTGCGTGGGTGGAAAAGCGGGATGGCGTGCGCAACATTCTGGTGGCTGACGCCGCGGATGCGCCAAAAGCTCTGACGCATTATACGCAGGATGACGGAACAGATTTGTGGGGGCTGGCTCTTTCTCCCGATGGTAAGACGCTGGCGTACGTGGAGGGAGGAGACCCGGAATATCCGGATGATCCTTCCCCCACCCCTGATCTTCAGGCCTTCGCGACGCAGCAGACTGTGTATGTCGTGCGGGAGGATGGCAGGCCGATTCGTGCAGGCGAAGGCTGGAACCCGACCTTTTCTCCCGATGGACAGATGCTGGCGTTTATCCGCAAAGGGTCGCTGTTTATTGGTCCGGTCGGCAAGGTTGCGAAAGAGGTTACGGCGGTACGGGGTAACCTGACATCGCTGCAATGGGCGCCGGATGGCTCGGCGCTTATGGTCACGCTGGACCGGGGCAGCCATGCCTTTATCGGATTATGGCGTATCCGGACCGCCAGCATGATGTTCCTCGCCCCCGCGCTGGCGCAGGATAGTCTGCCGGCCTTTTCCCCGGATGGCCGCGCTGTAGCGTTTGTGCGTGAGCATAAACCGCTGAGTGACGGTAAGGGTCAGAAAGGCTCTTTCTGGTCTCTGCATGTTTATAATCTGGAAAACAATACCGATCATGTTGTCTGGACACCGCCTTCCGGTCCAGGCTCACGGTTTTTTGCGCCTGAAGGCAGTGGTCTTTTATGGTCTGATTCCGCCCATGTTCTCTTTCCATGGGAAGGGAGTGGCTGGATGCGGGTTTGCTCAGTGTCGGCTTCTGGCACGGCTGCGCCAGTCTGCCTGACACCGGATAAAGCGGAGGTATCATCCTACCGGCTTTCTCTGGATGGAAAGACGATTTTTTACACAAGTAATATCGGAAATCTGGATGCATGGCACGCATGGCGGCTGGCTCTGGATGGCTCTTCACCCCAGCGTCTGACGCAGAATGAAGATATGGAGACAGAGCTTGCGGTTGCGGGCAACCGCGTTGGTCTGCTGGCTGCAAATGCCGTGCAAACAACACATCCGGTTGTGGTAACGCCCGAAGGCAAAGGAAAACCGCTTGTTTTCCCGCAACAGCCTGTAGGCACCCATTTTGTCACCCCGAAAAATATTGTTTTTCGGAGTGAGGATGGAGAGGAGGTGCATGGGCAGCTTTTTGAGCCAGACGAAGCCTCTCAAACCCCGCGTCCCGCACTGGTCTTTGTGCATGGTGGCCCGCATCGTCAGATGCTCCCTGCCTTTAACGGCATGGGCTATTATTCCAACGCCTATGCCATGAACCAGACTCTGGCTGCGCAGGGTTATAGTGTGCTGGCCGTAAATTACCGGAGCGGGACAGGCTATGGCGAGGCCTTCCGCAACGCACCCGATATTGGCAGACTGGGTGCGCGTGAATATCGGGATGTTCTGGCTGCGGCGAGATATCTTAAAGCCAGACCGGATGTGGATCCCGCGCGGATTGGCATCTGGGGTGGGAGCTGGGGCGGGTATCTGACGGCACTGGCGCTGGCCCGCAACAGCGATATTTTTGCCGCCGGGGCAGATTTTCATGGTGTGCATGATATGACGGAGGCCGATAAACCCGGCCTTTCTCCGGAAGAAAACCGAAAAGCGCATGAGCTGGAATGGCAGTCTTCCCCCGCTGCGGATATTGCCCGCTGGCACGCCCCGGTTCTGCTTGTGCATGGGATGATGATTATAACGTAGAGTTTGAGCAATCCACGCTTCTGGCCAGATTGCTCTCAGAACGTGGCGTACCCTATGAGGAACATGCTCTGCCTGATGAACGGCATGCGTTTTTGCGGATGCAGGACTGGCTCTCCGCTTATACGTGGATGAATACGTTTTTTGCGCACACACTGGCAGCCCATAAGCCTTAAACAGCAGAACGCGGGTGGAACCACGGGAGTTCTTCCGGCCTGTGGCTTGTTCATCGGAGAGGGACAGAGGGAGATGCTAAAAACTTTCTATGTTATGAAAAATTTTTTATGGCCGGACTTGTTCTTGTGTCTTCTCAGGCTGGTGTCGGCTTCGCTGCTGGGACCACGCCGCTTGCGCAGAGGGTGGCGGAGACGGTTGCTGATCAGCCCGGACATTATGCGGTTTATGCCGCCCGGAGCGGGCAGGCACCGGATGTGTGCCTGAACTGTGATGATCTGATTAACGCCGCCAGCACGATCAAACTTTTTGTGCTGGATGCGGCGTATGCTGCGTTTGCAAAAGGCACTCTGCATCCGGACGATACTCTTACGGTGCATAATCGCTTTTCTTCTCTGGTTGGAAAGGGACACTTTGCACTGGAGCAGAAAGAGGATTCTTATGATCCTCTTTACGCGCAGGCGGGAAAAGCTGTTCCCGTATCAGAGCTTCTGCGGGTGATGATCCAGTATAGCAGTAATCTTGCAACCAATCTGATGATTGAAAAACTGGGTGTTCTGCCTGTCCGTTCTGTTGTGAATGCACAGGGTCTGAACGGTATTATCTTCGGCCGTATGATTGAGGATTTTGACGCGGATGCGCAGGGTATTCGTAACCGCGTTTCCGCCCGTGGTCTGGGGAATTTTCTGCAAAAGCTGAATAACGGACAAATTGTTGGCAAAACGCAAAGCCAGAGCATGATCGGGATTATGCTGGGGCAGAAATTTAATGACATCATTCCCCCCGGCCTGCCAGCGGGCACACCGGTCGCACATAAGACAGGGTGGGTAAACGGTGTGCGGAATGATGCGGCCATCGTCACGCTGCCTGACGGGCGGCAGTATATTCTGGTGGTGCTGACATCTGGCCTGCCGGATGAACAGGCCGGGATCAAAGTGCTGAACACCCTTTCTCATCAGGCGTATCTGTATTTTCTGAAGAAGGACTGACAGGCGATTTTAAAGGTTTGTCGGATCTTTTGCACAGGCTGAGTATGGCTGGAAATAGTGATTTCCTGAAAAAGAGTTATTTACAAAAAACACATTCTATAAAAAACATTTTAATATTGTTTTTCCGTAACTTCTTCGGTTTTTCTTTAACAATACTGTCACAGAACAATCATTAAACTACAACACACACGCCTCTGCAAGGCGATAGGTTACGCAGCGTTATTTAACCCCCGACCGGGAGCCTCAGTATGAGGAATTACGCTGCATGAAACAGAGTAAACTCTTTCTTCTGACAACATGCATGAGTTCTTTGCTCTTTCATCATGCCCATGCTGAAACGGCGCCAGCCAGCATGCACAGCAAAAAAGCTGCGCAGGCCAGCGCCACATTGGCAGCTAAAAATAAACCGGCTGCGGCTCCCCGGAAAATAAAAGTCACCTCGACACAATCAGACAAGTCTGAATCGATTATTGTGCTGGGTGCGGGTGCGGCGCGTGAGACGCAGAAACTGTCCCATCTGGCACTGCAACAGGTGGCGCCCGGTACCAGCCCCCTTAAAACTTTGTCAAAACTGCCGGGGGTGATGTTTACATCCTCCGACGCGCTGGGGTCTTATGAATGGTCTCAGCAGATTATTATTCGCGGGTTTGATCAGAGCCGCCTTGGTTTTACCATGGATGGTATTCCGCTGGGCAATCTGGCCTACGGGAATGATAATGGCCTGTCTATTGGCCGCGCTTTGCAGACGGAAAATAATGGTACGGCTACCCTGGCGCAGGGGGCAGGGTCTGTCGGTGTTGCCGCCTCGAATGACCTTGGCGGCGCGCTTGAGTTTACATCCATAGACCCCACCGAGAAATTTGGTGCGGACGTTGCGGCAACGGGTGGGTCTTACGGAACCTGGCGGACGTTTGCACGGGTGAACACCGGCACGCTGCCCGGCGGTGGCCGCATGTATATGTCCTATGACTATCAGGACGCCAATAAGTGGAAGGGTGTTGGCATCCAGCAGCAGCAGCAGGCAAACGTCAAGTTCGTGCAGCCGCTGGGTGAGAAGGTAAAACTGACGCTGTTTGGGGATTACAGCCAGCGCGCAGAAAACGATTATCAGGATATTTCCAAAGAGCAGATCAGAACAATCGGCTATAAGCTGGATAATATTACCAATAACTATGGTCTCGCCAAAGAGATTGCCAGAGCCTACCAGAATGGCACGGCTTTTCCGGCCGGGATCAAGGATCAGGATCAGTCTTACTATAACTCAGCAGGCCTGCGTGAGGACGTGCTGGGGTATGGTAAGCTGGACTTCCACCTGACAGACCGCCTGAAAGGGTCCGCCACCGTTTACGGTCATACCAATACGGGGGAAGGGATTTACGCCACTCCTTATACGCCGACCCCTGAGGCATTGGGCGGCTCTCCGCTGTCCGTCCGTACCACGGAATATGATATTCATCGTGAAGGCTTTATTGGAAGCCTGTCTTATGAAATCGGGCATCACACGATTGAGGGCGGCTTCTGGTTTGAAAATAACGATTTTGAACAGGCCCGTCGCTTTTATCCGCTGAGCGAGGATCGCTATACCGGCAGTTCCGTCCACTGGTTCCGTGGCAACTCCTTTGCAACCCAGTGGCAGAGTGCGTTCAACACCAAAACCTATCAGTTCCATTTGCAGGATACCTGGCAGATCACCCCGGCTCTTAAGCTGAATTACGGGTTCAAATCTCTCGTTGTTGACAACCGTGGTCGTCAGCTTGAAGGGAATGAGATGGGTGTGCCGGTGCCGACAAACACCTATGCCGGCGGCTCCATAACCTCGGCCAACGGCTTCCTGCCGCAGATCGGCGCGAACTATCGCCTGAATCGCCATAACGAAATTTTTGCTGATTTTGCAAGAAACATGGCGGCTTTTGATAACTCAACCACAGGTGCCACCAGCCCGTTCGCTATGACGAGTGCAGCCTATGCGGCCTCTAAAAACTCTCTGCGTCCGGAAATGTCCTATAGTGAAGAAATCGGGTATCGCTTCCATAACCGGCGTATTCAGGCCTCTCTGACTGGGTATTACATTGAATTTGAAAATCGCCTTCTGTCCATTACCCCCAATGCGACCAATAACGTGCAGGGTATTCCCAGTATTCTTGTCAATGGTGGCGGTGTGACCGCGCGCGGGATTGATGCTGCGTTTAACTACCACTTTACGGATAACTGGTCTCTTTACGTCTCGTATGCCTATAACCAGTCGACCTATAATGATGATCTGACGACAGGCGGCATTACCTACAACACCCGTGGAAAAAGCGTTGTGGCAATGCCGCGTAATCTGGCAAACGTACAGATCAGCTATGATGATGGCTCGATCTGGGGTAATTTCGGCATGCAGTATCAGGGCCGCCGGACCTATACCTATACCAATGACCAGTGGATCAAGCCGAACGACATCTTTAACCTGAATGTCGGCTATCGCTTCCATAGCCAGAACTGGGCGCTGCGTGGTCTGGATATGCAGATCAACGTGACGAACCTGTTTAACAAACGCTATGTCGCGACTGTTGGCAGCGCAGGCTTCCGCCCGACTGACCCGACGGGCAGCCTGCAGACCCTTCAGGCTGGTGCTCCGCGCATGGTCTTCTTTACAGTGCGCAAGCATTTCTAAAAGCTTTCCTGTTGTTCTCCTGTAACGGATATTTTCATGCTCCATGGTCCTAATCGTCGCCAGTTTCTGAAGTTCAGCGCCGCTGCAACGGCCGGAGCGGCGTTGCCGGAAAACCTGAAGCGGGCGCTTGCCATAGCGCCCAACACAGTAACCGGCACGATACAGGATGTAGAGCATGTGGTGATCCTGATGCAGGAGAACCGCTCTTTCGATCATTACTTCGGCTGCCTGAAAGGTGTGCGTGGCTACGGGGACCCGCGTGCCGAGCACCGCCCGGACGGCAAGAACGTCTTTGCGCAGCCTGACGGAAAAGGCGGGTATGTCCTGCCTTTTCTATTTAATACCGCGCACACATCCAGTGCCTGTCTGGCCAGCCTTGATCATAGCTGGAAAAACACGCAGGCGGAGTGGAATAACTGGGATACATGGGTGCCGCACAAAACCCCCATGACCATGGGGCATTTTACCCGTAACGAAATCCCCTATTACTATGCTCTGGCTGATGCATTCACGATTTGTGATGCTTATCATGCCTCGATTTTTGGCCCGACTAATCCCAATCGTCTGTATTTCTTTACCGGCACAAACGGGCTGGCTGTGGGGAATGCGGGCAAGCAGGCTGTTGAGAATGTTGATGATGGCAACTGGTCTGCCGATATCACGCATGACAAGCCGGGCTTCAAACCGTTTGACTGGACCACGTACCCTGAAAAACTTCAGGAAGCGGGCGTTTCCTGGAAAGTGTATCAGGAATACGATAATTTTGGTGATAACCCTCTGGCCTCTTTTGCGGCATTCCGGAATGTCGATAAAAATACATGGGCGTATCGTGGGGCGCGCAGCATTGTGGAGGGCTCTGGCCC
Organism: Acetobacter persici JCM 25330; assembly: GCF_000613905.1. Classification (GTDB taxonomy): domain Bacteria; phylum Pseudomonadota; class Alphaproteobacteria; order Acetobacterales; family Acetobacteraceae; genus Acetobacter; species Acetobacter persici. The sequence goes on from NZ_BAJW01000001.1 coordinate 43,593, forward strand.
TGCCGATATGCAGGCCACGGAGGGGCGTTATCTGATTGCGGCGTTTGAGCGCGATGTTGCGCAGGGCAAACTGCCGCAGGTCTCATGGATTGTGCCGCCCACAGCCCTGAGCGAGCACCCCAATGCCCCGCCGGGCTATGGGGAATATCTGATCTCCCAGTTGATGGATGTTTTTGTCCGGCACCCGGATGTCTGGTCCAAAACCGTTTTTATTCTCAATTACGATGAAAATGACGGGTTTTTTGACCATGTGCCGCCCCCGGTCCCGGCACTGGATGCACAGCAGGCGCCTGCACGGTCCCGACAGACGGAGAGCACTATAACGGAGAACCGGTGGGCCTTGGGCCGCGTGTGCCAGCGTTGGTTATTTCCCCATGGACTAAAGGCGGCTGGGTGAATTCGCAGGTTTTTGACCACACATCCGTGTTGCGGTTTCTGGAAGCGCGCTTCGGGGTGGCATGCCCCACCATCACGCCATGGCGGCGCAGTGTGTGTGGAGACATGACCTCCATTTTTGATTTTGCGCAACGGGACCGCCGCTGGGAGGCCACGCTGCCCCGCACGGACAGCTATCTGGCAGAAACCCGCAAATCCTGCGCGTTGCCCAAGCCTGTTGTGCCTGCCCACCAGACCATGCCGCGGCAGGAAACCGGGCAACGCCCCGCCCGCGCGCTCCCTTACGCCTTGCATGCTAACTGGCATGTGGGGGCTGTCCAGCTTCTCAATACTGGCGCGCAGGGGGCTGTGTTCCGCCTGCGGGATGGCAGGACGGCGCGCCACTACACCCTTTCTGCCGGGCAGAGTGTTGCGGTGCCGGTGGATAACAGCGGACAGTCTTCTCTGACAGTACACGGGCCAAACGGTTTTTTCCGTGGTTTTTACGGGAAGGCCGTACCGGAATGCAGTCTGCGGGAAGATCCTGATAACGGGGCGGTTGTTCTGACTGTGCAGAATTCAGGGCAGGCGCCCCGCATTGTGCGTGTTGCTGAGCGTTATAGCTCTGCCGCTCATACCCTCACTCTGCCGTCCGGTTCCTCCGCCAGCACGTCCTGGCCGCTGGTGGCGTCTGATAACTGGTATGATCTGGCTGTGTATGATGCGCAGGATGGCACGCTGCTTGTGCATCTGGCGGGCCATATGGAAGATGGAAAGCCCAGCCGCACAGACCCGCATATGGGCATGCAGGCATAACGGAGTGTCTTGAACGGCCACGGGCCCTGCTGCGGTGAGCAGAGCCAGTGACTGTCTGAGCTGGGTGGTTAGTCGATGACCACCGTGGCTTCATCCGTCAGAACACGGAACAGGAAGCTTTCCTGCAAATAGAGTTCAACCGTGGTGGCCGTGTGGCTCAGATACCCGATTGAGAAATCCTGACCGATTTCCAGCGCCAGATCGCCCCCACGGAGGGAGACAAGGAACGCGCCCTCAATTGCCGGGGCCCAGATGATTTTTCCGTCAATCATGCTCTCAATATGTTTGATGATCGGGTATCCGTCATCACCACCGCCTGTCACAGCCTGATAGGCCTGCGCACCCAGCACCAGAGAATACGGGCCGTTTACGCCCGCCAGCCGCAGGTTCTTCAGGGCTTCCGCCAGCACGCCAGGGTAGTTCTTGGCGGAGGTTGGTAACTGGAGGTGTGTGTTGGCGCTGCTGCGCCGGATGCCGGGAATACCGGCGGCGTCATAGCCATCAAAAATGACGCGATCTTCAAAAAACGCAATTTTTTTGGCGGCGTCTTTCACGGGCTGCCAGTCTGCGTCCAGAGCGCCACGTTCAACGGCATCAATCTCGGTGCGGGAGAGTGTGAAGGGAACACGGACTTCCACCGGCGGCAGAACTTCCCGCCGGACTGCCTGAATTCCGTCTTCCGGGGTGCTGAGGGCTGTGGCGCGGCCTGTGCCCGTGCCGGAGAACGCGGTGCCTTTGGGTTCAGAGGTATCCACCACACGGCGGCCAGCCAGATGGCGACGGATGGTGCGGGCGGCTTCTTCCTCAATTTCAGCCCATGCGGCGCTGGAGATCGGGGCCAGATGTCTGTGCAGGTTGTTCATCTTACGTATCCTTACTTCAGTGAGCCAATACCAAGGGAGCCATCACGCGGGGGTGCGGCAGGCGCAGGTGTGTCTGCCGGAGGGGCGGGCGTGGCGTTATCAGCCGGGGCGGCAGCCCTGTCGGCTGCGTTATCGAGGAAGTCCGCTGTCGGGATAAAAAACAGCACACCGGTTACTGCCGTGCTGACATCGAGAATCCTGTCGTAATTGCCAGCAGGTTTCCCCACAAACATGTTTTGCAGCATCTGCTCCGTGCGTGCCGGGGAGCAGGAATAGCCGATAAAATAGGTGCCAAATTCCCCTTTGCCCACTTCCCCAAACGGCATGTTATCCCGCACGATCTGGAGCTGCTGGCCGTTTTCTTCAATATTGGTCAGCACATTATGGGCGTAACTGGGTTTGGCCGAGTCCTGAAGTTCAATATCAGAAACCTTTTTACGGCCAATGATATGTTCCTGAACTTCCGTGGGGATGGCTTCCCATTTTTTCAGGTTGTGCAGGTATTTCTGCACAATCACATAGCTGCCGCCTGCAAACTCCGGGTCTTCCTCGCCAATCAGGGTCGCGATTTTTGCGGCCTGACCTTCCGGGTTTTCCGTGCCGTCCACAAAGCCGAGCAGGTCCCGTGAATCAAAATATTTGAACCCGTGTACTTCATCAATCACTACCGCAGCGCCTTCCAGACGGGAGACAATGGCTGCGGCCAGCTCAAAGCACAGATCCATCCGGCTTGCGCGGATATGGAACAGGAAATCTCCGGGGGTTGAGGGCGCATGATGCACCCCGTTAATTTCCTGAAACGGGTGGAGGTCTTTAGGGCGCGGCTGGCCGAACAGACGGTCCCACGCGTGGGAGCCAATGCCGGTAATGCAGCTCAGCAACCCATCGGGGATGCGGAACCCCACCCCCCGTACAAGGGAGGAGAGGTCTGTAAGCAGGTCTACCACCTGCGGGTTAACGGACTCATCCTCGCTGAGCGTCATCACGAGGAAAACGGCGGCCTGAGTCAGTTTTGTATCAACGGGCTGCGGTGTGACCAACGGACTGAAACTCCCCTGCAAGTGGTGTCTGCCTGAAAAAAATCAGGCAGACTGACCATAGGCAGATCGCTTTATCTGGCAAGGGAGGGCCGCATAGAAAACACAAAATCAGGCGCTTGAAAGGGTCTCTGATAACCCAGAGCAATCACGCCATAAATCCGGTGCGGCGCAGAGGGTGCGCAGAGATTGATCAGAGCTGAGCCCATTGTCTCAACAGGTTGTGATAGGTGGAGGTCAGGCCCAGCACAGCCGGGTTATCATCCGGCAGAAGTTTGCGGATTTCCATAATTGACTGGTCAAACTGATACAGCAGCGTGCGCTGAGTGTCCTCCGGCACCATGGACTGGGACCAGAAGAAGGAGGCCCAGCGTGACCCGCGCGTGACCGGGCTGACGCTGTGCAGGCTGCTGGAGGGGTAGAGCACCATATCCCCCGCCGGAAAACGGACATTCTGCACGCCAAATGTGTCCTGAATCATCAGTTCTCCACCGTCATATTCCTCCATCTCACTCAGGAAGAGGGTGGAGGAGACATCCGTCCGCATTCGGAAGCCGGTGCCCGGCACGGGGCGGATGGCATTATCCACATGCGCGTGGAAGCGCATGCCCTCATCATACCGGTTGAACAGAGGCGGGAAGACGCGGAGGGGCAGGGCTGCGCTGTTAAAGGTCGGGTTCCGGCCAAGTGCTCGTAAAATGATCTCACCCAGTGCCCGACATTCTGCGCTGTCCTGCGGGATCTGGAGATTGTACTTGGCCTTGGCGGACTGGTCTCCCGCCGTCACCTTGCCATCCACCCATTCAGATTTTTCCAGTGTTGCGCGGCAATGGGCAACTTCTTCCGGTGTCAGAACATTGGGGATATGAACAAGCATGCGGGCGGTCCGTTCAGGGGTTTCTGGTTGTGCGGGGGAGAATGGCAGAAGCGCGTGCCCTGCTGCAACCTGCTCGGGGGTACCCATCGGTTCTCAATTCTGCGCCATGCGTCGGAAAGGGTTTCCATTATCGGCGAAGTGCTTGTAAACACATGTTTTTCCACGGCTCCTTGCCATAATAAGTTGAGTGATCCGTACCGTATGCCAGCCCCTCCTTCTCCAGTGCGCCGCCGCACACAGGCTGACCGCAGCACAGCCACACGGACCAAAATCATTCAGGCAACTGTCACCCTGCTGCAAACGCAGGGCTATGCCGCCACCACAATCCAGCGCATTGCAAAGGCGGCGGGTGTCAGTCTTGGGGCTCTGCAACATCATTATCCGGCCAAAGCCAGATTATGGCCATGGTGCTCCGGCATTATGCGCTGAAGCGCACACGTCTGTACCGCCCCGCCATGCGGCATAAAAGCCATCCAGAACAGCGGGTGGACGCTATGCTGTCCGCCATGTGGACCCTTGTGACGGAGGGGCCGGATTTTATTGCTACGGTAGAAATTGAACTGGCCCGGCGGAGTGACCCGGAACTGGCTGCGGCAACAGAACCAGTGCTGGCCCGCATTGACCAGTTTATGACGTGGTGGCTTTCCGGCAGGCAGCACGGCAAGCCGGAGCAGAAATTTGTGATGCTGCGCCTGCTGAACTCAACGTTTCTGCGGGGTGTTGCCATTGAAATTGCGCGGGGCACACCGCTGAGTGAGCTGAAAGAGGCTTATGAAATCTGGTGTGGCTTTTCACGCGCGGAACTTCTGGAAATTGTGAAAGATACTGCCTGAGGGCACAGGCCTGAGTGGCAGGGGGAGAGACAGCCCCGCCACCCAGTCTACAGGGTGTTATTCAGGCGTGGGCGTGCAGTTTGAAGGCACAGGCTGATCCGCCATCACAGCTTTTGTAAAAGCGGCTGAATCCGGCAGAGAAGCATTGACGGTCTGGTCGTGATTCAGGCCTTTATAGATATGAGCCTGCACAATTGTTCCTGCGGCGCAGGCGGCTTTAACAAGGCCAAGCTGGAGGGGCGGCGGTACATCCTGATCCACTTCCCCGGTGCCGACAAAAAGCGGCTGTTTCAGCTTCATGGTCGGATACAGCATGGCTTCAAGAGCCGGGGCCAGTGCTTTCTGGTAACCGGGTTTGACGGCGTTGCTGAAATTCAGGCCCTCAGCGCGGGCTTTATCTGTTAGCGGATGCACGCACAGATCCGCCGCAGCGCGGTAAGCGGGGAGACCTTTGTCCGTAAAAACACTTTCCGGTTTAAAGGAAGGGTCATATCCGCTTTGCCCCTGCGCCAGATACAGCGTGTACACAATAACCGGGTTAAAGCCTGTTTCATGCGCGCCGGATGTGGCCATATGCTGGAGCAGTTCTTGCGAGACATAAGGCACACCTGTTGCCACAGTGCCCCGGATATTCAGGTCTGGCGCGTAGTCCGGTGCATAGGCTGCGGAAGCAAATGCCGCGCCACCCCCCTGAGACTGCCCGACAATCATGATCTTGTTTTGTAGCCCCTGCACAGACGCCAGCGCCGCGCGCACGCCATCCAGCACACTGTAGGCTTCCACCCGTGTATTCAGATACGCATGGGTGCCGGATGTGCCCAGCCCCTGATAATCGGTGCCGACAACAGCAAAGCCACGTTTCATCCATGCGGACAGATAGGTGCGATTCCGCTCGGACCACGGGTTGCAGGACGGAGCACAATGGTCAGCCACCCCGGTTGTACCATGCGCCCATGCCACAATAGGCCAGCCGCCTTCCGGGGGTTTGCCCGCAGGCAGAATGACTTCTTCTGTAACCGGAACCAGCCCTTTGCCGGTAACACCGTTGGTGGACAGGTAGGTAAGGCGGAGCGAACGCCCTGCCTCAGGCAGCGTAAGAGCGGCAGGTAGGGGGGTTGATGCCGTGAGGGTGCCGGGTTTCTTCGCGGTCTGTGGGGAGGCAGCCTGACTGGCTGGAGGAAGCAGGGCAAAGCCCAGACCGGCCAGCAGACTGGTGCCAGTCAGAAAGGCGCGCTTAAAGGAATATCTGAATTCTTTCACAACAAAAATCCTTACTTTTTTCTTTATGTATTCAAATTCACAGGTTTCAGAGGATCGTGCGGGGCAGGGTTTGTCAAGGAATGATCTCTATGCACAAAAATGTTTGTCACAGGGGTGAAATCGTGATGGATTTTTCATGGGAAATGGATGGAACAGCCTGTGCTGACCGGCGTTGCACTGCAATTGGTCTGTTGCGTCTGGCTGGTCTTTCTGGCTGAATTGCGTGTCGCGTTCAGGCCGCCTGTGGGCCGTGTCGCGCCTTGTGCTGAGAGACCGGAGCAGGGTCCGGTTTACCGTCGCTTTATGCTCATATTGGCAGGCGGCAGGAAATTCGTTAGCTCTTATCATCTGAGACTGTCATAGAGATGAGCCTGCCCGTGAAGACCCTGCCTGTTGCGCGTTTTGTTACCAGATCTGCGGTGCATCTTTCTGTTGGCTCTCTGCTGCTGGGTCTGGGGGGATGCGGCTATTACGCCTCCCGCACGGCGCATAAGGCGCAGGTGATCATGATTGGTATGACGGAAGAAGACGTGCAGGCGTGCGCGGGTGTTCCGGCTAAAACGCAGATCATCAACAGTCATGTAAAGATTTTTGAATATCAGCGGGGGCGCAATATTGGTGCGCCCACGTCCTCAACGCTTATTCCTGTGCAGTCTGTTGTCAATATTGTCAGAGATGTTGGCGGTGGGGACGGGAATAGCTGTATCGCTGACTTCCGCATTGTCGATGGGACTGTGCGCGACGTGTACTATAGTGGTGATGATGATATGCTGGTGGGCACAGACGGGGTGTGTTCAAGCATTGTGCGCGGATGTGTCCGCCGTAATGTGCCCAGTGGGTCACCGCCTGATTTCTGGAAAACTTCTGCTTTCTTGCAGCCGCAACCCGAGAAATCGTCCGGGGCGTCTGCTCCCGTGTCTCCCGCTACGGACGGTATTTCCGGTAACGCTGCGGCACCAGCAGCCACAAGGCCGGGAGGACTCGCCTCTCGCCCTGCGCCCTTGGCTCCCCCGCTTGCAGAGCCGACACTTGCCGCCCCTGCGGCACTGCCCGGTACGACGACACCTGTCACATCTCCTGTGACAACGCCTGCGGAAACTGCTCCGGTGACGCCTACGCCTACGGTAACCACAACAACCACAGCTAGCCCGGGTATGTCTCCTGCCGTAACCCCCGCCGCGTCAGGGACAGGTCCTGCGTCAGCCCCGACAAGTGCATCTGGCACAACTCCGGCCAATCCGGCGTCTGCTCCCGTTGCGACCCCTAGCGTGACACACACCACGGTAACGCCTGCTGGAGTGTCTGCTCCGCAGGAGACAGCCGTACCGCAGAACTAAATTTCCGTCTGTGGCCAAGACAGGGCCGGACGATAAGCGTCCCGGTTTTCAGGGTTTGGAGACAAGGCCCAGTGGCAGGGCAATATGGGCACGCAGGCCGTGCGGCTTGATGTTGCTGAGGGAAAGCTGCCCGTTATGGCGGGTGATAATGGCATCAGCAATTGAAAGCCCCAGCCCCAGCCCTCCATCGGAAGCGCGGGCCGGGTCCAGCCTGTAAAATGGCAGGCGGGCTGAAGCCAGCAGGTTGTCAGGAATACCGGGGCCGTTATCACGGATATCAATCAGGGCGCGGTGCCCCTCGCTTTTCAGACTGACAGTCACGTCCGTTCCGTATTTCAGACCATTTTCAATCAGATTACTAAAAGCCCGTTCCATCGGAGTGGTCTGGCAGATGCAAGTGAGCTGGGCCGGGCCTGAATAATGGATATTATGACCAACCACGCTGAATTCATGGCACAGGCTTTCCAGCAGGGAGGCAAGATCAATCGCTTCGGCTTTTTCTGCATGCGTCTGCTCACGCAGGAAATGCAGTGTCCCGTTCAGCATTTTTTTCATTAGCGTGAGGTCATGCTTCATGGCGGCGGGAGAGGCTTCCTCGCCTCCCAGTTCCAGCCGCATGAACAGGCGCGTCAGAGGCGTGCGCAGATCGTGCCCGATGGCAATCAGCATCCGGGTGCGTTCTTCGGCCGAGGCGGCAATCCGGGCCTGCATCCGGTTGAAGGCATGCGTCAGCCGCCGTACTTCCGTCGGGCCATGTTCCGGCAGCGGGTCGGGCGTGCTGTCATACCCAAAAGCATCGGCCTGTGCAGCAATGTTCCGTAACGGGCGGCTGATATGCCAGATGCTCCAGAAGGTGAGTGACAGGGTGATGGTCACGAGAAAGACCAGGGAAACCGTGAGCGGCATGGTCCAGTGCATCATATGGCCAATATGATGATTGTGAGAGTTATAGACCAGAACACTAATATTTTCATGAGAGAGCGAAAGGTAAGACACCGGCATATGCTCATCATGCCCGGCGCAGCTTCTGGCCCGCAGGGCATGGTTCCCCAGATTGCCGCGGGAGACGAGCATATGCTGGATAAAGCCGGTCATGGGGTCTGTTGGCACGACGGCACAGGCTGGTGTGGGGCCGACACTAAAATTGAGCCCGTTGCCGGAAATCTTCTGGGCAATTGCTCCCTGAATTGGGGCGGTGCGGCCTGAAGGGCCTCAATCCCGGTTTCAATGGCCAGAATATTGGTCCAGGGGCCGCCCGGCAGGGGTGGGACCAGCGGGCGGAACGCATAGAGCAGAAAAGGGGTAATGCTCAGCGTCAGAAACATGCAGACGGACACGAGAGTGACCATCTGGCCATAAATGGTTCTGGGGTAGAAGCGAGGCAGTTTCCTCACGATTTGCGGTCATCCGGGTCAAAAATATAACCGCCGCCGCGAATGGTCCGGATCAGTTCCAGTTGTCGCCCTTCATGCGAGAGTTTGCGGCGCAGACGGCTGATCAGCAGATCAATAGCGCGGGGGTCCACAGTTTTCTCGTCATCATGAATCCGGGCCAGAAGTTCCGCCCGGTTAAAAACATGATGGGCGTTCTGGCAGAAGGTGAGCAGCAGATCCGTCTCCGAGCCTGTCAGAGCCACGCGGATTCCGGTTTTACCGTATAAGGCGCGTTTGGCGGGTTCAAACAGCCAGTTATCAAACCGGTAGTGCAGAACACCCTGAGCCTCCGCAGGGGTGGTTTCTGGCTGCGCACGGCGTAACACCGCCCGGATGCGGGCGGCGAGTTCTTCCAGATCAAACGGTTTGGAAACATAGTCATCCGCGCCCAGATCCAGCCCGGAAATCCGGTCATCAATATCACTCAGCGCGCTGACCATAATGATGCGTGAGGCAGATGTCTGGCGGATATGCTGGCACAGGCTACGCCCGTCTTCCCCCGGCAGCATGATGTCAAGCAGCGTGAGATCAAGCGGTTGCTGCTTTTCGGCCGCATCAATGCCTGCACGGTTGAGCGCGGTTGAAACTTTATAGCCCAGCCGCTGAAGATAGCGTTGTAACAACCCGCAAATTTCGGGGTCATCTTCCACAATCAGGACATGGATGGCCTGCACGGCACTGGTCATGGCGGGATGTGCCTCGGCGGTTGCTGGGGAAGGGGAGGAAGTGTGTGAAGACAAATGCGTTCTTCTCGTGTCAGTCAGGCCTCGTGAATCGTATTCTTAAGATTGTGGTTTTGTAAAAGAAAGCAAGTAAAAACTGGAAGCATGAAGACAGGCGCACCACGGGATGCGCCTGTCTGTTCTATGGGCTGGAAACCAGATCAGTTCTGATTATCGTTACGGTCTGGCCTACCCTCACGGTCTTCGCCACTGTGGTTGCCGCCGTGGCGATGTTCGCCTCCATTCTGGGTATTGTCCTGATCATCAGAGCCGGAAGGCTGGCCGCGTGAGCCGCGCTGACCCCCATGATGATGGCTGCCGTTGTTCTGGCTGTCATTCTGAGTATCAGAGTCAGAAGAGCGGCCATGAGGGCCACGGTTTTCACCACCACGGCGATGGCTGCCACCATTATCGTTGCCGCCGGACTCCTGATTGTCAGACGGGCCGCTGTTGCTGTCATTATCGCTGTTCTGGCTGTGGTGGGATCTGTGTCCGTCTGCGTAAGACAGGGCCGGTGCCACAACACCCAGAGCAGCGACGAGGAGAAGAGCTTTTTTCATCATCTATAAAACCTTTTGTGCAGGACGAGAGAAAAAGACGTCCTCTCGCCTGTCAGGAAAACATAGGAGAAAAGCTGGCGCTCGTAAGAGAAAAACTGGAAAAGAGAGGGAATATGTCAGTTATGAAAAATAATAAAAATAGAAAATAAGTATTATAGGATGGCTGGCGATTTAAACGGGCGGATGGTGCTCGGAAACGCCTTGCAGATCTGTTAGGGACCGGCCACGCACCATGGTTTACGGAACGCCGCTTAAAGGCTGACCTGCAGAGCAGGCTGGAAACGGCCCATGGTGCTCTTTTGTGTTCTGGTGGTGTGCTGTGCGCAGGAGGTCGCGGGCAGAGCATCACTCTGCGTCATGTGGCTCCGGAGTGTATAATCTTCCTTATAAATAGTGAGGATTTTCTGCCTCTGAGCCGCGCTGAGGTCTGTGGTGAAACGCCGGGTTGTATTGACTTTCCGGATTTCTCCGGCATGCAGGCCGGGGATAAAGGGGTAAATCCGGTCAATATCCTTAAGGTCAAACAGCATTTTAACAGCCATTTCCCCCTGCCGGTTTGTCAGATACCAGTGTTGCGGGCGCAGAACATGGTCTAGCTGATAAATGGATGACGCACCGTCCACATACTCAATCATCCGGTCCAGAGTGGTCAGGTCCGCGTAGCGTTCCACAAAACCGGGATGCAGCTCGACATGGCTACCGCCTCCATTGCGGATGAAGTCATAGGACGAGAGAAAGCGTTCAACAGGGTCACGCCACAGGGCAAAACTGGGCATGGAGCGCACAACATCCGGTGCGTGTTTCTGGTAATAGCGAATGCTTTCATGCCGCATGCTACACCCGTACAGCACCTCGGAGATGGCCGTTCCGGCGTTTTTGGGCACGTGGATAAACAGGACGCCTGCCTTGCGGATGGTGGCCAGACGCTCCTGCCGCTTTTTGCTTAAGGGGAGGGGGAGCCGCCAGTCCACATATCGTTCCTGCAGATCCCCATGCAGGGTGACGCCGCACAACTGCTCCATCGTCTTTTTTCGCGTTTCATGAATCTGTTCTCGCAGAGTGTAAAAAGCAGAAGACATGCCGCGTATCCAGTAAAGAAGAGCAGGATTTAGAGCGTCATTTTATTTTGCTGGTAAAAGAGAAATTACCGGAAATAAAAGACTCCAGAGAGAAGCCTGTTGTAACGCACAGGACTCGGATTGGGGAATGATAAAAAATGAGAATCCTCTTTTTATTTCAGTTTTGACAAAATAAGGTCAAAATAAGATCAGTATTTCTATATGCACACAAAAGACAGGAAAGGCGCCTCGCGATGAGGGAGGCGTCCCGTTCTCCCGCATCGTTGACGGGCGTGAGAATGTGCTAAAAATAGCGCGATCGGAATAATCCGAAGAAAAAATGATGTGATCAGATTCAGCGATTTTTTAGGAGATTGAGGGATGCGTCGGCTTCTGGCTTTTACCACCCTGCTGGCAGGTTTGCCGCTAGCTGGCCCGGTGTGTGCGGAACAGGTCTTTTCTTTCCAGCGGGCTGCCGGGCAGTTACCCAAAACAGTGGTGCCGGTTGCCTACACCATCAGGCTTTCCACAGATATGCAGGCCCTGACGCTGGCCGGGCAGGAAAGCATCCGGGTTGATGTGCGTACCCCTACCGCGGATATGACGCTGAATCAGGCTGGTCTGCACCTGTCCGACGCTGTTCTGGATAACGGCGTGAAGGCGCAGATTACGCAGGATGACGCGGCCGAAACGGCAACCCTGCATTTTCCCGCTAAAGTGGGAAAAGGTGCGCATACGCTGGTTATTTCCTATTCCGGGCCGATTCTGAAAACGCCTAACGGCATCTATGTCGATGATTATACTGCGCCCTCTGGCGAGATAAAGCGGATGCTGGTCACGCAGTTTGAAGTGGCCGATGCCCGCCGGATGTTCCCCGGCTGGGATGAGCCCGCGTTTAAGGCCACGTTCCAACTGAACGTCACACTCCCCAAAGAAGCCGTTGCTGTCAGCAATATGCCGGTTACCCAGACGGTGGCGGATGGTGCTGAGGCCAAGATAGTCTCTTTCGGCACAACGCCGCGCATGTCCACTTATCTGCTGGCGCTGGTGGCGGGGGATATGAAATCCGTGCAGGGGCAGGCAGATGGCACGCCACTGGCTGTGTATGCGCCGTCTGGTCTGGAAGAGCAGGGGCGTTACGCCCTGCAGGCATCAGAAAAGATTCTTCCCTATTATAACAGCTATTTTGGCGTAAAATATCCTCTGCCCAAAATGGATATGGTCGCCATTCCCGGCAACTATCAGGCCGGTGCAATGGAGAACTGGGGCCTTCTGACCTATATTGATAACGTCCTGCTGTTTGACCCGAAAAACAGCACCCCCCGTACGCGCGAACTGATTTATGAAGTTGTGGCGCATGAAATGGCGCATCAGTGGTCAGGTGACCTCGTGACAATGGGCTGGTGGGACAATATCTGGCTGAATGAGGGCTTTGCCTCATGGATGGAGATCAAGGCCACAGACAAGATGAACCCGGAATGGGACATCTGGCCCCGTCAGCATGAAACGCGCGAGGAAACCATGGCGACGGACGCTCTGCCGTCCACGCACCCTATCCAGCAGGTTATTCACAATGTGAGTGAAGCCAACTCGGCATTTGACAGTATCAGCTACGGCAAGGGCGAACTTGTGATCCGTATGCTGGAAGGCTGGCTGGGTGAAGACCATTTCCGCGATGGGATGCGCCTGTACATGAAGGCCCATGCCTATAGCAGCACAACCAGTCAGGATCTGTGGCAGGCGCTTTCCAAAACGTCCGGTCTGGATGTTGGTCCGGCGGCCCGGAGCTTTACAGAACAGCCGGGTATCCCGCTGGTGAATGTTGCCTCTGCCTGCAAAGCCGGGAAAACGGTTTATACTCTGACGCAAAGCCGCTTTACCATTCATGACCCGCATCCGGTAGCCCAGACGTGGATGATCCCGGTTGTGGCGGGTGGCCCCGGTCTGGCAACACAAAAATTGCTGCTGGGTAAAGCGCCGCAGACACTCAGCGTTGCAGGATGTGATGCCCCCCTCAAGCTTAATCTGGGCGAAAGTGGCTATTACCGTGTACAGTACAGTGCGCCAGCCTTTGCATCTTTGCTGAAAAACGCGCAGCATTTTGCGCCGGTGGACAGAGCCAACCTGCTGGGGGATCAGTTTGCCCTGTTCCGTTCCGGTCAGGCTCCCCTTTCTACCTATATGGATCTGGCGGATAGCTGCTCTCGGCGCAGGAGAGCGATATTGCTGTTTTGCAGGAAATTATCGAACGGTTTGAAACGCTGGATCAGTATCTGAAAGGCAGCCCTGACCGTGCCCCGTTCCGCTTATGCCCGCAAACAACTGGCTCCTGTTCTTGCGCGTCTGGGCTGGGATCAGAAAGCGGATGAAAGCGTGCTGGACACCATGCTGCGCCCGTCTGTTATTGCCGCCCTCGGCACCTTTGAAGATCCGGGCGTAGTTGCGGAAGCCGGGAGGCGCTTTGCCCGCTGGCAGGCTGATCCGGCCTCTTTAAAGCCTGATCTGGTCGGTGTTGTCGCGCGGATTGCCATGACCCATGCAGACCAGAAAACTTACAATGCCATGGCAGAGAAAGTCCGGACAACGCAGGCCACTGAGGTCAAACTCCGTCTGTTTAACGCACTCGCTGGTGCGACGGACCCGGCCTTGATTGAGAAAAACGTCGCGCTGACCTACAGCGGGGCCATTCCCAACGGGCGTATTGCCATGGCGCTGGGCCGTGTGGCGGAGGAGAGTGAAAACCCGGATCTGGTGTGGAAACTCGTCAAACAGCACGAGGCTGAAATCCGCACGCATCTCGCCCCCTGGTCTCAGGACGGCTTTCTGGCGGCTATTGCGGCCTATTCTGATAATCCGGCCATTGCGCAGGCGCTTGAAGCTGATCCGTTCTCCGGCAAAACAACTGGCTCCAAGATCGCAACGGCAAAAGCGTTAAGTGAAATCGGGGCGCGTAAAGAGGCCATGCAGGCGGCACAGACGCAGTTGCATGACTGGCTGGGCACCCGGCACTAAAAGGCCGGGTCTCAGCGCCGGGTAGGCGCGGAGAGAAGGCTAAGTGTATTAAAGGTCTGCTTCTGCCCATACGGGAATGATCTGTATGGGCAGAAGCATCTGCAACCTGCTTTAGCCTGCACAGAGTTACAGGGCAGACAGGCGCTCGATAACCAGATCGTAAACGCCTTCCACATCGACTTCGCGCATGAAGAGGGCGTTTTTCTTTTTTCCGGTAATGCCCCACCAGTCCACGACGCTCATACCAGTGTCAGCGCGCTTTCAGTCTCAATTTCAACATTTACCTCCCGCCCACGGTAGAGGTCGGGTCTGAGCAGCCACAGGACTGTATTGGGGTCATGCAGCGGGCCGCCGTCTGTCCCGTATTTTGTGGCTTCAAACCGTTTTTCAAACCGTAGCCATGCCGCCACAACCGGGCCGACCCGGTTGGGAATGGCATCAAGGCGCTCAAGGCGCGCTTTGCTGGTATGGAGCTGATGCGTGACATCCAGCGGGAACACAATCAGCGGGATGCCGGATTCAAACACCATCCGCGCAGCATGGGGGTCCACATAGATATTGAATTCCGCCGTGGGGGTAATATTCCCCACTTCGGAAAATGCGCAGCTCATGGTGACAATTTGGCCGATACGCTCCCGCAGCAGGTTCTTTGGCCAGAGCGAGGGCAATGTTGGTCAGAGGGCCGATTGTGCAGAGCGTGATTGTGCCCGGCGGGTTTTCCATGACCGTGCGGATGATAAAATCCACCGCGTGGTCGGGTGTGGCTTCCCGGCTTGGGGGAGGCAGGTCAACACCTTCAAAACCCGTTTTGCCATGCACATGCGTTGCCGTTACGCCGGGGCGTAATAACGGGCGGTCTGCTCCGGCATGAACGGGAATATCCGTGCGCCCGACAAGATCAAGAGTTTTCAGGGCGTTTTCTGTCGTCTGCGCAACCGGAACATTCCCGGCAACCGTTGTGACCCCCAGAAGCTCGATTTCCGGGCTGGCGAGGGCCAGCAGGATGGTCAGCGCATCATCCTGACCGGGGTCGGTATCAATAATAATCTTCATGCGTGCTCCGTCGTGAAATTATCCAGAATTTCAGGAAGTTTTAAGAAGAGGTTTTGTCTGTGCCGGTTTCCAGATTTTCCGGGCCGAAGGATGCGGGCAGGAGCGCATGAAGATCATCTTTGAAAAGCTGTTTGCCGTCTTCATCCACCACCAGAACGCAGGTGCGCTGTGTTGCAAATTCCCGGATTTTCTGGCGGCAGCCCCCACAGGGCAGGCAGGGGGCAGGCCCTTTGCCGGCGACAAGAATTGTTGCAATTTTGCGGGAACCGCCTGCCGCGATCATGGCGGAAATGGCTCCGGCCTCAGCACATACGCCTTCCGGGTAGGCTGCGTTTTCCACGTTGCATCCGGCAAAGACCTGACCCTCTTCCGTAATCAGCGCAGCACCAACGTGAAAGCGGGAGTACGGGGCGTAGGCATTGCTGCGGGCCGCTAAAGCTTTTTGCGTGAGGTCTGAAAGGGTTTTGTTATCCATGAGAGGCTGCCTCCTGCTGCGTTGCGCCATAAATCAGATCAGCCAGAGTAATAGCGGCAGCGCGGAAAGCGTCCAGAATGTCTTCAGCAATGGCAATGTCTCCCCCCGCCTGCCTGATGAACCCTTCCACCATGGCATTCTGTAACAGACCTTCTGAATGTACGATCATGCTATCGGCATCCAGCCAGCGCACTCTGGCGGCCGTGTGTGGGCGCTCCTGTGTGAGGGGGGTGTGCCAGGCCTGTTCAAAATAGGTCTGTACTTTTGTATGGTAGGAGCGGCCATCGGTCGTGTAGCCCGCCATAGGCTTGTTCTGGGCTGCCATATAGCCAATTTCAACCGCTGTGCCGGGGTCCATATCCGCGGCGCGGCGGAAGGGGTCGATGCAGAACAAGGCGGCGTCACATTTGTCCATCAGGCCCCGATCCAGTCGTGCAATCAGCAGACTGGTCTCCTTGCCGGGTGGCAGGGCGTCTACTTCCTCCTGCCCGTCAAACGGGGAGACACCGTGCAGACGCACCTCCAGACAGACCTCTTTGAACGCTTTGAAAAGCTGCTGAGCGTTGTTCCTGAAAACAAGGTCTCCCCCAAGGTAAACCTTTGGGTAGTTCAGAGGATCGGCCATGAAGTCTTCCCTGTTCAGAGGCTCACGCTGCTGTTCCGGCGCGTGCAGAATGTGATGAAAGTTATGAGAAACGGTGCATTTCCATTATAAAAATCATAGACACAGCACAAGATGTAAGCAACAGTAATACCTTTGCATATCAGCAGGATAGAGCCTGTTCTCTTAACCTTTCTGCGCAGGGGGCAGACAGACGATGCGGGCAGTACAGTATGTTTTTACGGGAATGATGGCTGCCAGTTTTCTGCTGTCCGGATGTGCGCATCAGCCGTCTGCCCCATCGTCCACGGCGTCTTCCACCTTACCTGCCGGAGCCACGGAGGCGCTTGCGCTTGCCGCCCCCCGGCACGGGGATTTTGGGCATTATACCCTCGCGCTGACATGGCAGCCGGGGTTCTGCACCGGGCCGGAGGGCAATAGCTGTCAGGCGGATCAGCCGCACACGCCTCTTATCGGGCTGCACGGGCTCTGGGCGTCCCGCCCGTCTGATCTGATACAGGCGCAGGTACCGGTGACGACATGGTGGCGTAAAGGGTGCAGCCTGTATGATGGAGAAGCCCCTTCCGCCGCGCCCGCATTGTCGGATGTACTGACGCACCGCTTGTCAGAGGTTGTGGCCCATACCCATTCCAGCCTTGTCGCGCATGAATACACAAAGCATGTGCAGTGTTTTGGCATGGACGGAGAACAGTTCTTCTCCGTTGCCACGCATCTGCGGGACCGTTTTGCGGCACTTCCCGCAGCCGCCCATCTGCTGACGGAGGCTGGAACCCGGATTGCAAAAGCCGACCTGACCCGTCAGATCGAAGCCGATACCGGCCCTCTGCCCAACCGAGGCGTGCAGTTCCAGTGTAACAAGACCCCGACAGGGGAGGCTGTTCTCTCGCAGATCTGGTTCACGCTTAAACCTGCGTCTTTAGACAAATTTCCCAAAACGGATGCGTTCCTGAGCAGTCCGCAGCTTCAGGATAACTGCCCGGCACAGTTTCTGGTGCCGCAATGGGCCACAGCCGGAGCTGTGGGCGGTGCTGCGCGGTAAGCCCGGCTTTGCCCGCTTGAAAACAGGGGCGTTTTACGTGGTGATAACATCAGGGCAGGCGGCCATGCAGACCGTGAAAGAAGGATCAATGAGTGCATAGTCGTGGATGTCTGGGGATTCTCCTGCTGCTGGGCATTGCGGTCTTTTTCTCAACAGACCGTAAAAATATCAGCCTCCGCACGGTTCTGAGCTGCCTGCTGGCGCAGATTGCCATCGGGCTTCTGGTGTTGCGTGTGCCTGCGGGGCAGCAGGTTTTGTGGTCCCTGTCCCGGCTTGTCACCAATATCCTTTCCTGCGGGGATGAAGGCGCACGCTTCCTGTTTGGCCCTCTGGCGGGCGATAAAATGGACGCCGTCTTCCCGCATGAGGGGTTTGTGTTTGCGTTCCGGGTGCTGCCTTCGCTGGTGTATGTCAGCGCGCTGATCGCTATTTTGTTTCACATCGGTCTCATGCAGGCCTTTGCGCGTGGCACCGGCAAAATCCTGCAAAAACTGCTCGGCACGTCGCCTCTGGAATCGTTTGGCGCCGTTATCACCATTTTTATTGGTCAGAGTGAACTGCCGGTCGCTCTGGGGCCGTATCTGAGCACGATGGCGCCGACGGAGCTGTTCAGCGTGCTGTGCAGCGGCGTTGCTTCCGTGTCCGGTGCGACGCTGGTTGGGTATGTGGGGCTGGGGGTCCCGGCCCATTATCTTGTGGCCGCGTCCTTCATGGCCATTCCCGGTGGCATGATGTTTGCCAAAATTCTGGCGCCCCGCCCTGCGGGGAGTGCGGTGGATACGCTGGCCGCGGGACGCGCCTCCTATCATCAGGCACTGTTTGAAACGATTACCGAAGGGGCGCTGAAAGGCACGAAAACCGCAGTGGCTGTGGCGGCAACACTGGTGGCGTTTATCGGGCTGATTGCTCTGATCAATAGCGGGTTTCAGGCGCTGGGGCAGGCAATCAGCATGCCTTACCTTTCACTGGAATATCTTTTTGGCCTGCTTTTTTCGCCCGTTGCGTGGCTTCTGGGTGTGCCTGCGGGGGACTGTACACTGGTTGGCTCTGTTCTGGGGCTGAAGCTCGTGATTAACGAATTTGTCGCCTATCTGCATCTTGGTCCGTCTTTGCAGAACGGTGCTCTTTCCGTAAGGAGCGGTGCTATTGCGACGTTTGCCCTCTGTGGTTTTGCCAACTTAAGTTCGATCGGCATTCTTGTTGCCGCGTTTGGAAGCCAGTGCCCGGAACGGCGCGCGGAGCTGGCGCGTGTCAGCGTGCGGGCTGTGATGGCTGGCATGCTCTCCAACCTGATGAGCGCTGCGATTGCCGGGATTATTCTTGTCTGAAGAGGCGAAGCGCCAGTCTGCTGACAGGCTGGCGCACCAGCAACGCAAGCACGAGGCTCTGCATCTGTTGCAGCATGGCAGCTAAAAATTTTCAGGAAAACCGAAAGTGGTGCCCGCTGGAGGATTCGAACCACCGGCCCCATCATTACGAATGACGTGCTCTACCAACTGAGCTAAGCGGGCATACTCACTTTCGAAAGGCTGGGTATCATAGCAGTTCGGGAAACGCAACGGGGGAGAGTGCGGAAAACAAAAGATATTTGCAGGCCAGCAGGACGGGTTCCCGGCCCGCATGGCTGCAATCTTATGACATGACTATTACGCTCGGGTTTTTTTCGTTCTAAGATTGCGGGCATGAGCGTGTCGCAATTTACCGCCCTGATGCGTGACGCCGTGATGCCTGTTCAGGATACATCGGTCGATAACACCCGGCACGTTCAGGTTCTTGAAGGTGTTATGGAGTGTCCGTGTTGCGGGCTGGTCCAGAAACTTCCCGAGCTTGCGCCCGGCACGCAGGCCCGTTGCCCGCGGTGTGACCAGTCTCTGGACCGGCGGAACAAAACCGCGCCGATTGCAACACCGCTTGCGTTCTGCATTACTTCGGCCGCCTTGTATGTGGCCATGCTGTTTTCCACCCTCATGATGCTGGACCTGTATGGGCGGCAGCGCACGGTAGATATTCTCACCGGGCCGATCGAACTGCTGCATGAAGGCTGGGGTGAGGTCGGCGTGCTGGTGGCCATTGCCACCATTCTCGCCCCCGGCATTGTCATCGCCATGATGGGGATGATTCTGACCGCATCGCTCCGGCCTAGCCTGCCCGCCTGGGTGCCGCATCTGATGAAGTGGTACGAGGCGCTGCGCCCATGGTCCATGGTGGAAGTCTATATTCTGGGCGTGTTTGTGGCCTACACCAAGCTGGTGGATCTGGCGTTTGTGGAGGTCGGGGCCGCGGTCTATCTGGTGGCCGGGCTGATGGTCTCCATGGCCGCGACGGATGCTACGCTGGACACGGAAATTATCTGGCGGCACCGCAGGATTGATAGTGTCATGCGGCCCATGCGTGGCCCGCGCCTGCCGCTGACGTTTGTGGCGGCCAGTGCTGATGAGCCTCTGCTGCCTTCGGCCAATCGGGTGTCCTGCCTTTCCTGCGGGCTGGTTCTGGAGTTTGACCACCCCCTGCACCCCACCGAACCTTCCGGATATTGCCCCCGTTGCGGGCATGTTGTGCGGCACCGCAAGGCCCGCAGCATGAGCCGTTCCGTGGCGTTGCTGGTGTCCGCCATTGTGTTCTATCTGCCCGCCAATATTTATCCGGTCATGACCGTCATCCGCATGGGGGCCGGAACCGGCCATACCATTCTGGAGGGCGCGATAGAGTTGTGGGTGGACGGGATGATCCCGCTCTCCCTGCTGGTCATATTTGCCAGCGTGACCGTGCCGGTGCTTAAAGTGATCGGCCTGTCCTATATGGTCGAGGCAACACGGCGGAAGTCACACCGGCATCTGCGGTTCAGGTCCAAAGTCTATCGTGTGATTGATATTATCGGCCGGTGGTCGATGATTGACGTGTTCATGGTGTCTATTCTTGTCGCCATGGTGCGGTTCAACCATATGGCGAGTATTACAGCCAACGGTGGATGGTGTGCTTTGCCGCTGTGGTGGTGCTGACAATTTTTGCGGTCCATACATTCGACCCGCGTCTGATGTGGGATGCCGCGGGCAAAAACGGGGATGCGGCGCTGGCCCGCACCGGCGGCAAACGCCGCAGGGGTGGCTTTGCTGCCCTGCAGACCAGCGCGTATCAGGATAACAGGGAGCCGGACAGGGCGTGAACGGACAGAATCATCATCAGTCTCCCGACGAGAATGACAGCACCATGCCGGATGCTGTTGTGCGTCGTATCCGGTTTTCCATCATCTGGATTATTCCCGTTCTTTCCGTCGTGATTGCGGGCTTTCTGATCTGGAAGAGCTTTGCCAATAACGGGCCGGAAATTACGGTGATGTTTGACACGGCAGACGGCCTGACCAGCGGCCAGACGCAGGTGAAGAACAAGGCCGTGGTGTTGGGAACCGTGCAGGGCATCTCCCTGACGGATGACCTGCGGCACGTTAATGTGCGCATCCGCATGAATGCGGGCTCCAGCCCGATGCTGACGGACAAGGCCCGCTTCTGGGTGGTGCGCCCGCGTATTAACGGGGCCAGCATCACCGGGCTGGAGACCCTGATGTCCGGCGCGTATATTGCCTTTGACCCCGGTCCGGAAGGCGATGACGGAGATAAGGGCCACCGCAAGACCGAGTTCCGCGGGCTGGAAGCCCCGCCGGGTGTGCGGTCTGACCAGCCGGGACGGACCTATACGCTGATTACCCCCACCATCGGCTCCATCGGGCAGGGGGCACCTGTCTTCTTCCGGGATGTGGATGTGGGAGAAGTGCTGGGCTACACCATGCCGCCGGGTGGCCGCGGGCCGATCCTGATCCAGCTTTTCGTGCGCGAACCGTACGACCATTATCTGTATCCGGATACGCGCTTCTGGAACGTGTCCGGCGTGCAGGTCGGGTTTGGGGCTGGCGGGCTGAAGGTGCAGATGCAGTCCCTTCAGGCGCTGTTCTCCGGTGGGGTCGCCTTTGGCCTGCCGCGTGACAATAACAGAACCGCGCGGGATGAAGCCCCGGCAGATACCGTCTTCAAACTGTATGACAGTCAGGCGGATTCTGAGAGTGCCGGGTATCATGAGCGCGTGCCGCTGGCGACGTATGTGACATCCTCCGTCAAGGGGCTGGCTCCGGGGAGTCAGGTCACCATGTTCGGGATTCAGATTGGCAGCGTGACCAGCGTCAAGCTGGATTTGGACCAGAAGGCCGGGCATCCGCGTGTGCGTATTGGCATGCAGATCCAGCCGGAACGGGTGCTGGCCGCGAACGAAATCCGGCATGGCGCGTTGACGGATATGTTCAAAACGCTGGTGGATAACGGCCTGCGGGCCTCGACCGACAGCGCCAGCCTGCTGACGGGCGAGACCATGATCTCGCTGAACTTTGTAAAAAATCCACCGCCAGCCACCACGTCCATGGAAGGGCCGACGCTGGTTATCCCCAGTCAGGCCGGGGGCATGAACGGGATTATGGATTCCCTTTCCACCGTGGCGTCCCGTCTGGCGGCCATGCCGTTTGAGCAGATTGGCGTGAACGCCAACAACCTGCTGGCCAATGCGGACAAAACTCTGACCAGCCCGGAGGTCAAACAGTCTCTGGCCAGCCTGAAAGAGTCGCTGAAGAACCTTCAGGCTATGAGCGCTCAGCTCCGCAGTGGCATGGGGCCGCTCATGCAGCGCCTGCCGGAAATGACGAACCAGCTTGACCAGACCCTGCAAAATGCCAACCACCTGCTGGCAGGGTATGGCGGAAACAGTGATTTCCACCGGAATCTTCAGGCTATGGTCATTCAGCTTGGGCAGGCCGCGCGGTCTCTGCGGTTCCTGTCCGAATTCCTGACCAACCATCCCACTGCGCTGATATCGGGACGATAAAGCATGACGCTCTCTCCTACCTCACGTCGCCTTCAGGCGGCTCTTCCTCGCCGTAGCCTGCTGCTTGGGGCGGCCGGACTGGGTGTTATGGCGACGACCCTGACGGCCTGCTCCAGCGGGGCTGGGCCGACGCTCTACACCCTCTCTGTTGTGCCGGGGCAGCCTGCGCCGGGTGGCCCGCGCTTTGTGGAGGTGCGTCAGCCGACCATTGCGTCCGGGCTGGACCGGGACCGCATTGTGACAGCGGATAGCGGTTATAAGCTGACCGTCTCCGCCAATGATGCGTGGGGGGATTCACTGGCCGGGCAGATCAGCCGCACGCTGGCGGGGGATCTGGCACAGCGCCTGCCGGGTACGAGTGTGTTCGCGGAAAATGACGCGGTTTCCACAGAGCCACAGGCTTATGTGGAACTGTCCGTGACCCGCTTCTCAGCCGGTCCCTCCGGCGCAGTGCAGATTGAGGCCGCCCTGTCCGTCAAAGGCGCGCAGGCTGGCGCACCGGATACCAGCGGGCAGTTCTATATGCAGCGTGTGCTGGTGCAGGCTCCGGCGGTCTCCTCTGGCACCATGGCGATGGTGGAAGCCCTCAGCCAGCTTCTCGGGCAACTGGCGGATCAGGCCGCGGCGCAGTTGCGGATGATGCCGCCTGTGCCGCCGGAAAGCAGCCCGGTACCAGCTTCCGCCGCAGGGTCGCATCATCGGAAATAAGGTCTGAGACCGGATAAAAAAAGGCGGCCCGTACCGGGGCCGCCTTTTCTGTTTCGGGGTTCAGCCTCAGGCTGAGTTGGGGCCAAATTCCCGATCATGGTCGATCAGCGGAATGGGGTATTCCCCGGTAAAGCAGGCGTCGCAATAGCGTTCACGGTAGGCGTCACGGCTTTCATGCCCCATGGCGCGGTAGAGACCGTCCAGTGAGATAAAAGCCAGACTGTCCACACCAATCAGTTCCGCCATGGTGGCCAGATCATGCTGGGCGGCCAGCAGGTGGCTGCGCTCCGGCGTATCAATCCCGTAGAAGCAGGAATGTTTGGTGGGTGGGGAGGAGATGCGCATATGCACCTCTTTGGCCCCGGCGGCGCGTACCATATCCACAATCTTGCGGGATGTTGTGCCGCGCACAATGGAGTCGTCCACCAGAATAACCCGTTTGCCGTTCAGCGCCGGGCGGTTGGTGGAATGCTTCATCTTCACGCCCAGATTACGGATCTGGTCTGTCGGCTCAATAAAGGTGCGGCCGACATAATGGTTGCGGATGATGCCGAGTTCAAACGGAATACCGCTGGCTTCTGCATAGCCCATGGCGGAGGGCACGCCGGAATCGGGCACCGGGACGACCACATCGGCGTCCACACCGCTTTCCTGAGCCAGTTCCTTACCAATCTGCTTGCGTACGGCATAAACGGGCAGGCCTTCCAGCACGGAGTCCGGACGGGCGAAGTAGATATACTCAAACACGCAGAAATGCGGTTTGGTGTCCCCAAAGGGACGCAGCGAGCGGATGCCGTTATCGTCGATAATCACCAGTTCACCGGCTTCGACATCGCGCACAAATTCAGCGCCGATAATGTCCAGACCGCAGGTTTCAGAGGCCAGAACCCAGCTTCCGTCCTTACCGTCTTCACCCGGCAGGCGGCCCAGCACCAGCGGGCGTACCCCCATGGGGTCCCGCACACCCATCAGCGCGTCCTGAGACAGCACGACGAGGGAATACGCACCGGTGACGCGCTTGAGCGCATCAATCAGGCGGTCTTCCACCGTGGCGTAGAGCGAGATGGCAATGAGGTGGACAAACACTTCCGTATCCATGGTGGACTGGAAGAGGCAGCCACGGCGGATAAGCTCCTGCCGCAGGGAATCCGAATTGGTCAGGTTGCCGTTATGCGCCACGCCCAGACCGCCAAAGGCGAATTCTGCAAACAGCGGCTGCACGTTACGCAGCAGCGTGGCCCCGGTTGTGGCGTAGCGGTTGTGGCCAATGGCGCGGTCCCCTTTCAGGGTTGCCATTACGCGGGGGTCGTTAAAGACATCCCCCACCAGCCCCAGCCCGCGATGGGAATGGAAGCGTCCGTCATAGGAAACAATGCCGGCGGCTTCCTGCCCCCGGTGTTGCAGAGCGTGCAGGCCAAGAGCCGTCAGCGCGGCAGCATCTTTGGCGTTCCAGATACCAAAGACGGCGCATTCTTCATGCGGGTGGTCGTCATCATGGCAGGCCGCACCCGCAGGTGCGTCAGGAAGGGTCGGGTGGGCGAGCATCGGTGCGCAGGGCCTCCGCAAGTAGCCGGCATAGGGCCGCAAGAGATCACAAGGTGGCGTCATGACCCGTGGAGAGATTCGGTGCAACCCCTTTCGCACTGAAAACCGGCAGGAATGGCTGGATATAGGTTGCGCCAAGACGAATATAAGGGGTCAGTCGCCCGTTTGCCTCAAGGCTGGCCATATCTTCCGGCATCATGAACCACTGGGCGGCCATAAAAAGCAGCACAACGAGTAAGGCGCCCCGTATGGCACCAAAGCCACACCCCAGCGTGCGGTCCAGACCGCTGAGGGCTGTGAGATGCACCAGCCGGACAATAAACGCTGAGAGCAGGGAGGCCGCAATGAGCAGTGCCAGCAGCAGAATGACAAAGGCGGCGGCATCCGCGGCCAGATGGTTGGACAGGTAAGGCTGCGTCCACGGGATCAGCAGCGGATAAAACCGGCAGGCAAGCAGAATGGCCAGAATCCACCCGCCAAGACCCAGCGCCTGCCGGGTAAAGCCGCGCCACAGGCCGTGCAGGGCGGAAAGCCCCACAATCACGAGGGAAATAATATCAATGGCCGCCATAATGGCTCGTGTCTTTCAGGGCAGTTTGCTGGTGGCAACCCACCAGGGGCGCACGGCTTTGCCATTCTGCTTTTTGCGGTGCGGTGGCTGATTGAGGCGCAGGAAGAGATCCCCGACCTCAATACGGCGCAGCAGTTCAGTCCAGACGTCCGTCGGGTCCAGCCCCTCTTCGGCCCAGATCGCTTCCAGACTACGGATAAAGGCAGCACTTTCCCGGATGATATCAGGATGATTCCCGGCAATGAACGCCGCCGTGCAGGCTGTGGCGTGCAGGCCCATCTCCTGACTCAGGCGTTTGATAACAGCCCGCTGTTCTGGCGCGAGGGGCGTCTGGTCTGGGGCCGTGCGCGTCCTTGCCGGCGCAGAGGTCTGCCCGGAAGCAAGAGGGGGACGGGCGTTAGGGTCGGACACATGCGGCATTCTGGCATGATGGGCAGGAGAAGTGAGACTGGTCAACCTTGCACGAGAAGATCGTCCTTGGCAGGGGGCAGGACCGGGGTGCCCGGCTTCCCCTGACCAGAGGGGGCGTTACAGACCCGGACAGGCCTTAGATGGTGAAGTATTTCGCGTGTTTGTTGAGGATAACAAGGGCGGAGGTGGACTGTTCCGGGTGGAGCTGGTCCCCGTCTGTCAGGGAAACGCCGATCCGCTCTGCGTCCAGCAACCGCAGGATAGGATGCTGGTCTTCCAGACGTGGGCAGGCCGGATACCCGAAGGAATAGCGTGATCCACGATAGCCCTGCTGGAGCAGCGTATCCATGTCCCGCGCATCATCCGCGGCAAAACCGAGTTCCGAGCGGATGCGCTTGTGGGTGTATTCCGCCATGGCTTCCGCCATCTCGACCGAGAGGCCGTGCAGATACAGGTAATCCTGATAGCGGTTTTCTTCAAACCAGTCGCGCGCCATGTCAGACGCTTTCTGCCCGACAGTCACCACCTGCAGGCCGACAACATCGCGCTCGGCATCGTTGATATCGCGCACAAAGTCGGCAATGCACTCGCCATCGTCCCGCGGCTGGCGCGGCAGGGTGAAGCGGGCGGCTTCCGTGGTGCCGTCTTCTTCAAACAGCACGAGGTCATTCCCATCCCCAGCGGCTTTCCAGTATCCGTAGGAGGCCTGTGGGTTCAGGATGTTTTCCTGAGCAGTCAGGTCCAGCATCCGGCGCAGAATGGGGCGCAGGTCCTGCTTGGCCCATTTCAGGAATTCTTCCAGTGAGCGCCCCTGCTTTCTGAAGCCCCACTGGAACTGATACAGAGCGCGTTCATTCAGGAAAGGCAGAACGGCTTCCGGAGTAGCCGTCAGTACGCGCGGGCCCCAGAAGGGCGGGGTCAGCTGAGGTTCATCGGCTGTCAGGCGGGTACGGCGGGCGCGTGCGGCCGCAGGGTCAACAGGCGTAAAGCCTCGGGTTTCCGCCTGTTCCGGCGCACGGGCGTTGCGACGGGTCGCCTTGCCTTCACGTTTTTTGCCAACAGCGGCCAGATAATCGTCAAAGCCCTTCTGGGCGATCTGGTCCATCAGGGTCAGGCCGTCAAACGCATCACGCGCATAGGCCACGCGGCCACCGGGCGCGTAGGCGGCCACGCAGTCTTCTTCCACATAGTTGCGGGTCAGGGCCGCGCCCCCCAGAAGCACCGGCACATCCAGACCAGCGCGGGAGATTTCTTCCAGATTTTCCCGCATGATCACGGTGGACTTCACCAGCAGGCCGGACATGCCAATGGCGTCGGCCTTTTCTTTCCGGGCGGCTTCAATCATGTCTGCCACCGGCACCTTGATGCCGAGATTAATGACGCGATAGCCGTTGTTGGTCAGGATGATATCAACCAGATTCTTGCCGATATCATGCACGTCCCCTTTAACGGTGGCGAGCACCATGGTGCCGCGATGCTGGCCTTCTGTGCGCTCCATATGCGGCTCCAGATGGGCCACGGCGGCTTTCATGGTCTCTGCGGATTGCAGCACGAAGGGAAGCTGCATTTTGCCGGAGCCGAACAGTTCCCCCACCACCTTCATGCCATCCAGCAGCACGGTGTTGATGATCTCAAGCGGCGGCATTTTGCCCATCGCTTCATCAAGGTCGGCTTCCAGCCCCTTGCGGTCCCCGTCCACAATACGGTCCCGCAGGCGTTCTTCCACCGTTTCTGCCCGCTTGCGCTGTACGGCTTCAGACGCCTTGCGGTCGGCAAACAAGGCCAGCAGCTTTTGCAGCGGGTCGTACTCTTCCGTCCGGCGGTCAAAAATCAGGTCTTCCGCAACCTTGACTTCTTCCGGGGCGATCATGTGCAGCGGGCGGATTTTGGAAACATGCACGATGGCGGCCGTCATGCCCGCCTTGACGGCATGATCCAGATAGACGGAGTTCAGCACCGCACGCGCCGCCGGGTTCAGCCCGAAGGAGATGTTGGACAGGCCCAGCACAATCTGGATATCGGGGAAGGCTTCCCGGATCATGCGGATGCCTTCCAGCGTCCACAGACCCAGCTTGCGATCATCCTCAGCACCGGTCGCGATGGTGAAGGTCAGCGGATCAATCATCAGATCCGACTGCGGCAGGCCGTATTTCTCGCAGGCAAACTCCACAAGGCGGGTGGCAATGCGCAGCTTGTCTTCCGGGCGACGGGCCATGCCGACTTCATCAATCGTCAGCGCCACGACCGCCGCACCAAACTTGCGGGCAAGAACCATGCGGTCGGACGCCGGGCCTTCTCCATCCTCAAAGTTGATGGAGTTGATAATGGGCTTGCCGCCATGCAGCTTGAGGGCGGCTTCAATCACCGGGGTTTCGGTCGAATCAATGACCAGCGGCGCGTTGACGGAGGAGGTGAAGCGTTTGATGACTTCATCCATCTCCGCGCGTTCATTCCGCCCGACAAAGGCCGTGCAGACATCCAGCGCGTTGGAGCCTTCCTTCGCCTGTTCACGCCCAAGGGCGACGCAACCGTCCCAGTCATGCGCTTCCTGCAGTTCGCGCCATTTTTTGGAGCCGTTGGCGTTACAGCGCTCGCCAATGGAGAAATAGGCGTTTTCCTGCCGCAGCGGGACCTGTGTGTACAGGCTGGCAACGGAGGGAATCCACACGGACGTTTTAGGCACAGGGGCCGGGCGATGCTGGCCGGTGCCTTCCGCACGGCGGCGGAGCATGGCGTCCAGTGCCGCAATATGCGGTGTGGAGGTGCCACAGCACCCGCCCACCATGTTCAGCCCGTCTTCCACAATAAAGCGCTCGACCCATGTGGCCATATCTTCCGGGGAGAGCGGGTAGCGGGTCTGTCCGTCCACCAGTTCCGGCAGGCCGGCATTGGGCTGGACGGAGGTCAGGCGTGGCCAGTTTTCGGCCAGCCAGCGGACATGCTCCGCCATTTCCTGTGGTCCGGTGGCGCAGTTCAGGCCCATCAGGTCGACATCGAGGCTATGGATAACGGTGGCTGCGGCGGCAATATCCGGCCCGACCAGCAGGGTGCCTGTGGTCTCGACCGTCACCTGCACAAAAATCGGCGTGGTGGTGCCCATTTCCGCACGGGCAATTTTCATGCCGTTTACGGCGGCTTTGATCTGGAGCGTGTCCTGACAGGTTTCAATCAGGATCGCATCAACACCGCCTTCAATCAGGCCGCGCCCCTGCTCGGCAAGGGCGGCTTCCAGCGTGTCATAATCCACATTGCCCAGAGACGGCAGTTTGGTGCCGGGCCCGACGGACCCGACCACATAACGGGTACGGCCGTCCGCAAAGCTTTCTGCTGCCTCCCGCGCCAGAATGGCGGAGTTCCGGTTGATCTCGCGCGCCTTGTCAGCCAGATCGAATTCGCTCAGAGTAATCGGAGAGCCGCCAAAGGTGTTGGTTTCCACCATGTCCGCCCCGGCCTCATAATAGCCGCGGTGGATTTCCCGGATCAGTTCAGGGCGCGAGAGTGTCAGGATTTCCGTGCAGTTTTCCTGCCCCCAGTAATCCCGTTTCAGATCCAGATCGAGCATCTGGATGCGTGAGCCCATCCCTCCGTCACACAGCAGGACCTGATTGCGCAGAGCATCGAGAAGCGGAAGACGAGAAGACATGGCACCCATAAATCACAAAAAACGGGAAGACGAGCCCCGGTCGGACGCCGGTCCGGAGGGGAGAGTGTTATTCCAGAGAGCGGCATCTCTGTCCACCAGTCCTCTGCTCTGGAGGGGGCCGGAAGACCAGCGTATTCCTTTGAGAGTGGTGTCTCTGGAAGAGGTAGTGCAGCAGGCGCAGCCGGACAGTCTTGCCATTTTTCTCGGCGGATCTCCCTCCGCAGCGCAGCAGGCTGGATGGAGTGCTGTGCGTGTATGCCCCCCACCGGCTGGCGAGGGTGTTCATGGCGGTGGATGCCCCTGCTGTCAGGGGGGAGGGTCTCTGGGCCGGTTGCTGATGCGCCTGATACAGGAGCGGGCCCGCGGGGAATGTGCTTTTTTTGTGAAGGTCAGTCTGATTTGTCCTGCACAGGACATTGCGGGTCTGATGCGGGTGATTCACGCTGACCCTCTGGTTTTTTCTCTTTGCGGGATGGAGGCGGTTTCCAGCCGTTTTTCCTGCGAATATTGAAAAAATAACACGCTCTCCCGCCCCTCAGGCAGAGAAACACTTTGAGGTCACCTGCACTCCCTGTCATAAGGACTTTTGTCCGGGAGCCAATAGTCTGAGGTGGTCGGGCCGCGTATTAAGGTTTGTCAAAAGGGTTGTTCGTGAACCAGACTGATCATGTGCCTGATGTTTCTGGCCCTTCTTCTGATCCAGGCCGTGAAAGTGCCTCCCGCGTCAGCCCCACGATGATTCGCCTGAGAGCGGTTGTTGCAGCGGCCCGCTTCCATGGGCTGGAGCTGGATGTCCGCGATTTTGCGGCAGAACCTGGGGAAGAAAGCCCGTCTCCGGCCACTCTGGTGCGCTGGCTGGAAGAGCAGGGTGCGGTCGCCAAGGGGATGCGCATCAAGTGGCGGTATCTGGTCAAAATGACCAGCTCCCCGCCTATTGTGCTTATGTTCCGGGACGGCTCTGCTGCGGTGATGGTGGGGGCAGACCCGGCAAAAGGCGTTGTCTGGCTTCGTGATCCGTTAAAAGATGAAGCGGCCGCACCCGTGCCTGTTGATGAGTTGCGTCTGAGCCGGATCTGGATCGGTGACGTGCTGCTGATCAAGCGGCGCCGTGATCAGTCTGAAGCCGATGCGCCGATCAATCTGACATGGCTGGCCAAGATGGTCCTGCGGGAAAAGCGGTCCCTGCGTGATATTGCCATTGCATCTATGACGCTGAGTATTCTGCAGATTTTCCCCCCCCTTATTGTCATGCAGGTTATTGACCGGGTGGTGAATTACAAATCCATGTCCACGTTGATTTCGATCAGTGGGATTATTGTTGTTTTTTCTGTTTATGAAATTCTACTGTCTTATGGACGTCGTGAATTGTCCATGGTGCTGACAACCCGTGTTGATTCTCGCATTTCCTTACATGTGTTCAGTCGGTTGGTGTCGCTGCCACTGGAGTATTTTGAACGTCAGCAGGCGGGTAACCTGCTTGGTCGTGTCATGGCGATCTATAAGGTCCGAGATTTTCTGACCGGAAAGCTTATGAATACTTTTCTCGACCTCTTCACGCTCGTCGTTATTTTGCCTTTTCTGTTTTATTTGAGTTCGACTCTTGCATGGATGACTGTTGCTGCAGCGGGCTGTATTGGTTTGATCGTTGTGATTTTCATGGGGCCTGTCGCTAAGGTCATGACTGCGCAAATGCAGGCGGAACGTGAACGCGGCGCTATTTTATACGAAACAGTTGCCGGTATTCGTACTTTAAAGACGTTAGCGCTGGAGAATATGCGGAAACAGGTCTGGGATGAAGTGACTGCTGTAGTTATTCGCTGGAAGTTGGCGGTTGGACGAATGTCTAACTGGCCGCAAACTCTGGTGATGCCGCTGGATATGTTTATCAACCGCGGTATTATTATTATCGGTGCTTATCTGGCGTTGGTGAGTCCGTCTTCTGTTGGCGTCGGGGGATTAGTAGCCTTCATGATGCTTGGTGGACGTGTGGCGTCACCTTTAGTCGGTTTTGCAAGGCTTCTGGATGATTTCAACGAAGTTATGACGTCTCTGGGTGAAGCAGCTTCGGTTTTGAATCAGCCCACAGAAACAAAGGCGCTGACAACAGGGATGCGTCCTGCAATCAAAGGGGCTTTATCGTTTGATGGTGTGGATTTTACCTATCCAGGCTCAACGTCCAAAGCTCTGAATAATGTCAATTTTGAAGTGCCTGCCGGGACCATGCTTGGTCTGGTGGGCCGAAGCGGTTCCGGGAAATCGACTATCACGCGTCTGCTTCAGGGGGTCAGTCGGTCCTATACAGGTTATCTGAAGCTGGATGGGATTGATCTGCGTGAAATCAATCTGACCCATCTGCGACGGTCTTTTGGTGTGGTGTTGCAGGATAACTTCCTGTTCCGTGGTACTATCCGTGAAAATATCACAGCTGGTCGCCCGGGATATACGATTGATGACGTCGTGCGTGCCGCGCGTATGGCCGGGGCGGAAGAATTTATTGAACGGATGCCTGCCGGGTATGAGACCTTTATTGAAGAAGGCTCGACGAATATTTCCGGTGGGCAGCGTCAGAGGTTGGCGATTGCACGCGCAGTCATTACTGACCCCAAGCTGATGATTCTGGATGAGGCGACGTCTGCGCTGGATCCTGAGAGTGAAGCACTGGTGAACGCCAATCTTGAACGGATTGGCAAAGGGCGCACGATGGTCATTGTCTCGCACCGCCTTTCTTCTCTGGTGAATTGCGACCAGATCTGTGTGATGGACCACGGATCTGTCGCAGATATTGCCCCGCATGATGTCCTGCTTGAACGGTGCGATATTTATCGTACGCTGTGGATGCAGCAAAATCGCCATACGGAAGGAAGAGCTAAACCCAGTTCGTCTTCTCTGGTCGCAGAGGGAGAGTAAGCCATGAGTGAACAGGATATTGTGGCCTCAGGGCAGACAGCTGGTTCTGAAGTGGATCAGGAGCAGGAGCCTGATTTTTTGCGTCAGGCGGATGATCCGTATGCACAGGACGATATGCCCGTGGCGTTGCTGGAGTTTCATTCGCCGACAGCAGCACTAGTCAATATGCCGCCAACGCCATCTGCCCAGTATATTACGTGGCTGGTTGGGGCGCTGGTTCTGTCCTCTGTGACTGTAATGACGGTTTTCCCTCTTGACCGGGTTGTATCAACACAAGGTCGTCTGGTCTCAACAGAACAGACCCTTGTGGTTCAGCCGCTTGATACGTCTATTGTTCGTTCCATTGACGTGCGGGAAGGGGATTTTGTTCATAAGGGGGATGTTCTTGCGCATCTCGATCCGACGACGTCAGGTGCGGATATCGACAACATGCGCACCCAGAATGATCAATATCAGGCCGAAGTTGATCGTCTGATTTCAGAAACGCAGGGAAAAGCTTACGCGGTTGAACCTCAGAATCCGGCTTCTGTTCAGCAGGCCGAAGCATTTCTCAGGCGCAAAGCTGAGTTTGATGCCAAAGTCATGAATTATGACAAGCAGATCGCCAGCCTGCAAAACGAACTGCAGAGCGCTCAGGCCAGTGCGGCTATGTATGCGGCGCGCGCCAAAGTGGCGGCCGATGTGCATAAAATGCGGATGCAGTTGCAGAAAGATCAGGTCGGCAGCAAACTATCCACCCTAAGCGCTCAGAATGAGTTGATGGAAGTCGAGCGTTCCCAGATTGCAGCGCAGCAACTGGCAGGCAGTACGCGGAATAAGCTGGCCGCGCAGGTTTCTGAAAAAGAAGGCTATATCCAGAACTGGAAAGCTGAGGCGTACCGTGATCTCGTGACCGCACAGCATCATCTGTCAGAAGCGAAAAGTGCTTATCAGAAGGCTGTTTTGCATAATAGTCTTGTAACGTTGAAAGCAGACGAAGACGCTGTTGTGCTCAATATCTCCAAAGTGTCGGTTGGGGCCGTGTTAACAGTCGGGCAAAAGTTGATGACGCTCGTGCCTGTTGGCAAAGGGCTTGAGATTGAAACTGTTATGTCCGGTAAAGATGCCGGATTTGTTCGCCTTGGCGATAAAGCGCTCGTTAAGTTTGCAACGTTCCCTTATCAGCAATATGGGGGTGCCGATGCAACTGTAAGGACGATTAGCGCGGACTCCTTTGTCGGAGGTCCGTCTGGTGGCGGCCAGCAAGATAGTAGTGACGTAACGCCAGATAGCAGCAGTAAAGAGTTTTATCGCGTTCGTCTGCGCGTTGATCGCTATACGCTGCATGGGGTGCCGAGTTTCTTTCATCCCCAGCCCGGTATGCCGGTATCGGCTGATATTCGTGTCGGTAAGCGGACTGTCATGCAATATCTGCTGAACAGCTTTATGCCACTGATGACGGACGGCATGCGGGAGCCCTGAGGGGAGCCGCGGATAGCTGAGTCTTGTCGGGAGAAGGGGCATAGTATGCTGAAAAATCTGATTAGCCGCCTCTTTGGAAAGCGCAACGAGCCAGCAGCCGATAACAGGCTGCTTCAGGCCAAGAGCTTGCTTGAGCAAGGGGAGCACTCCAAGGCCTTTACGGTTCTGACTACCCTTGCAAGAGAAGGGCAGCCGGAAGCGCAGTATCTGGTCGGGCAGGCTTATCTGAACGCTCAGGGAGCCCCTCCCAACCTGATTGAAGGAGCGCGCTGGACCCGGCGTGCTGCTCTCAAAGGTTGGGACCGGGCTGCTTTTATTCTGGCGACGTTGTATCTGCATGGTCTGCCACCCGAGGTAGAAGAAGGCGAGAGCCTGTCTTCTGTTTTTGAGGACTACAAAAAGCGGGAAAAAGCTCAGCCAGATTATTACAAAGCGGCTCGCTGGGCCAGACAGGCTGCGGAAGCAGGTAACCCCGATGCGCAGGCTCTGTATGGCTATATCCTGAGTGCAGGCCCGGATGATATTCGGGACCCTGATCAGGCGCTGCTTTGGTACCAGAAGTCAGCAGATGCAGGATGTTTACAGGGTTATCTGGGGCTTGGTCTTGCGGCGCTGAAAGGCGCGCAAACGTATGAGCAGTATGCTCAGGCAGCAGTGGAGTTGCAGAAAGCCGCGGACGGTGGGCTGGGCACAGCGCTCTATCTGATGGGCGTGATGGCCGAGCGGGGCACCGGCGTTCCGCAGGACGATGCTCTGGCGACAGCCTATTTCGGTCGGGCCGCCGAGCAGAATGTCCGGGGGGGACAGGCAAAATATGGCATCGCCTTATGGCGGGCAAAGGGATTGAGCGGAACCGCGACCGGGGTGAAAGCTGGCTGCGCAAAGCCGCGCTGGCGGGTGACGCTGAAGCAGCGGCTATTCTGGGTGACTGGTATGGGCGTGGGATAGACCTTCCCCCCAACTATGCAGAAGCGATCTCGTGGTATCGTTTTGCGTCCGAACACGGCCATGCGGCTGCAAGCCACACACTCGGGACCATTTACATGGCGGGTGTGGGTGTTCCGAAAGATCCGGAAGCGGCCTCGTTCTGGTTTAAGCTGGCAGCAGAACAGGGTGATAAGAAAGCCACGGCTGATCTCGCAAATCTGGTGCTTGAAGGCGATGCGCCCAGAGAAGATGGCCGGGCGCTCATGGAGTTCTACAAACATGCGGCCGAAGAGGGCGACCTGCTGGCCGCGTTTAACTTTGGTGTCTGTCTTGCGCAGGGCGTCGGGGTTGAGCGGGATGAAGAGGAAGCCCTCCTCTGGCTGCATAAAGCCGCAGAAAAGGTGGTCAACGCCCAGTACTGGTATGGGAAGATGTTGTTGCAGGGGCGTGGCGTTGCGCAGAACCCTGTGGAAGGCCGAGCGTGGGTTCAGAAAGCCGCTGAAGCAGGCATGGCAGAAGCCGAGATTGCGTATGCTGATCTGCTGGTCACGGGTGTTGGCGGCCCGAAAAATCACCCGGAAGCCCTGCGGATTTACAAACAGGCAGCAGAGAAGGGCACCGCGTCAGCCATGTTCTCCGTGGCGGCACTCTATGGCGGTGGTCATGATGTGCCGGAAGACCGGGCTCTCGCGCGGGAATGGTTCCTCCGGGCGGCAGAGCAGGAGCATCCGGCGGCCCAGTTGATGATTGCGCGGTACTACGCCAATGGTCTGGGGGGAGAAAAGGATCTGGAACAGGCACGTATCTGGTACCGGAAGGCCGAAGCACAGAATCTTGCACAGGCAAGTGCGGAACTGGCAAGCATCGGTACCGGCGGTACGGTGCCTTTGCCCGCAGAGAGCTGATAGTCCGTTATAAGGCGTAGCGATGGTAAGCAGAGAGCGGGTTCGCTGATGGCGCAGTCAGATGAGACACAAGGCGCGCTCTCTGGTTTTGTGACGCAGGAAGACCGGGCGGCCTGGCAGGTGTGGGCCAGCGCACGGGCTCAGGCGACGTTTCAGCGAGGCAATGAGGCCTGGCAGGCCGGGCGGGAGTCGGAAGCATGGAACTGGCTGGAACGCGCTAACCGGCAGGCCCGGGATAACCCTCATGTCATGCTCGCTCTTGCACTGGCGCGGCAGGCTGTCGGGGATGTTGCAGGGGCAATTGATCTTCTGAAAATCCTTCTGGATCGTTTCGACTTTCGGGAGGGCTGGGTTCTTCTGGCCACGTTTCAGCAGGCGGCTGGGCATGGCGCTGCTGCCGTTTCAGCACTGGGGCAGGTTTTGTCCCGGTTTTCCTGCACGTCTGATACTGCAAAACTTGCGGATAAGATCACAAGGCTGAATGGTCTTGCAGGCTGGTGTGGCTTGCAGGGGGATGGCACGCTGCGGCTGGGTGGTGCTGTTGCAGGGCAGACGCCGGTTGTGTGGCTGGATGCGCAGGCAGTCAAAATGGCGCGCAAAAAACAGGCTGGCACTGTCCTGCTGGCTGGAAGACGGCGCGCGCTCTGGACGTTCGTCTGAAAGACCTGCCTTTTTTAGTGGGTAATCCGGTTCAGCCGTTTGCAATTGCGCGAAGTGAGGGGCTGGTTGAGGCGGGGCCGGACGGGCTGACGGGCTGGGTCTGGCTGCCCCATGACGCGGATCGTGCGCCTGTTGTGCAGATACAGGATGCTTCCACAGGAAAAGTCCTGCATGCGTTCACCGCAGAAAACGTGAGTGACTCTGTTCCTTCTGACGTGCCGCTGGCCCGCTATCGCGCTTTATCGCTGCCCTTTGACGCTCTGCCGGATGTGCCGGTGCGGGTGGTCGGGCCTGATGGGCGAGATCTTGCGGGTAGTCCTCTTGATGTCGGGCTGGAACGGCGTTCAGGCAAGATCGTTACGGAGGCTCTTGCTGCCAGTTTTATTTCTCGGAAAATGCCTGGTAAAATAAAAGGGTTTCCCAGTTTTGTTCCGGTCCCTGTGCAGGAGGCTGTGGCAGGAACCCCGTGCGTCTCTGGCCAGCAGGCTGGGGTTGCTGTTGTTATCCCGGTTTATCGGGACAAAAATCGCACGCTTGCGTGCCTTGAAGCGGTACAGCGGACTGTTTCGTCTGCTGACGTTCCGGTTGTCATTGTGAATGATGATGCCCCGGACCCGGATCTGGTGCTGGCCGTGACACGTTTTGCGCAACAGGCCGGGTTTCGTGTTCTGACCCATGCGCGCAATTATGGTTTTCCCTCAGCCGTTAATACCGGTTTGAGGGAGGTGGCCGGGCATGATGTGATTGTGCTGAACAGTGATACGCTGGTAGCCGAAGGCTGGGTGGAAGAACTGCGGCGTATTGCTTATGCGTCCGCCGAGACCGGGACGGTCACACCCTTTTCCAATGACGCCAGTATTTTGTCCTACCCTTCTCCGGATAAGAAAAATCCTGTGCCCGACCTTGCGCAGGCGCAGGAACTGATGGCGCAGGCGCAGGCCGCCAATGCCGGACAGGCGATTGAAATCCCGACTGCTAACGGCTTCTGCATGTATATCCGGCATGACTGTCTGGCGCAGACCGGGTTGCTGCGCGACGATGTGTTTGCGCAAGGCTATGGGGAGGAAAATGATTTTTGCATGCGCGCCCGCGCGCTGGGATGGCGGCATCAGGCGGCACCCGGCGCGTATGTTGCGCATGTCGGGTCGGCGTCTTTCGGGGGAACCCGCAACGGACTGATGCGCCGGAACGAGGCGATTCTGAACCGCCTGCATCCCGGTTATCATGAGATGATTGCGGCGTGGATTGAGAAAGATCCTCTGTTTAACGCCCGTCGGCGGCTTGATCTTGTGCGGTTCCGGGCGGCCGCATCGCAGAGCACGTCCGGACGGAAAAGCCGGAAGAGACGGGCCGTGGTGCTTGTCACGCATGATTATGGCGGCGGCGTTGAGCGCGTGGTGGGTGAGCGTGTCACGGCTCTTGCCGCACAGGGCGTGCGGCCTCTTATTCTTCGTCCCATAGGCGGAGGGTGTGTGCTGGAGGAAGGGGGGCAGATGCTTATCCGTCTCTGCGTTTCAGGCTGCCCGATGAGTGGGCATTGCTGACCCGTCTGTTAAAGGCGGAAGGGGCAGCAGAGGTGGAAGTGCATCATCTGGCCGGGCACAGTTCGATGCTCTACGGTCTGCCTGAGGCATTGGGTTGCCCTTATACTGTCCATATTCATGATTATATGTGGTTTTGTCAGAGAATTTCTTTGATGGGGGTGAAGGGCCGGTATTGTGGCGAGCCGGATGTGGCAGGGTGCGAGACGTGTATCGCGCTACTGGGCCGTAAAATGGAGGAGGATGTTTCCGTTACGGTTTATCGCACACGCGCAGAAGCTTTTCTGAACGCTGCGCAGGCCGTTTATGTCCCGTCCCACGATGCCGCCCGGCGGATGCAGCGGCAGTATGCCAGCCTGACCTGCCATGTGCGGTTGCTGGAAGACGATGCAGTACTCTGTGCGGAAGGGGCAGCACTCCGGCAGAGGGCGCTTCCGGTGCCCGAACAGCGTATTCCCGGTGTGGCCGTTCTGGGGGCCTCCCGGAGTGAGCGTGTCCGGGTGTGTGTTATTGGCGGCATTGGGCGGGAGAAGGGGTATGATGTGCTGCTGGCTGCCGCACGGGACGCCGCGTTGCGGGTCCTGCCGCTCGAATTTGTGATTGTGGGGCACACACCAGATGATGAGGCGCTGATGCGCACCGGCCATGTTTTTATAACCGGAGAATATCAGGAGGAGGACGCCATTCCGCTGATTGCCTCCGTGCAGGCGGATTATGCGTTTGTACCTTCTGTCTGGCCGGAAACCTGGTGTTTTACGCTCGGACTGGCCTGGAAAGCAGGTTTGAAAGTTGCAGCATTTGACCTTGGAGCCCCGGCTGAACGGATACGGGCCACAAAACAGGGTATGCTGTTAAAGACAGATCTTTTAGAAGAGGGTCTGAATGACGTATTGATAAAACTCGGACGCATTGTCGCTGAGGGCCGGGGTGTGTCTGCATAATAACCTTTTCTTTACTGGCTCATGATTTTTTGATTTACAGTTTTCCTGTATCGTCACGATGGAAGAAATTTTATGTCACAGATACCCAGACGCCTGCGCCTCAGCGGATTTCTGATCTTAAGGTATCGGGCCATCTGATGACGCTTCAGACAGGCCTGTTCTGCGTGTTTCACGCCCCCGGACAAAAGGCGCCCACGGCGGCCGGTCTGCCCGGAGTCCGCCTGTCTCAGCCGCCTGTGCGGGATGAAGGTAACATCAGCATCGTGACGTTTGATGAAGATGGCTGGCTGGGGGGCCAGAATGGCGCGGCACTGATCCGCGTGCAGCGTGGCCCCGCGCAGGTGCTGGTCACGGTGTATC
Organism: Acetobacter persici JCM 25330; assembly: GCF_000613905.1. Lineage (GTDB taxonomy): Bacteria > Pseudomonadota > Alphaproteobacteria > Acetobacterales > Acetobacteraceae > Acetobacter > Acetobacter persici. The sequence goes on from NZ_BAJW01000001.1 coordinate 82,408, forward strand.
AGGAACTCGGCTCCCCGCATGACGCACCCCGTTTGCAGGTTGTGCAGCTAAGCCATGATGCAAGTGCTGGTCCGGTTGCGCAGCATGCGCCTGTTGCGCCGGAAGGTCAGGCGTCTGCTCCCGTGGCCGCTCCTGTCGTGCCTCAGGCCGCGCCTGCTCCTGTGGCAGCCCTCAGTCCCTATGCGGCAGAAATTGGTGCGCATATTCAGCGCCGTGGCGATGTCATGTCCCGCGTGGGTGAGTGGATGGGTGAGCCCGGAAGCCATGCGTGGATTGAAGGTTTCGGAATTGCACCGTCTGAAGAGATTGGCGCTGATGATATTGAATATCAGGCCGTGCTTGGCAAAGGCTGGCTTTCTCCGTGGGTTGAAGGCGGCAAATATTGCGGCAGCCGCGGGATGGCGCTGCCTATTCTGGGCCTGTGCATCCGCCTGAAAGGCAAAGCCGCAAAGAAATTTATCTGCCGGGTGACCGCGACCTTTACCGATGGCACACGCGTTGGGCCGGTTGAAAGTGGCGAGCCGATTGAATCCGCCAGTCTGGCACCGCTGGAGGCCTTCCTGCTGGAAATTCTGCCGCGTGAAGAAGAGGGTGGCCGCGGGAAGGGCCGCCGGGGTGGCAAAGGCCGCAACGCCGTTGCGGAAGCCGAGGCCGCTGCGGATCTTGCCGCACTTTTAGAAGAAGAAATTGAAGAAGCCGAACTTCTGGAAGATCTTGAGGAACTGGAAGCCGAGGCGGATACGGCTGAAGAGTTTGAACTGTTTATAGAAGAAGAGCGTCCGGCCCGTAAAACGCCGGGCAAGCCGCGTGCTGGTCGTCCCGCGGGTAGGGGGCGCGCTGTGAAAAATGCAGCGCCAGAGAGTGTGCCTGCCAAATCCGCAGGGCGCCCGCGCAAAGCGGTTGCTGCGCCAAAAGCAGCCCCGGCCAAAGCTCCGCCGACAGGGCGTGGCCGTGGCCGCAAACCCTCTTCCCGGCGCTAAAAACTCCTGAAGGTCCGGTTTGAAAAAACCGGGCCAGTCCGGGAACGTGGTGGCATAGCAATACAGGTAATCCCTTGAAGTATCTTTTTATTCACCAGAACTTCCCCGGACAGTACCTTCATCTCGTGCGTCATCTGGTGCAGGCCGGTGGGCACGAGATTGTTTTTATCAGTGAAGATAACGCCAACCTTATTCCCGGCGTGAGGCGGGTCATCTACCGGATGCCGCGGCACGCCACGGAGCAGACGCATCCCGGCGCGCGGGAGTTTGATCTGGGGCTTGTGCGGGCGGATGCCGTGGCAAAAGCGGCCAGCACACTCAGGACCTTGGGTTTGAGCCGGATATCATCATTGGCCATCATGGCTGGGGGGAATTGCTGAATATTCAGGATGTGTTCCCCGGCGTGCCGGTGCTGGGCTATTTTGAATTTTATTATCATGATGAACCGGGGTTTGACGTCGGGTTTGACCCGGAATTCCCCATGCAGCCCGCCATGATGCCGCTGGTCCGGGCGAAAAACGCCATCAACCTGCAAGCCCTGACCTCTCCGGGGTACGGTCAGACGCCTACGGAATTTCAGAAAAGTGCTTACCCTGACTGGGTGCGGGAAAAAATTACTGTCCTGCGCGAAGGGGTGGATCTGGAACTGTGCCGCCCGGACGCCACGGCGCATCGTCGCAAGTTCAGCATTAAGGATGTGCATGTTTCTCCCAAGGAGAAACTGATTACCTATGTCTCCCGTGATCTGGAGCCGTATCGCGGGTTCCATGTTTTTATGCGGGCTTTGCCGCGGATTCTGCGGGAGCAGCCGGATGCCCGGGTGATTATGGTCGGGGGTGATGGCGTCAGCTATGGGGCGCGTCTGCCTCCGGGTCATGGCGGGAGCGGATGCTGGAGGAACTGGCCGGAGAGCTTGATCTTTCCCGCATCCATTTTGTCGGCAAAGTCTCTTACGACGATTTCCTCAGGCTGCTTCAGCGGTCAGATACGCATGTCTATCTGACGTATCCGTTTGTGGCATCATGGTCTCTGCGTGAGGCAATGGCGGCCGGGTGCGCGATTGTGGGAAGTGCCACAGCGCCTGTTGAAGAATTTATTGAAGATGGCGTGACAGGCCGTCTGGTGCCGTTTACGGAGCCGGACCGGATTGCTGAGGGCGTTCTGGAACTGTTGAACGATACCCGCAACGCCAAAAAAATGCGGCAGGCAGCGCGGGCTGAGGCAGAACGCACCTTGTGCATGAAGGCGTATCTGGCGCGGTATGAAGACCTGATCAGCCAGTTGATAACCGCCCACAAGGCGGCGCCTGTTTTGCAGGAGCGCGCGGCTGAGGCCGATGCCCCGCGGAATGGTACTGTGCCAAAGCGTGGCAAGCTCAAAGGGGCGCTAAAGACTAGGCCGGATGCCGTAAAAGCTGAAACTGTGACACCGGCTAAAAAACCGCGTCAGCCTGTCGCCCGGAAAACGGCCCCTGTTCGGGCCGCAGCAAAACAGGTGGCATCCGCGTCTTCCAAAACCGTTCGTACACCAAAATCTGCCGCTCAGGCTGCTCCGCGTGTTGCGAAGGGCGCGGCAGTCAGGCCTGCCCCCGTAAAGCGGGCCGCCGGACGCAGGAAAAAAGCGGATCTGGCGTCCTCCTGACCCGCCGGGCCGCCTCTAGCCTGTTCAGGCGTGAGGCGGGACTGACTGGTTGACATGGTTTGCCAGCTCAATGATCACCTTGCGCATCAGTGTCGCAATGGCGGCATCGGTGCTGACATCCCCGGTTTCAGACAGATGCACACGGTCCCGGATCAGCGGTTTGTTCGGGTCCTGCGGCAGAACTGCCCAGTTGGCGTCCAGCACGACTGAGCCGTTTGCATCCACATCCAGACGCGAGATATTGACCTGCACCCGCAGCGTTGCCGCATCCGCCAGAGGCTGGTCGGTAATCAGCTCGTTCGGGTGGAAGGTGGCAATCTGGTTGGTGATCAGATCCGTAATGCCCAGAGACAGGCGTGTGGCCCAGCGGGATTTGGGGCTGCGCACAATTTCTTCCCCGTTCCGCAGCACAATATCCTGCGAATCCAGATAATCCGGAATCACGGTGCGGCTGATTTCAATCGTGCTCGCACGGGGGGAAAGATGCGGCTGCCGCACCGCCTGATCGGACGGCATGCCCAGCGTATAAAGCCGCAGTGGCGGGGAGGCGCAGGACGTCAGCAGCGCGCAACCGCACAGCAGAGCAGCACAGGAGAGGCGGCGCAGAGAAAGCATCATGGACGGCGTCCCATCAGCAGGAGTTGCGGGTTGCGTTCAACATCACTGGAGAAGCCACGCAGAGAGGCCGCTGCGGCGGCAATATCGCGCAGGGCGGCATCCAGATTGGCGCGATCTATGGAACGCGGGGAAAGGATGGTCTGGAGCGTGTCCAGCGTCTTGGTCGCGGAGGCGAGGGTCGCGTGCATATCGGCACCGCGGTTGGTGAGCTGGTCTGTGCTGGTTTGCAGCAGCTTGTCCATTTTCAGCAGTGTCACATCCAGCTTGGCCTGAAGGTCCCGGATGGCATCGGTTGCGGCCTGAACAGTGTCATGGGAGCGGTCTGTGGTGACTTTCACGCTGGCAAGAAGCGGCGGCAGGTCGGTGTTCATCTTGTCGCTCAGCGTCTTGATGGACAGCAGCGTGGCATCGGCGTGGCCTGCAATATCCTTCACGGGCAGATCGCTCAGCGTGTCTTTCAGTTTTTCCATAGTGGACAAACGGGCGGGGATTTCCAGCTCGCCTGTAATGCGCGGATGCAGGATGGCAGGGGTGGATTTATCAAAATCCAGCTCGATATTGGACTGCCCGGTGACAAAGCTTTGCAGATTGAGTTCAGCCCGCAGGCCGTTGGCAATCATCTCCTGCATGCTGACTTTTGTGCCCCCCGGCACGTCCCGCACGATATGGATCTGGTCCGGCTCCAGCGTAAGCTGGACGGGGATGTAGGCTTTACGGTCCAGCGGGTCAAAACGCAGGGTAATGCTTTTGACAGACCCGACCTTCACGCCACGGAAATTGACCGGTGCGCCCACGGCCAGCCCCGTAATGGAGTTCTGGAACACCACCACAGCCTCGCGCGAGGGCGCGAAGAAGCGCATGTGCCCGAACAGCATGATCACGGCCAGCGCCAGCGCGCCACCCCCCAGAACAAATGCGCCGATCAGGGTTTTACGGTTTGTGCTTTCAGCCATGATCGTTCAGCCCTTTGTCTCATCTGTTGGGGGAATGTCTGTCTGACGGTTCATAAAGGCCATGACTTCCGGAATGGTGCTGTGGTCCCGCAAATCCCGCGGGGAGCCGCGGGCAATGGGTTTGTGGGTTTTGGCGTCCAGAAAAATGCCGTCATCCGCAATGGCAAACAGGCTTGGCAGTTCGTGGCTGACAATCACGATGGTTGCGCCAAGTCCGTCCCGCAGGTCAGTATCAGGTCATCCAGCCGGGCGGAGGTAATGGGGTCCAGCCCGGCGGAGGGTTCATCAAAAAATAGAATATCCGGGTCCAGCGCAATGGCGCGGGCAAGGCCCGCCCGTTTGCGCATCCCGCCGGAAATTTCAGAGGGCATGAGGTCAATGGCCTGTTCCATGCCGACAAAGCCGAGCTTGAGTTCCACCAGACGGCGAATGACATCGGGCGGCAGGCTGGTGAACATTTCCATGGGCAGGGCGACATTTTCCCCCACGGTCATGGAACTCCACAGAGCCGCGCTCTGGAACAGCACGCCAAAGCGGTGATTGATTTCCGTGCGGCGTTTGTCGTTCTGCGCCCAGTAATCTTCCTGCCCGACCAGAATCTGCCCGGCGGTGGGGCGTAACAGGCCGATCATGCTTTTCAGCAGCGTGCTTTTTCCGCAGCCTGACCCGCCCATGACGGCAAAAATAGACCCGCGTCTGAGGTCAAAGGAGACGTTCTGCTGAATGATCTTGGGGCCGAAAGACAGGCCCAGATCCCGCACGGAGATAATGGTCTCTGGCTCGTTCATCTCAGATCCCCAGCGCCGTGGCCATAACGGCAAACACCGCATCCATGGCGATAATGCCGACAATGCCGATCACCACCGCCCGTGTGGCGGCAATCCCCACATCCGCGGCACTCCGTCCGGCCTGCAGGCCCACGCGGCAGGCTGCCAGCGCGATAAAGCTGGCAAAAAAGAAGGATTTGACAAAGCCGAACACAAATTCCCGCAGCAATGCCGTCAAAAGTGGTGTTCAGATACCCAAGCGGGGAGATGTCCATCATGCTGACGGACACAACAAACCCACCGAAAATGGCGATGATGGTGCCGTAGATATACAGCAGCGGCATCATCAGCCCGAGCGAGAGAATGGACGGCAGCAGGATGTAACTGGAAACCGGAATGCCAAACACCTGAAGCGCGTCAATTTCCTCGTTGCCCAGCATGGTGGAAATGCGGGCGGCATAGGCTCCGCCGGTGCGCCCGGCCATGACGATGGCCGTCATGATGGCGGAAATTTCCCGCGCGCAGGCAATGCCCACCAGATTGGCGACATAGATTTCCGCCGCAAAGCGCCGCAGTTCCACCAGTCCGACAAAGGCCAGAATCGCGCCCACCAGAAAATTGACCACGCCGACAATCAGCAGGGCGGAGGGGCCGGCATTCCAGATATCGGAGGCCAGATCCTTCAGGCGCATCCCGCTTTTGCCGGTCAGGGTTTTGCAGGCCCCCTGCGCGGTTTCCAGCGCCAGTTCTGTTACAGTCCCGGTTTCATTCAGGACGGAGAGAGTCTTGTCGCCCACACGCTCCAGCAACGGAGCCGGTTTGTGGCTTGCGGTCTTGCCGGAGGCCGGGGCGTCCGGCAGCAGGGCGAGAAGCCGCTGGGCGGAGGCGGGGAGACCCTGTGGGTCAAACTGCATCCCGGCGTGGCCTGCGGCCTGCTTGACGTCCCACAGGAACGCAATAAAGGCGGAATCCCAGCCAGTTACACCCTGCGTATCAAAAGTCAGGGTGCTGTGGTCCCGGCCCTGCGCCAGCCCGTCGGTCGGGAAGGGGGCCATGCCGCCACTTTGTACAGTCCACGTGCCCCGCAGTACAAGCTGAGGAGCGTTTGTGTCCCCTTCCAGCGTCCAGACAGGTTTTTCAGCAGGTGGTGCCGGATGCGGAGGGGCGGCGTGGGCGGTGTGATCAGTCATGATGTGCGGCAACAGTAGGGCACGGTTTCCGGGCTGACCAGCCCCGGCAGGGGGTGTGGCGGCCATGTTCTGAGAGAAGAGCTGCGGCGGTCCGGCCATTGCGGCGGGGAAGTAGGTCCGCTAGAGGCTGCCTTGCTTTACCGGTCTTCCGGCCGGTTTTCTGAATTTTACGACGGGAGTTCTTCATGCGACGCAGACGCGGCCGCCCCCTGGATGGCTGGCTGGTGATCGACAAGCCTTCCGGGGTGACCTCCACCCAGATGGTGGGTCGGGCCAAACGGATTTTTGATGCGCAGAAAGTCGGGCATGGCGGCACGCTGGACCCGCTGGCCACCGGCCTGCTGCCGCTGGCCTTTGGCGCGGCCACCAAAACCGTGCCGTATATTATGGACGGCACCAAGATCTACCGCTTTACACTGAAGCTGGGCGAGGCGCGGGACAGTGACGATGCGGACGGCAACGTGACGGAAGTCTCTGACGTACGTCCGACGGATGAGCAGCTCCGCGCCGCTCTGCCTGCCCTGACGGGGGACATCATGCAGGTGCCGCCGGTCTTTTCCGCGTTGAAAGTGGCCGGGGAGCGCTCCTATGACATGGCGCGGGAAGGCCGCCCGCCGGAACTGCCGCCCCGCCCCGCCCGTGTTGACCGGTTTGAACTGATTGAGCGGCCCGATGCGGATACCGCGATCTTTGAGGTCGAGTCCGGCAAAGGGGTGTATATGCGGCTCTGGCGCGGGATGTGGCGCTGGCCTGCGGCACTGTGGGGCATATCACCGCGCTGCGCCGCCTGCGCGTGGGGCCTTTTACCGAGGCCGATGCGATTGTTCTGGACAAAATTGTCCTAAACGACGAAAACCCCCATGCCTCACCGGAGCTGTTGCGTCCGGTCTCGACCGCGCTGGCCGACATCCCGGCGGTGGCCCTGACCAAAGATGAAGCAGTGTCCTTGTTGCACGGACAGGCGATCAGCCTTGTCGATCTGATGGATCGTCTCCCTCAGATTGATGATGAAGATGCGCCTGTGCGGGCCATGGAAGGGGGGCGCGTACTGGGCCTGTGCCGTCGGGAAGACGGCTTCCTGCGCCCTGTGCGGATTCTCTAGAACCTTCTTTGTACGGAGACAGTGATGTCGATTACCGCAGAACGCCGCACGGCAGTTATCAGTGAATACCAGACCACCCCCACGGATACGGGTTCACCGGAAGTGCAGATTGCAATTCTGACCGAGCGCATTGTTAACCTGACCGAGCACCTGAAGACCCACGCGAAGGATTTCCATTCCCGCCGTGGTCTGCTGATCCTCGTTGGTCGTCGTCGCAGCCTGCTCGACTACCTGCGTCGTAAGAGCCAGAGCCGCTACGAAACGCTGATCGGTCGTCTCGGCCTGCGTCGCTAAGACCAGAGTTAAAGGTGTCAAAGGGTGCGGTTGCCGGGTTATGCCGCAAGCCGCACCCTTTCCCTTTTTGGGGCTGTTGTGTGATGATAGCCCTGCGCGCGGAGGCCATGCTGGTCTTTGCGTCTGATAATAAACGGCCACAGGTCTGAGTGCGGGATCATGATCCGGCGGGCCACGGCGTTTCCGACCACATGGCGCCTGGGTGGTTTTGCCACCAGTCACCATGCCGTCCGAGGCGCTGTCCGCTCTTTCGGTTCTCCCCCCCGCCTGTTCATGTGGCCTTGAGTGAAGATGAGGCAGAACTTTATGTTCAATTACTACCGTAAAGAAATCGAATGGGGCGGTCGCCCGCTGGTGCTGGAAACAGGCAAGATTGCCCGTCAGGCCGATGGCGCCGTGGTTGTCACCTATGGTGAAACCGTTGTGCTGTGTACCGCTGTTGGCGCAAAATCCGTCAAGCCGGGGCAGGACTTCTTCCCGCTGACCGTCAACTATCAGGAAAAAGCCTACGCTGCCGGCAAGATCCCCGGTGGCTTCTTCAAGCGTGAAGGCCGTCCGTCCGAGAACGAAACCCTCGTTTCCCGTCTGATCGACCGCCCGCTGCGTCCGCTGTTCCCGGAAGGGTTCCGCAATGAAGTGCAGGTGATCGCCACCGTGCTGACGCACGATATGGAAAATGATCCGTCCATCCCGGCGCTCATTGGCTGCTCTGCGGCTCTGACCCTGTCCGGTATTCCGTTCTTCGGCCCGGTTGGCGCGGCCCGCGTTGGCTTTAAGGATGGCGCGTTCATCCTGAACCCCACTCTGGAGCAGATGGCCGATGCGGCTCTGGATCTGGTTGTGGCTGGCACGGAAGAAGGCGTGCTGATGGTCGAATCCGAAGCGTCTGAACTGTCTGAAGACGTGATGCTGGACGCCGTGACGTTTGGTCACAAGGCATTCCAGCCGGTGATTGAGGCCATTATCTCTCTGGCCGAACACGCTGCCAAAGCACCGTGGCTCTGCCGGAAGTCTCCAAGGAAGCGCAGAAGCTCCGCACCCGCGTTGATAAAGTTGGCCGCAAGCTGATTGCTGACGCCTACAAGGAAAAGAAGAAGCAGGCCCGCTACGAAAAGATCGGCGCAGCAAGGAAGCGATTCTGGCCAAACTGGCTGAAGAAGAGCTGGACGTGGATGCCGCCAAGCCGATGCTGAAGGATCTGGAAGCCGATGTGGTCCGCACATCCGTGCTGAAGACCGGCATGCGGATTGACGGGCGTGATCTGGTCACGGTGCGTCCGATTGTGTCTGAAGTCGGCATTCTGCCGCGCGCGCATGGTTCTTCCCTGTTTACCCGTGGTGAAACGCAGGCACTGGTCGTGACGACGCTGGGCACCGGGCAGGACGAGCAGGTGATTGACGCGCTTCAGGGCGAATACCGCACCAACTTCATGCTGCACTACAACTTCCCGCCCTTCTCTGTGGGGGAATGTGGTCGTATCGGGTCTCCGGGCCGTCGTGAAATCGGGCATGGCAAGCTGGCATGGCGCGCCATCAACCCGCTGCTGCCCTCCCGTCAGGAATTCCCGTATACGCTGCGCGTGGTGTCTGAAATCACGGAAAGCAACGGGTCTTCCTCCATGGCGACCGTCTGCGGCTCTTCTCTGGCTCTGATGGATGCCGGTGTTCCGCTGAAGCGCCCCGTGGCCGGTATCGCCATGGGTCTGATCAAGGAAGGCGAGGACTTCGCCGTTCTGTCCGACATTCTGGGTGATGAAGATCACCTCGGGGATATGGACTTCAAGGTGGCCGGCACCGAACAGGGCGTGACCGCCCTGCAGATGGACATCAAGATTACGTCCATCACGCCGGAAATCATGAAGATCGCGCTCGGTCAGGCCCGCAATGGCCGCATGCACATTCTGGGTGAAATGAGCAAGGCGCTGACGGAAGGCCGCACGGACGTGTCCTCCACCGCTCCGAAAATCACCACCCTGACGGTGCCGCGTGAAAAGATCCGTGATGTGATCGGCTCAGGCGGTAAAGTTATCCGTGAGATTGTTGAATATTCCGGCGCGAAGGTCGATATCGGGGATGATGGCACCATCACCATCGCCGCAATGTCTGACGAGCAGGCCCAGAAGGCTATTGACCGCATCAACGGCATTGTGGCCGAACCGGAAATTGGCCGTGTCTACAACGGTAAGGTTGTAAAAACGGCTGATTTCGGGGCGTTCGTGAACTTCATGGGTGCACGGGACGGTCTGGTCCACATTTCTGAACTCACGCAGGGCCGCGTTGGCAAGACGACCGACGTTGTCAAGCAGGGTGACGAAGTGAAGGTGAAAGTGATCGGCTTTGACGACCGTGGCAAAGTGAAGCTGTCCATGCGCGTTGTTGACCAGGAAACGGGTGCCGACATTACGGAAACTGTAGGCGCAAAGCCTGCACGCGCACCGCGCCGGGATGCTGAATAAGCATCCCTCAGGCGGTTTCTGACCAGCATCCGGCTTTTGCCAGATAAGACGATAGGACAGTTATGAAGGCGATCAACGCAGTTCGCATGGGGGGCGTGGACGTCCTGCCGCTGGTAGAAGGCGGCAAGGGGGTTTCCGTTTCAACAGGCGTTTCAGCCGGAGCATGGGCTGCAGCGGGCGGGGCCGGTACGGTCTCCATTGTGAATGCGGACAGTTACGATGCAGCCGGAAACCCGGTCCCGCAGATCTATCATGGCCGGACCCGCCGGGACCGGCATGAAGAACTGGTGGATTACGCCGTGCGCGGTGGCATTGCGCAGGCGCAGATTGCGCATGATATCGCGGGTGGCCGTGGGCGTATCCATGCCAATATCCTGTGGGAAATGGGGTCTGCCGAGCGCGTGATCCGTGGCGTGCTGGATGGGGCCAAAGGCCTGATTCAGGGGCTGACCTGTGGTGCGGGGATGCCGTACCGCCTGTCCGATATTGCTGTGGAATATGGGGTTTATTACTACCCCATCGTGTCTTCCGCACGGGCCTTCAACGCCCTGTGGAAGCGGGCTTACAGCAAGAGTGCTGATCTGCTGGGCGGCGTAGTGTATGAGGACCCCTGGCGGGCTGGCGGGCATAACGGCCTGTCCAACACGGAAAATCCGCTAATGCCGGAAGATCCGTACCCCCGCGTGGCGGCCCTGCGCAAACTCATGCGCAGCTTCGGCCTGGATGAAACCCCCATTATCATGGCGGGGGGCGTCTGGTGGCTGGAAGAATGGGAACACTGGATTGATAACCCGGAGCTGGGGCCGATTGTGTTCCAGTTTGGCACCCGTCCGCTGCTGACGCAAGAAAGCCCGATCCCGCAGGCGTGGAAAGACCGGCTGCTCACCCTGAAAGAGGGTGATGTCTACCTCAATCGTTTCTCACCGACCGGCTTTTACTCCTCCGCTGTCAATAACAGCTTCCTGCAGGAGTTACGCGGGCGGTCAGAACGGCAGGTGGCGTTCTCACCTGAGGCGCTGGGTGCGCACACCGCATCATACGGCGTCGGGGCTCGCAAGCGGGAAGTGTTTGTGGCGGAGGAAGACCTTCAGCGCATTCACAACTGGGAGGCTCAGGGCTTTACGGAAGCCATGCGCACCCCGGATTCCACGCTGATTTTTGTAACGCCGGACCGGGCACGGGAAATCATTGCGGATCAGGTGGCCTGCATGGGCTGTCTGTCCGAGTGCAAATTCTCCAACTGGAGCCAGCGCGGGCCGGATTACAGCAACGGGCATAAAGCAGACCCGCGGTCCTTCTGCATTCAGAAAACGCTCCAGACCGCGGCGCATGCCAGCGGTCCGGATGCGGCGACTGTTCTGGACCATAATCTGATGTTTGGCGGCACCAATGCCTGGCGCTTTGCAACAGACCCGTTCTACGCCAACGGCTTTGTGCCGACAGTCGCGCAGTTGATCGAACGGATTATGAGCGGGCGTTAAGCTGGTTCTGGACACTGAAAACCAAAAAGGCCCGTCAGATCACTCTGGCGGGCCTTTTTGCGTAGCCGGTTTCTGTCTCCCGTCAGGGCGGGTCAGTTGCCTTATGTCCGCCGGGTCTTACCGGCGTGAGCGGGCAATTTTTTTATCGGTTTCATACTGGCTGAGGGCATAGACAGACCAGATGGCTGCCGGAATCCAGCCGATAACCGTAATCTGCAAGATCAGGCAGATCAGCCCCGCAAAAGGCCGCCCGATGGTAAAGAACTGAAGCCAGGGCAGCAGCAGAGCAAGAAGAAGGCGCATGCAGGGTCTCCCGTAAGCAGGCATGACATCACTGCCAGACAGGATGGCGGGGCCGGGGGCGGAAAACAAGCCCGGAGCGCAAGCCCTAGGTGCCTCAGCCTTTGTGTGCTAGAAGAAAATCGCAGGGCAGACAGATGTTTGCCCGCCTGTATTTCAAGGCGTGCCCGGCATTTGGGCAGGGTGCGCGGCCATGACAAGACGGATGGACCTTGACCGAGATTTCTGACCAGCCGGGATCGCCGGTACCTTCTGACCTTCTCCCCGTCACCATTGAGGAGGAAATGCGTTCCTCCTACCTCGCTTATGCGATGTCGGTGATTGTCAGCCGCGCCCTGCCGGATGTGCGCGATGGTCTGAAACCCGTGCATCGGCGCATTCTCTACGCCATGCATGAAAGCGGCTTCACGCACGATAAACCCTACCGCAAATCGGCCCGTGCGGTCGGTGAGGTCATGGGTAAATACCATCCGCATGGTGACGCCTCGATTTATGATGCGATGGTGCGTATGGCGCAGTCCTGGTCCATGCGCGTCAAGCTGATTGATGGGCAGGGCAACTTTGGCTCCGTCGATGGCGATAGCCCGGCGGCCATGCGTTATACGGAAGCCCGTCTGGCCAAGGCAGCCACCTTCCTGCTGACGGATATTGACCGCGATACGGTCGATTTCCAGCCCAACTATGATGAAAGCGAGCATGAACCGACGGTTCTGCCCGCAGCCTTCCCCAATCTGCTTATTAACGGCGCCACCGGTATTGCCGTGGGGATGGCCACCAATATTCCGCCGCATAACCCGTCGGAAGTGATTGATGCGACACTTGCGCTGATCGAAAAGCCCGAGATGGAGCTGGACGAGCTGATGAAGCATGTGCCGGGGCCCGACTTCCCGACCGGCGGCATCATCCTTGGTCGCTCCGGCATCCGCAGCGCGTTTGCCACCGGTCGTGGCGCTGTGATTATCCGCGCCCGCGCCGAGGTTGAGGAAATCCGTAAGGACCGCAAGGCCATTGTGGTCACGGAAATTCCCTATCAGGTGAACAAGGCCACCCTGCAGGAGCGCATCGCCGATCTGGTGCGCAACAAGCAGATTGAAGGCATTTCCGACATCCGGGATGAGTCGGACCGTTCGGGCATGCGCGTGGTGATTGAAATCAAGCGCGATGCCACGCCAGAAGTCGTGCTCAACCAGCTTTACCGTTTCACGCAGCTTCAGACCTCCTTTGGTGTGAACATGCTGGCGCTGGATGGCGGCAAGCCGCGCCTGATGGGGCTGAAGGATGTTCTTCAGGCGTTTATTGCCTTCCGTGAGGAAGTGATTCTCCGCCGTTCCCGCTTTGAGCTGAACAAGGCGCGGGATCGCGGGCATATCCTGGTGGGTCTGGTGATCGCGGTCGCGAATATTGACGCCGTGATCGCCCTGATCCGTGCCGCCCCGGATGCCGCTACAGCGCGTGAATCCCTCATGGCCGCAAGCTGGGATGCCGGGGATGTCGCACCGCTGCTGGCGCTGATCCATGATGACGGCAATGAGATTATTGATGGCAAGGTCCGCCTGACGGAAGCACAGGCTCGTGGCATTCTGGAGCTGCGCCTGCAACGCCTGACCGGGCTTGAGCGGGACAAGATCCAGAGTGAATTGTCCGACGTTGCAAAGCGCATCAATGAACTACTGGAAATTATCGGCAGCCATATCCGCCGCATGGAAGTGCTGCGCGAGGAAATGATGACGGCCCGCGCTGAACTGGCCACCCCGCGTGCAACCGAAATTTCCGATTACGCCGGAGATCAGGATGATGAAAGCCTGATTGAACCGGGCCAGATGGTTGTCACCATCACGCGGGAAGGCTTTATTAAACGTACGCCGCTGGATGTCTATCGCGCCCAGAACCGGGGTGGCCGTGGCCGCACCGGGGCAGGCACACGTGGGGATGATATTCTGGTGCGCTCCTTTAATGCGCATACGCACCAGTGGGTCATGTTCTTCTCCTCTGGCGGTAAGGCCTACCGGGAGAAGGTCTGGCGTCTGCCGGAAGCAAGCCCCACGGCGAAAGGTCGCGCTCTTGTCAACCTGCTGCCGGACCTCGGGTCAGACACCATTACGGCTGTGCTGCCGCTGCCGCATGATGAGGAACTGTGGGAATCCCTGCACCTCGTCTTTGCAACAGCAAGCGGTGGCGTGCGCCGTAACCGCCTGAGTGACTTCCGCAACATCCGCTCTTCCGGCCTGATCGCCATGAAGTTGGATGAAGGGGACAGCCTGATTGGTGTTGCCACGTGCCGGGAAGGGCAGGATGTGTTCCTCGCAACCCGCAAGGCACGCTGCATCCGCTTCCAGATTACGGATGAGACGCTGCGCGTGTTCGCTGGTCGTGGCTCGTCCGGTGTGCGCGGTATCCGTCTGGCGGAAGGGGATGAGGTGATCAGCCTTGCCGTCCTCAACCATGTTGAGGCCACGGTGGAAGAACGCTCGGCCTATCTGCGGATGGCTAATGCCAAACGTCGGGCTGAGAACGCCGCCGAGGTTGAAGACGACTCCGAAAATACTGTGGTTGAGGCGGATGAAGAAGACGCCGCTTCCGGCACCGCTCTGCTGACCCCGGAACGCTTTGCCCAGCTTGAAGCCGCGGAAGAAATTCTGCTGGTGGTGAGTGATGGCGGGTTTGGCCGCCGGTCTTCTGCGTATGATTACCGTGTGAGCGGGCGTGGCGGGCAGGGTATTACCAACATGACCTTCTCCACCAACAAGCGCGGGACGGAAGTTGCTGCCACGTTGCAGGTGCTGGACGGCACGGATGTGATGCTGGTGACGGATGCTGGCCGCCTGATCCGTGTGCCGGTTGATCAGGTCCGCGTCATGGCGCGTCAGGCCAGTGGGGTCACGCTGTTCCGCCTGAATGAGGACGAGCGCGTTACCAGCGTCTTCCCTGTGATGGAGGATGAAGACGAGGGCGAGGCTCCGGCAGTGGGTGGAACGGCTCCAGCCTCTGCATCCGTGCCTGATGCCACGCCGCAGGCAGGCTCCGGGGGCGGAAATGCCACGCCAGCAGAGGACGACGAAGCGTGAGTGAGGGCATATGTGCCGAACCCCGGCGCATAGGCTTTTACGCGGGGACGTTTGACCCCGTAACCACCGGGCATCTGGACGTGATTGAGCGTGCGGCCCGGCTGGTTGATCGTCTGGTGATTGGCGTTGCGAAAAATCCGGGCAAAAACCCGCTCATGCCGCTGGATGAGCGCGTGGCCTGTGTGGAAGAAGCCCTGCCTGCCATCGCCAGCAGGGTGGGAGGGGATCTGAAAGTGGTTTCCTTCGATTCCCTGCTGGTGGAAGCCGTCCGGGCGCAGGGCGCGTCCCTCATTTTCCGGGGGCTGCGGGTGCTGACGGATTTTGATTATGAAATTCAGATGTCCGGCGTAAATCGCCGTCTGGCTCCGGGCATTGAAACCGTTTTTCTCATGGCGTCTGAACGAACACAGTTCATTTCATCTCGTCTTGTGAAAGAAATTGCCGGGTATCACGGAGATATTTCCGAATTTGTGACCCCCGGCACCCAGAAACGCCTGCTTGCCCGGCTCAAGGCGCGGGCGGCGGGGTGACAGGCCTCAGGCTCTGTGACCCAAGTGTTCAAGGAGAAGTTTTATGACTGCCGACACAGATAAAAATGATCTGATTTATATGGATGTGCCCGAAGGCCGGGTGGTCATCCGCCTGCGTCCGGACATTGCTCCTCTCGCGGCGGAGCGTATCCGTACGCTGTCTGCTCAGGGCTTTTACGATAACGTGCCGTTCCACCGCGTTATTTCCGGCTTTATGGCACAGGCGGGTGACCCGACGGGCACAGGCATGGGCGGGAGCGAACTGCCGGATCTGAAGGCTGAATTCACGCGGGATGCCAAATTCCTGCGCGGCACGCTGGGTATGGCCCGCACGTCTGACCCGAACAGCGCCAACAGCCAGTTCTTCATCATGTTTGAACCTTCCCCGCATCTGGATGGCCAGTACACCATTGTGGGTGACGTGATTGAAGGTATGGAACATATCGATAAAATCAAACGCGGTTCCGGTGGTTCTGGCATGGTGAAAGATCCGGACCGGATTAAAAGCATGCGTCCGGCCTCTGCTGA
Organism: Acetobacter persici JCM 25330; assembly: GCF_000613905.1. Classification (GTDB taxonomy): domain Bacteria; phylum Pseudomonadota; class Alphaproteobacteria; order Acetobacterales; family Acetobacteraceae; genus Acetobacter; species Acetobacter persici. The sequence goes on from NZ_BAJW01000001.1 coordinate 98,312, forward strand.
AAACGCCTGATTTCAGAAGTTTTTTTCTGATGTTGAAAAGCGCGACCTCCCCGGAGGTCGCGTTTTTTTATGGGCGACGACCTTGGTGAAGCCCGGAAAAAAGTGGGAGGATGTGTCGCTCCTTGCGGGGCAGGTTGGATCTTGAAACGCCCAGCAGAGTCCGTGGGTGAAAAATGGGACGACACGGCCTGTATGGTCAGTTCTGCTCTTGCCCATACTTTGCACCCGGAAGAGATTGGCTGTCTCACAAAAGGCTGGAAGAGAGGGAAAAATCCTCTTTTCTGGTCAGAATGTGGTCTCATCGCTTGACACACCGGGAACGATCCGTTTAGACAGCCTCCAGCAAACACGTCCCGCAGTTCAGTCTGCCGCGATGATTTGTGAACCAATGGTGTGAGCCGGTAGCTCAGTTGGTAGAGCATTCGACTTTTAATCGAATGGTCGAGGGTTCGAGTCCCTCCCGGCTCACCATTGATACAAAATGCCAAAAAGCTATTTTTTCTCAAAATCTTAAACTATGACGCTGAAAACCAGATCTGTCTCTGTTCAGGCTGTGTCTGACGCAAACAGCATGACCGGTTTTTATCCGGCAGGGATGTCCTTGTCCCACGGTGGCACAGGACCGTACTGAGCAGCCAGAAAATCAATCATGGCCCGGACTTTTAACGGTATGGTCAGGCCGGGGGCATAAACAGCGTGCAGCGGCGGGCCGGGTGTGGGCGGCATATCCAGCGTTACGGCTTTCAGAGTGCCCGCCCGCAGAGCATCCGCCACAATAAAGGTGGGCTGGTAGACAAGCCCCTGTCCGGCAATAGCGGCCTCACGCAGTACATCGCCATTATTGGCGCAGAGCGGGCCGGAAATGGTCACGGATTTTTCGCCCTGCGCGCCAAAGCTCCAGCGGGAGGCGCTGGCTGTCGTTTCCCCCAGCGTGTAACCCAGACAGGCGTGCTGGCTGAGGTCTTCCAGTGTGGTCGGGGTTCCGGCCTGTTCCAGATAAGCAGGGGCTGCGCAAACCACCATGCGGATATCGGCCAGTTTACGGACCCGCAGACTGCTGGGCGTGAGCGAGCGAATGCGCAGCGTGAGGTCCCAGCCCTCTTCGATCAGATCAACCGTGCGGTCATTAACGCCGAGTTCGACTGTTACCAGAGGGTAGCGGCGGCTGAAGTCGGGCAGAAGCGGTGCGACGTACCGGATCGCGAAGGAGACCGGCGCATTCAGGCGCAGGCGGCCACGGGGCTCCCGCCGCTGTTCCGTAACGGTCTGCTCGATTTCTTCCAGTTCGGGGAGGATTTTCTGGCATCCATCCAGAAAGAGGCGTCCGGCTTCTGTCAGGGAGAGTTTGCGTGTGCTTCTGTGAAACAGCGTGCTGCCAAGCCGGGTTTCCAGTGCATTGATATGCTTGGTCACCATCGTCTGGGACAGGCAGAGCGCACGCCCGGCCCCGGTAAAGCTGCCGGTTGCAACAACTTTTACAAAAACCTGCATGCTTGTAATACGGTCCAGCATAAAACACTCACAGGTTTAAAGAGGAAGGCCGGGCGATGTGGCAGATCACCGCCCGGAGAAAGGAAGAGGGTTTTTTCCAAAAATCAGAACCCTCGTGAGTCGGCTTTTGGCGGTCAGCGCAGCATGGGGCGTGGCGGCGGCGGCGGACGATCATGGTCATTATGGCCGTGATGATCATGATTCCAGTCAGGGCGCGGCCCGTGATGATGGTGATCATAGCCACCCCCGCACCCTGTCAGCAGGGTCAGCGGAGACATAAGACACAGCGTCAAAAAGAGACGTTTCATAAGACTCTCCATAAAATACAAGAGTTCATCGTAATCGCGGCAATCCTGCGGCATTGTTTGAGAGATTGAAACAGGACGCAACAAAAAACAGTTTTGGTGCGCGGAATACGGCTTTTTTGTCAGCCGCCGGGAAAGGTGCGAAAAAGAGGCGCGTCGTGCCGTTGGGGCGGACTAGGCTGAGGGTGGCAGAAGAGCGGTGCCGGATTACAGAATGATGCGCAAAGCTGCCGCCTGCCTTGTGCTTATGCAGGGCGTGGCCGCGCAAACGGTGCTGTCCCCTTTGCGCGCGGCCTATGCGGCGGTGCCCCCTTCTTCCCACGCCAGTCTGCTTTTGCCGTTTGATGCCAGAACCGCTGTGGCGGCGTTCTGGTCTGGTCCGGATTTTGTTGTGGTGGCGGACCAGTCTCTTCCGGCACTCTCCCATTTGTCCGGCGCTCAAGGTCTGTTTTCCAGCCCGGATGTAACTGTGCTGGAGAGAGCAACCGTTATCCGCCTGCATCTGCCAGCCCATCCGCAGCTTTCGTTTTCCCGCCAGTCGGACGGCTGGATTTTGCAAACGGATGGATCAGACCATGCGGGTTCTTCTTCAGAGCGGTCTGCTGGCAGCGTGCCGGTATTCATGCCGGGGGCAGTCCTCTTTCCGCAAAAGCAGGCGGGCCGGGTTCTGACGCTGCCGGACCCTGCATCGGGCCAGCGTTTACTGATTGCCCCCTCTTTGAGTGTGACAGGTGGTGTGCCGCAGGGGCGGCGCGCGGAGGGATACAGCATCCGGCCTTCTCTGGAAGGCCTTGTGATTGCTGCTGACTCGCCGCAGATCGCATTGCGTGGCACGGCGGAAGGTGTGGTGCTGGATGCCGTCGCGCTGGACCCTCTGCCGGTCGGCGAGAAAGAGGTCTTTTCTGCGCCTGCATCGGCATCTGTCGTAGCACGTGGGGCAGACTGGGTGTGGCTTGGGTTCGGGTCGGCCGGGGGCGGTCAGAAGGCTTCTTCCCGTCAGCCTTCCCGGCTGGATTCCGCGCAGACCGCCTTTGCCGCAGGCCAGCCCTGGCAGGCCTTGCGTGTGCTGGACAGGACACCGGCATCCGAGGCACCAGCCACGAGCACGAGCACGAGCACGAGCACGAGCACGAGCAAGGCGGCAAGAAACGATACAGTGCAAATTGCCGGGACATTTCTGCATGCTGCGGCCTCCCTGCTGGCAGGGCATACCGGGCAGGCGCAGGGTCTGAATGACGCCCGGTTTGGGGATGCCCCCGCCACCCGTGTCTGGCGCGGCCTGTATCTGATGCAGACCGGCCAGAACAGCCAGACGGCGTCCACCTTGCTGGCGGCTGGCTTCGCCCAGATGCAGGCTTATCCAGCCGCCGTGCGTGCCTGATGGTGCCGCAGGCGGCAACCTATGTGGCCCGGTTTGGGGATGCGGCGTCAGCAGCGTTGCTTGATCCGCTGCCGGATGAGTCCGCTTACGATCTTGCCCGTGCTCTGCTTCAGGCAAGAGCCGGGCAGGCGGAAACGGCCCGCGTGGCGCTGGAAAATCTGACAGCCTCCTCCTCGGCCCAGACGGCAGCCTATGCCCGCGCGGCACTGGTCGGGCTGATGCTGGAGAAGGATATGCTCGCCCCCGCTACCGCGGCGGAGGCTTATGGCAAGCTGCTGGAAAATGAGGGGCAACCCGCCACCCTCCCATCCGGGCCAAAGGCGACCATCCGGCTTGGGCAGGCACATGCCTTTGCCCTCGCCGGGCAGCCACAGGCCGCGCTGGCCGTGCTGGACAGGGTGCTGGCCGGGCCGGATGTGCCGGAGGATGTGCTGTCGAGCGGCTATCTGGCAATTTTGCGCGGGCTGGTTTTTCCGGAGACGGTGCGTGGTGCGCCTGCGGGGGGAGCGGCGCTGGCGGCACCCTTCTCCGCTGCTGAGCGTATCGGGCTGATTGCCGCCCATCTGCCGCACGTGAGGATGGACCCGCCAAAGCGAAGCTGCTGGCTGGCTATGGCCGTCTACTGCTGGCAGGCGGGCGGTTGGATGCGGCAATGGCGGCTTTCGGGCAGGCGGCTCTGTTGCAGGATAACCCGGTGGCAAAGGCGGACGCGGAGGATCTGCTGGCGCAGGCCGCATTGCAGGCCCACCGGCTGGACGTGGTGCAAAGGGCGCTGGACCGCGCCCGACATCCGGGCCTCCCTGATGATCTGGCGACGCAGTGTGCCTATGATGCTGCCCGTCTGGCTGTGGCTCTGGACGACCCGGACAAGGCGCTGAGCCTGCTTGAGCAGGATGAGACAGATGCCGGGCTGGAGTTACGCGGGCAGGTGTATGAGGCTCTGAAACGCTGGCCGGAGGCGGTTCTGGTTCTGGGCCGTCTGGCTACCCGCAGCGTGCCGGAAGACGGTGTTCTGACGGAACCGCAGCAGGCACTCGTTTCCCGTCTGGCAACGGATGCGGCGGCGGCGCAGGATTCGGCAACCCTGCTGCGGCTCAAGGGATGGCTGGCAGGCCGCACGCTGGGGGTAGAGCAGGATGAGCGGTTTGCCATGCAGATACGGAGCATCAAGCCCCTCAGTCCTGCGCATTGAGAAGGGCTGGAGCACGTTTTTGACAGTTTTTAGAAAAAAAACGGTTGTGAACAAGATAAGACTTGTCAGGGGGGGCGCGAGTCCGTAGTTACTCGCGCCTTGGCCCAAGGGGGCGATCCCGCCCAACAGGCTATCTACTGGTTTGGGGGTACGTCGATGAACGCACTTGCTCAACTGGGGATGGTCTCGGAACACCCGAGCAATAACCAGGCAATTTCTGTTCCGGTCTCGTCTGACGATGATCGCAAGGATTACTTCGTCGTAAAAGATGGCGAGAAGTTTGCAGGTACACACCTGCTGGTTGATTTGTGGGATGCCACAAATCTGGACGATCCTGAAAAGATCGACCGCACTTTGTGTGAAGCAGCGCTTGCTGCGGGTGCGACCATTCTGCACAGCCATTTTCACCACTTCACGCCCAATGGCGGCGTGTCTGGCGTGGTTGTGCTGGCCGAAAGCCACATTTCCATCCACACATGGCCGGAGCGTGACTTCGCCGCTGTGGATATCTTCATGTGCGGGGCATGCGACCCCAATCTGGCGATTCCCGTGATGCAGCGCCTGTTTCAGGCCAAGCGTCTGGAAGTGGATGAACAGCGTCGCGGACGCGTCGCCCTGTAAACACGGCACAGCTCAGCCTGTGTGATGTGTTTTTCCGGCAGGGGCCAGAGCAGATGTTCTGGCCCCTGACCGCTGAATCAGGACTAAAAAACCATGGCCGATCAATGGATTGAAGAAACCCTGTATGACAACTGGGGCCAGCGCTTCCGTGTCAAACAGGAACTTGCCCGCACCCGCAGTCCGTTTCAGGACATTGTGGTGTTTGAAAGCGAGTCCCACGGGCGCGTGCTGCTGCTGGATGGCGTGGTGCAGATTACGGAACGCGATGAATTCGTGTACCAGGAAATGCTCACCCACGTGCCGCTGTTTACCCATGCTGCGCCGCGTAACGTGCTGATTATCGGCGCGGGGGATGGCGGGGTGCTGCGCCGCGTTCTGGAACATCCGGGTGTGGAAAAAGCCGTGATGGTGGAAATTGACGGCGCCGTCATTGAGCTTTCCAAAAAGCACCTGCCGGGCATTGCGGGCGATGCATGGAACAACCCGCGGGCCGAAGTGATTGTGGGCGACGGGATTGATTACGTGGCCCGTGCCGCGGATGCGTCCTTCGATGCCATTATTGTTGATAGCACCGACCCCATCGGCGTGGGGGAAGTCCTGTTCACAGACTCGTTCTATGAACATTGCGCCCGTGTGCTGACGGCGGAGGGCTGATCGTCAATCAGTGTGGCGTGCCCTTCATGCAGGCGGATGAACTGCATGAAACCAGCCTGCGCCGTGCCAAATTCTTCCCGCATGTGTCTGCTTATGTGGCGGCTGTGCCGACCTATGTTGGCGGCTTCATGACGCTGGGGATTGCCTCCAAGGGCAAAAGCCCCGCCGGGCAGGATGTCGCGGCTGTGCGCGCCCGTGCCGAAGCTGCCGGTATTTTGGGAAAAACCCAGTACTGGACGCCGGAAATCCATGTTGGCGCGTTCAATCTGCCGCCCTATATCGCAAAGCACCTGCCTGCGGATAAGGCGTAAAAATTACCAGAGACTCACGGGAACCTTGATTGACTTGCTAACGCAATGATGTCACGGTTCTGACCGCGCAGAGGGAGAGACCGGTCCTGCACCGGCGCCGAAGGAGCAACCGCCCCGGAAACTCTCAGGCAAAAGGACCCTGCGCGGTTAACTTCTGGAGAGAGGCGCCTGTGCGTCCGCCGACGGGATAGCGATCTCAGGCAAAAAAACAGAAGGGGCAGACGGATTATCCTGGTCCGGGGCCCTTATTTTGTCTTACGTCGTATGTCTCTTTGCAGCGTGTGGAAAACGGCCCCGTCCTCTTACGGAAGGCTGCGGCCATGAGCGCTGATACTCTCCTTCACACCCCCCTTTATTCCCTGCATACCGAATCCGGTGGCAAAATGGTGCCGTTTGCAGGCTATGCCATGCCGCTGAACTATGCCGATGGCATTATGGCGGAGCACCGGCATGTGCGTGACCATGCGGGCCTGTTTGATGTCTCCCACATGGGGCAGGTGCGTCTGCGTGCCCGCTCCGGGGATGGTGAGGCCGCAGCCCTCGCGCTGGAACGGCTTGTACCAGCCGACATGGTCGCCCTGAAAAATGGCAAACAGCGGTACACGCAGTTCACCAATGAAAAAGGCGGCATTCTGGATGATCTGATGGTCGCCCGGATGGGGGAGTCCCTGCTGCTGGTGATCAATGCTGCCTGTAAAGATGCCGATATCGCGCATCTTCAGGATGAACTCGCTGACTGTGTTGTGGAAGTGCTGGAAGATCGCGCTCTGCTCGCCCTGCAAGGGCCGGAAGCAGAAGCCGCCCTCGCAGCTCTGGCGCCCGCCGTGCGGGACATGAAGTTCATGGATGTGCTGGAGGTCGATGTGGATGGCGCGCTCTGCACCATCTCCCGCTCCGGCTATACCGGAGAGGACGGGTTTGAAATTTCTCTGCCCGCCATGGATGCTTCCCGCGTGGCCCGCAAGCTGCTGGAACAGCCTGCGGTAAAACTGATCGGCCTTGGCGCGCGGGACAGCCTGCGTCTGGAAGCCGGGATGTGCCTGTATGGCTCCGATATTGATGAGACCACGACCCCGGTTGAAGCCGCCCTCGAATGGTCCATCCAGAAAAGCCGCCGCCGGGGTGGCGCGCGCGCAGGGGGCTTCCCCGGTGCGGATGTGATTCTGGCACAGCTTGAAGAGGGTGTGTCCCGCCGCCGTGTGGGGCTGCTGCCTGAAGGCCGCGCTCCGGTGCGTGGTGGTGCGCCGCTCTATGCGGATGTGGAATTTGCAACGCCGCTGGGCAAAGTGACGTCCGGCGCGTTTGGCCCCACGGTGGAAGCTCCGGTGGCCATGGGCTACGTCGCAACAGACTACGCTGCACCGCAGACATCTGTGGTGGCGGAACTGCGTGGCCGTGCCGTACCGGCTGTGGTGCAGGCCCTGCCGTTTGTTCCCGCCCGTTTCAAACGGTAAGGGCACGATTTTTCCTTCAGGTTTTTAAATTATCTGTTTTTATGGAGAGCTGAGACAATGACCCTGTATTTCACCAAAGACCACGAATGGATCCGCGTAGAAGGCGAAACCGCCACCGTTGGCATCACCAAACATGCGGCTGAAGAGCTGGGTGAACTGGTGTTTGTTGAAGCACGCGATGCCGGCACCGTGGTGAAGGCTGGTGACTCCATTGCTGTTGTGGAATCCGTAAAAGCGGCGTCCGATATTTACGCCCCTGTGGACGGGGAAGTGCTGGACAACAACCCGCAGCTTTCTGACGACCCGGCCCGCGTCAGCTCCGACCCGGAAGGTGAAGGCTGGATTGTCAAATTCCGTCTGTCCAACCCGGACCAGCTTTCCGCCCTGATGGATGCAGACGCTACGCCGCCCTGATCGCCTGATCAGGCGGCTACGGGAAACGTCATTACTACTGCTCAGCTTTTTCAGGATACCCCCGCATGTTTTCCATTGCTTCCGGTTCGGCCCGCGTGTCTGGTCCTTCTGTTGATACTCTGCCAGCGTTCGCGGGCCTTCAGCCGGAGGCCGGGCCGTTTGTGGGGCGCCATATCGGCCCCACAGAGGCGGATCTGGCCGTTATGCTCAAAACTGTGGGGGTGTCCTCTCTGGAGGCTCTGACGGCGGAAACCATTCCGGCCGCCATTCGCGCCACAAAGCCGATGGGTATTGGTGCAGGCTGGACGGAAAGTGCCGTGCTGGCGCGCCTGCGCGAACTGGCCGGGCAGAATCAGGGCATGACGTCTCTCATCGGGCAGGGCTATTACGGCACCATCCTGCCCGCCGTTATCCAGCGGAACATTCTGGAAAACCCGGCATGGTACACGGCCTATACGCCGTATCAGCCGGAAATTAGTCAGGGCCGTCTGGAAGCACTGCTGAACTTCCAGACCATGATTACCGAACTCACCGGGCTGGATATTGCCAACGCCTCGCTGCTGGATGAAGCCACGGCCGCGGCGGAAGGCATGGCGCTGGCCCGCCGTGTTGCAAAATCTAAAGCCACAGCCTTTTTTGTGGATGCCGACTGCCATCCGCAGACCATTGCTGTTCTGAAAACTCGTGCCCTGCCCATGGGTATTACGCTGGTTTACGGCAACCCACTGACGGATCTGGTGCCCACGGACGTGTTCGGCGCCCTGTTCCAGTATCCCGGCTCGTCCGGCACGGTGGCGGACCCACGCAGCGTGATTGAAGCCCTGCATGCGGCCTCTGGCATTGCCGTGATGGCGGCGGACCCGCTGGCGCTGACCCTGCTGACCTCTCCGGGGGAACTGGGGGCGGATATCGCGATTGGCTCCACGCAGCGTTTTGGCATTCCCATGGGCTTTGGTGGCCCGCACGCGGCTTACATGGCGGTGCGGGATGCGTGGAAGCGCAGCATGCCGGGTCGTCTGGTCGGGGTTTCCGTCGATAGCGCGGGGCGTCCGGCCTATCGTCTGGCGCTCCAGACGCGCGAGCAGCATATCCGGCGTGAAAAAGCGACCTCCAACATCTGCACAGCACAGGTTCTGCTGGCTGTTATTGCCGGGATGTATGCGGTTTATCACGGGCCGGAGGGTCTGCGCGCCATTGCCCGCCGCATCAACGGCCTGACGGCGGCCCTCGCGGCTGGCCTGCGGGCGCTGGGTGTCACGGTGGAAACCGAAGCGTTTTTTGATACCATTACCGTGCAGGCCGGGGCAGGTGTTCAGGACATTCTGGCCCGTGCCCGTTCCGCTGGCATCAACCTGCGGGATGCCGGGCATGGCCGTATTGGCATCAGTCTGGATGAAACAAGCTCCGCGCAGACGGTTGCGTCGGTCTGGTCCGCTTTCTGCGCGGAACAGGGCCGGGTGGACCAGATGGCGGCAGCGCTGGCTCCGGCGAGCAGTGTCATTCCGGAAGCACTGGCGCGGAAAAGTGCCTTCCTGACCCAGCCGATTTTCAGCGCATGCAGTTCCGAGACGGATATGCTGCGTTATCTGCGCCGCCTGTCTGATAAGGATCTGGCGCTGGACCGCACCATGATCCCGCTCGGCTCCTGCACCATGAAGCTGAACGCCACGGTGGAAATGCTGCCCATCACATGGCCCGGCTTTTGTGACATTCACCCCTTTGCCCCGCAGGACCAGGCGGAAGGGTATCAGACTCTCTTTGCGGATCTGGAAAAATGGCTGTGCGCTATCAGCGGGTATGATGCCGTATCGTTTCAGCCAAACTCCGGGGCGCAGGGTGAATATGCCGGTCTGCTGGCCATCAGCGCCTATCACCGCGCACAGGGTGATGCACATCGTACGGTTTGCCTGATCCCGGCCTCCGCGCACGGCACCAACCCGGCTTCTGCCCAGATGGCGGGCATGCAGGTGGTTGTGGTCAGGTGCGATGCGGGCGGCAATATCGACCTTGATGATATGCGCGCCAAAGTGCAGGCCCACGCCCGTGATCTGGCTGCGGTGATGATCACTTACCCCTCCACCCACGGCGTGTTTGAAGAAAGCATGCGTGAAATCTGTGATCTGGTGCATGAGGCCGGTGGTCAGGTGTACGTGGATGGCGCGAACATGAACGCACAGGTCGGTCTGGCGCGCCCGGCGGATTACGGCGGGGATGTCAGCCACTTCAACCTGCACAAAACCTTCTGCATTCCGCATGGTGGCGGTGGCCCGGGTATGGGGCCGATTGGCGTGCGCGCCCATCTGGCGCCGTTCCTGCCCGGCAACCCGGCAGATGCAAACACGGACCTCGCGGTCAGTGCCGCTCCGTTTGGGTCTGCATCGATCCTGCCAATTTCATGGGCTTATATCCGCCTGATGGGGGATGAAGGTCTTCAGCGCGCGACACAGGTTGCCATCCTGAATGCCAACTACATTGTCAGCCGTCTGGCGGGGGCATATTCCGTGCTGTATCGCGGGGCCAAAGGCCGGGTGGCGCATGAATGTATTCTGGACCTGCGCCCGCTGAAGGATAGTGCCGGTGTCACGGTGGATGATATGGCCAAGCGTCTGGTGGATTACGGCTTCCATGCCCCCACTGTCAGCTTCCCGGTTGCAGGCACCTTCATGATCGAGCCGACAGAATCTGAAGGGAAGGCGGAACTGGACCGCTTCTGTGATGCCATGCTGGCAATCCGTGAAGAAGTGCGCGCGATTGAAGCGGGCACGCTCACGGCGGAAGAGTCCGCTCTGCGCCATGCGCCGCATACGGCCAGCGTTGTCACGGCAGAACCGTGGGCGCATGCCTATGCGCGTCAGGACGCGTGCTTCCCGCCGGGGGTAAAGGCTGCCAGCAAATACTGGCCGCCGGTTGGGCGGATTGATAACGTGCATGGGGACAAGAACCTGATCTGCTCCTGCCCCGATATTGCGGAATGGATGGAATAAAACCCTCTGCCCGGACGCAGGTGTCCGCCAGAAATTTTGAGACCCAGAAGTTTTGAGAAAAGGCGGCTCCGGCAGGGGCCGCCTTTTTTGTTAAAACGCCGTGTGAGGGGGAGATAAATCTCGCCTCAGGCCAGCAGACGGCGCACACCTTCTACAACATCCCGATGCGCTCTCTCGGCCAGCGGGGACGCCAGCAGGTCAAAACCATGCACCGCGCTGGCATAGACAATCAGGTCCGTTGGCACGGCGGCTTGCCAGAGGCGGTGCGCAAACGTCACATCCTCATCCCGGAACAGATCCAGTGAGCCGGTGGTGATGATGGTGGGCGGCAGGCCGGACAGATCTTTCATAAAAGCAGGGGATAAATAGCCAAACCGGGGATCATCTTCTCGCAGTGTGCCGCGCACGGCGGCCCATGCGTGCCGGTTCTGCGCGCGGGTCCAGACAAATTCTCCCGTTGTCGGATCATCAGAGACCGCGTCCGGGCCGCCCGTGCGCAGGTCCAGCATGGGATAAATCAGGAACTGCCCGCAGAGCGGCACCTGCTTGCGGTCCCGTGCCAGAAGGGCCGTTGCGGTAGCAAGACAGCCCCCGCCACTATCCCCCATGACAATAATCCGGCTGGCGTCCACGTCGAGTTCCCCGGCATGGGTATGCAGCCAGACAAGCGCCGCATAAGCATCTTCCAGCTCCGGGGAAGGGTATTTCAGGGGCCAGACGATAATCCACCGATACAATAAGGGCCCCCGTTTCCTGCGCCAGCCGGTGGAGGGTTCCGGCCTGCATGTCCGGCGTGCCCGCAATCATCCCGCCGCCGTGGATGTAGAGAATGGCGGGTGTGGTCTGCGCCTTCGTCTCCGTGGGACGGAACAGCAGCACACGCACCTGCGGCGCGTCTTTCGGCCCAGCAATGGTCCGTTCCTCGTAAGAGACTGAAGCCGAATTGAGCAGACTGGTCGTGCCTTCCACCAGTGTGCGCCGGAAATCCTTCAGGTCGTCTTGGTCCGGGTCAAAGGCGGGGAAAGAACCAACCAGATCGCGTTGTCCGGCATCCACCAGCGGGAGGGTTGTCATGCGGCCTCTCTTTGTCTTTTTATTGAAAATATCAATAACAGTATCAATCTCTGTGTATGCGGGCACAGATGTCCGTAAGAGTATAAGCAGCCCAAGCTGAGAGTCGGGTCACAACTCTGTGTCTGCCTTTGTGCTGCTGATCTGGTATTTTCAGAGCCGGTAAAACGAGGGTCCGGATAAGGAAAACGGTCATGGCAGAGCGCACCCCCGAGGCTTCCCGCATACCTGACACATGGTTTGCCGCGCGGCGCTATGGCTACGGCGCGGGGCGGCCTGTAAGCCGGCAGGGCTGGGTGACGGTCGGCGCATTCCTGTTCGTAACACTTGGCTCGACTCTGGGCATGGTGGTCCTGCGCCCGGAAAGGCCGCTTGTTGCCCTGCTGGTGGTCAATGGCATCAATGTGGTGGCCGTCGGGCTTTTCCTCTGGGTCTGCAAAACCAGAACCGCAGGCGGCTGGCGCTGGAGATGGGGTGAGAAGGACTAAGAAGCCTCAGCCCTCAGACCCCTCAGCCTTAGTTAGGATGCCCTCACCCGTGGTGACGGCGCGGGTTTCTTAAGAGCATTTTGTGCTCTTTATTCCGCGTTCCGCACCGGCCCCGCCCGCAGGGAGAACCGGGTGATTTCCGGAGGGCAGGCAATGCGGAGGGCAAAGCCGGGCCACAGGCCTGTGCCGTTGCTGACATACAGCGTCATGCCGCCTACATCATAACGGCCGGAAACAAAGCCGTTATTGCCCCGTGCAACCAGCCGGGCGAGACCCGGCAACATGCCCCCATGTGTGTGGCCGGAGAGTTGCAGGGCCACTCCCTGCCCGGCGGCGTTCTGGGCCATGCGGGGCTGGTGGTCCATCAGAACCACGGGAGCATGGGCAGGACGACCGGCAAGGGCTGCGTCCAGATCCGGCCCGGTCTGTCCATGCGCCGGGGCGGAGAGGTCCGTCACACCGGCCAGCACCAGAGAGGCCCCGTTGCGGGTGAGAACGGTATGGGCGTTGAGCAGCATGGTCATGCCGAGGCCGGAGAAATGATTGATCCAGTCGTTATAATCGAAAAAATATTCGTGGTTGCCGGGAATCGCAAAGACACCATCTGGCGCATGCAGATTTTTCAGCGGCGCAATATCAGCCGGCGCATGGCAACTGAGCCGTCAATAAAATCCCCGGTCACAACAATCAGATCGGCTCCGGCGGCATTGGCGCGGGTGACAACCGCCTGTGTCCACCGCGTGGAGAATAAACGGCTGATATGCAGATCACTGAGCTGAAGCAGGCGATACCCTTCAAAAGCAGGGGGCAGGCCGGGAATGGTCACCGTCACATCCCGCACGGGGGGCACGCGGATGGCCCCTGCGACCGCAATGGCTGCCACCACCCCTGCCGCAAGAGCTGCGGTGATACGGTAGGAATCGGGAATGAACACAAAATGCCCGCGCACAAGGGTTTCTGCCAGTTCGCCCAGATCCAGCGCGATCTGAAAAAGTGCTAAAAACAGAATGGCCCCAAACGCCCAGTTGAACAGGATAATGAGAGGGCGCGGAAATTCCGGCACAAAAACGGAGCCGGAGGACAGCTTACACCAGAAGAGATACTGGGAGGCCGCCAGCATAAGGGCTGCCAGAGGGATTTTTAACGCCAGAGGCAGGGTCAGCGGCCAGAGCCAGTTCAGGATCACGATCAGGCACGGCAGAGAAGCAGTCAGCAGCAAAGGGATGGGTTTCCTTAACGGATGCGGCAACGGGGTGGGCTGCAAAGCCTTCAGCGGAGGGTTGCAAGTCAGTATTCCCTGCTTTTGGCGTGCTGTCTGCTTTTCATCTCATCCAGAATCCGGTCAAAAACATCAGGGCTGCCAAGGGCACGTGCCAGCACAATGGCCCCCTGAATCCCGGCTACAATCTGTTCAGCCTGTTCCCGCGCGGCCTGATTGGTCTGGCAGCCGGGCCGCAAGGCCACTGTAAGCGTCTCTACCCAGCGGGTAAAATATGTCCGGATAGCGGTGCTGAAGCGGTCCCGGCTGTCACTCAGCCCCAGCAGACCAACCAGACAGACCCGCTGGCCGGAGGCAAAATAGGTCCGCACATTTTCAAACATGGCCTCAATAGCGGTTGCTGGAGAGGCGGAGGTTTGCAGGGGGTGAAAAATTTCCTCTTCAAACCAGTGATCAATACTGGTCAGAACCGAGGCCATCATCTCCTCTTTCCCGCCGGGGAAAAAATGATACAGGCTACCTTTTCCGAGGCCTGTTGTCTGAGAAATCAGGCTCAGGCTTGCGCCCTCATAGCCATGCTCCCGAAAGACTTCGGCCAGCAGGGGGAGACTATCGGCTTTTTCCGCCACAGTGCGGGCCATGGCGTTTAAAGACCCAGCGCGCTGAGGGAAGGGAAGTCATCCGGGCGGCGGGGGCCGGTCCAGAGCAGTTTACGGTCGGCCTGAAGGATCGGCAGATCATTGATGGACGCAATCCGCCTGCGCATCAGCCCGTTTTCTGCAAATTCCCATAATTCATTGCCGTAGGACCGGAACCACTGGCCTGTGCTGTCATGCCATTCATACGCAAAGCGCACCGCCATGCGGTTCAGCCGGAAGCCCCAGAGTTCCTTAACGAGACGATAGTCCTGTTCCTGCTGCCATTTACGGGTCAGGAACGCGAGAATTTCGTCTCGCCCTTCAATAAACTCAGTCCGGTTGCGCCAGAAACAGTCAGGCGTATAGGCCTGCGCAACATGGGCCGGGTCCCGGCTGTTCCACGCATCTTCCGCTGCACGGACTTTTTGTGGGGCGGTCTCTTCCGTAAAGGGAGGCAAGGGAGGTTTTATCATGTGAGGCTCTGTACCGATTGGTTTATAGTTTACCTATCAGTACAAAATGCTCTGGTGCAAGAGAGATCGCAGGCACAAAAAACCGCCGCCGGTAAACCGGGGCGGTTTTAAGGAAGGGGCTTGTAAGACGGATCTTACTGCTGACCATCAAACGTAATGGTGTTGTCCTGTGCGCCACTGGTAATGGGGTGCGCGTTTTCCGGGGCCTGTGCCAGCTGAGTTTCGCCGCCCTGCATCTGGGTCTTTTTGGCCCAGGCCGTCATGACTTCGTTACGGCTGCTGCTGCCATGGCTGCCAGCGCTGCGCGGGTAGATGAAGCCGTAGGTCGGGTAAATGGAGCCGTAGGTGCCAGAGCGGTTGTTCAGGGCAACGCGCACAGCGGACCAGTCATTGTTGGGGGACACGTCAATCACCGGAACATTGTGACTGATGCCAGCCTGCGCCCAGTGAGACTGATCAATAATAATCGTGCGGCTGTTTACCACACTGCGCACCACAGCCACATGGCCCAGCGGCATGCGGCGGATGCTGCGGAAGTTCAGAACGCTGCCAGCTTCCGGTGCGTTTCCGCGGTCATACACGCCAGCGGCGTTGTGCCACCAGTCCCGTGCATTGCCATGCAGCATTACATCAGAAGCGGTTTTGGCATAGGCAACACACTGAATGACGTGACCACCGCCATAGCTGCGGCGGACTGAAAAACGGCGGCCTGATGCCGGGTGCCAGCGGCCACCGGCATAGCGCCCTGAGGCATGGTAGGACGCGGTGGAAAAGGTGATTTTATGGACGGAACCATTCCGGTGCCCGTGGCTTACTGTATGGCGGGCCTTGGCAGAGGCAGACTGTGTGAAGGCAGATAACGACAGAAGAGAAACAACGGCCATCGCGAGCTTGAATTTTCCGGGCCGTCTCTGTCGCATGTCAGCGTGCCTTCTTTGCATCACGGTTCAGTCAATGTAGAAACAGATATAAACATCTGCGCAAGTCAGGCAAGCGCTCATTGCGGGGCAAATTCGCATGGAGGTGGGTTTGCTGAATCATCCACCCCAAAAACAGGAAAATAGGAATACATTCCTATACCCTGCCATGACATTGCCTGAATTACCGGCTTCCCGGCCAGAGGGGCAAAAGGTTGCTCTTCTGTTCCGGCTCCATGGATTCGACCTTGCTGTGGCATAGATGTCACGCAAAGCCGACCCATACGGAGCCGGAAAAGGACGGATTATTTCGTCGTCACAACCATGATTTCGACCAGAATACGCGGGTCAGCCATGACAGCCTGAACGCAGGCGCGGGCCGGGGCAGCGTTTTCCGGCAGCCAAGCGCTCCAGATCTTGTTCAGGGCATCACGGTCCTTGATGTCCTTCAGCCAGATCTGGGCCTGAAGCAGGCGGGTGTTGTCCGTGCCGTGCTGCTCCAGCAGGGTGTCGAGCTGTTCCAGAATGTCACGGGTCTGGCCTTCCGCATCAGCGTCCAGATTACGGGCCACAACGCCCTGTGTGAAAATAAAGCCGTGATACTCAACCGCAGCAGACAGAATCGGGTTGGGGTTGGTGCGCAGAATTTTGCTCATAAGACTCTCTCGGGTTTTCAGCACAGAGGCTGGCCGGCTCCGTGCCGGCAGGCCTTCAGTTTTCAGGGCGTGCGCCCATGTGGTCAACCGGGTCCGGTGCAGAACGTGCATAGGCGGCCAGCCGTTCCGGCGTGTCAAAATCCACCAGTTCGTTTGCAGAGGCCAGAATCCGATGCACGGCAGGCCCCAGTGCACGCAGAATCGCCCGCCCGCCCTGATCTCCCTGCACGGCGGCAAGGGCAGAAAAGTGTGAGGCACCCCACACAACCGGGTTGCCGGGCTTACCATCTCCCCGGTCTGGCGCCGTCGCGGGGGCGTTAAACAGGGCATGGTCGCGCAACAAGGCGTTCAGCAACGTGACGGAAACCAGCGGCATATCGCCCAGACACACAAGCAGGGCGGAGGCCTGCGCTGCCTGTGCGGCCGCAATGCCGATTCGCAGTGAAGCGGAAAGTCCGTCCGCCGCATCCTGCGCAATCCGGAACTCCAGCCGCGGCGTGGTCGGGAAAGCCGTGTTGATAAGAGAAGACAGGTCAGGCCGGTCAGGAGGCAGAATCACCACCACCTTGCTGACGGTGCTGGCCAGAACGGTGGCCGTTGTGCGCACCAGCATGGGCACGCCCTGAGCATCGGTGGCCAGGAGTTTATGAGCCGGTGCCGTGCGGGAGGAACGTCCGGCCGCCAGAATGATGGCAATCGGCGCCCCGGCGCAGGGTTCTACCACCCCGGATGGTCCGCTAGTGCTGCCTTGCGCCGCACGGCAACAATCTGCGCAAGAATGGAGACGGCGATTTCTTCCGCGCCAATCGCCCCGATCGCCAGCCCGACGGGGCCATGGATGCGGCTGATCTCCTGCTCGGAAAAGCCAATTTCCCGCAGGCGTTTCATCCGGCTGGCCTGCGTTTTGCGGGAGCCGAGCGCGCCAATATAAAAAGCAGGGCTTTTGAGCGCTGCTTCCAGCGTCGGATCATCCAGCTTGGCGTCATGCGTCAGGGTGACAATGGCGGTCATGGAATCCACGCCCAGTTCGCCCAGAGCGTCATCCGGCCAGTCTGTCAGTAATGTTGTGCCGGGAATAAAGCCGGGGAAGCGTTCCGGTGTGGCAAGTGCTGAGCGCGGATCAATCACCACCGGAGAAAAGCCCGTCATCCGGGCCAGAAGGGCGAGGTGCTGGGCAATATGCACTGCCCCCACAATCAGCAGGCGCGGCGGCGGGGTGAGCGGCTGCAAAAACCAGTGATGCCCCCGTGCGTCTGGTTCATTCGCGCAGCGGCCGGAGCCACGGCTGTTCGCACAGCCTGTGCCAGTTCGGGCGGAAGGCCTGAGGGCACGGAGTCGCCGTCCGGATCAGAGATTAAAAGATGTTTTACACCGTCCAGCGTGCGGGCCAGCACGGCAGGCCGTCTGGCGTTCTGATACGCACAGGCGTCAGCCAGAACATCCTCCGGCAGGGTGCCGGAGGGGCAGGCCGGGGACCGCACCGCTTCTACCAGCACATCCAGCTTGCCACCGCAGGCCAGCCCGACCTCCCACGCGCGGTCGCTGCTGACACCATAAGACAGAACCTCAGGGGCAGCTCCGTTCATAATAGCCTGTGCTGCCGTAATCACATCCGTTTCCACACAGCCACCGCTGACGGAGCCTTCCACCCGCCCGGTGCTGCTGATTGCCATCAGGCTTCCAGCCGGGCGCGGGGAACTGCCCCATGTTCCCACCACCGTCGCAAGAGCCACGGCATGGCCTTCCCGCACCCATAAAAGAGCATGGTCCAGCGGGGTCAGTGGCTGAGGGCCTGAAAGCGGGCCGGGTGAGGAGACAGTCATAACCTCCAGTCTATACCAGTCCTTGCCTGGAGTGCACGGAAGGAACGTGGGGTCAGGCCTGTCTTTGTGGAAGGTTTCCGCGCGGAGGGGGGCTTGATACCCAGAGAGGGGACGCCCATGTCATAACATGAGTGCTATTGAGAGACTGAGGAGTATTTTATGATTGAATCACAAGACGGCCGCGTCATTTACGTTGTGGCTGATGGCGGGAAAGTCCGCTTCCTGCATGATGGTCAGGGCAAAATGCACGACGTGCAAGATTTTGACAGCGAAACGCATGAAGCGACTCCGGGCAAACTGCCCTCTGGCGCCACTCCAAAGGATGCTGCCAAGGATGGCTTTGCCCGCGTTGTGGCTGACCGTCTGAACGCGCTGGTCAACAGCGGCAAGACGATTGACGGTTTCGTGCTGGCCGCTCCGGCTCCCGTGCTGCATGAAATCCGCGAACATCTGAGCAAGCCTGCCGCCGCCAAGCTGATCAAGACCTTTGATAAGGATCTGACCAACATTCCGGCACATGATCTGCGCAAGCATTTCGATATCCCGGCAACGGGCTGGGTTCTGCCGTCCTGATCTTCTGAGTTCAGGAGTCAGATCTGAAAAAACTGCCCGTGCTCTGCATGGGCAGTTTTTTATGGAAAAACCCTTTAAGGTAAAAGGGAGGGGGCAGTCCTTCACCCGACGCCCGTCTCTGTTTTCTTGCAGTGTTACAGGAAGGATTCTGACGTCTTGCATCTAGTATATCCCGACATGCAATTGCAGGTTCTGCCTGTCACCCCGTTTCGCCAGAACTGTTCTCTCCTGTGGGATGAACACACCCGGCACGCTTTGGTGGTGGACCCCGGAGGGGATGCGGATTTTCTGATGGAGGTCATCCGCCAGCGTGGCCTGACGGTCGATGCGATTCTCCTCACCCATGGTCATCTGGATCACGCCGGGGGAGTCGCCCCCCTGTGCCGAGCTCTGGCGGCAGAGCAGGGCAGCGCGCCGGAAGTCATCGGGCCGGACAAACGGGATGAATTTCTCCTGTCCTCCATTGTCGAGCAGGCCCGCCATTTCGGCCTGCCGGGGCTGGAAAATGCCACAGTGGACCGTTACACGCAGGATGGAGAGCGTCTGGAACTGCTGGGCCGCAGTTTTCTTGTCCGCCATATTCCGGGCCACACCCCTGGCCATGTGGTGTTTGTGGATGAAAAAGCCCGTTTTGCGTTTGTGGGGGATACCCTGTTCCGGGGCACAATCGGGCGCACGGATTTCCCTTATGGAAATGGTTCCCTTCTCATAAGTCAGCTAAAAGAGAAATTACTTCCCCTTGGGGATGATATCGTCATTATGCCCGGGCACGGTGGCTCAACCTCGTTGGGTGAGGAACGCGCGAACAACCAGTTCTTCCGTGCAGGCTAACAGGAGTTTGTGAGTGAAACAGGGTATTTGCGGCATGCTGGCCGCCTGCCTGACAGCAGGTCTGCTGTTGGGGGCTGGTCCGGTCCGGGCCGAAGAGATGGGGGAGCCCACTCAGGCTCAGGCAACCCTGCCGAAGGAAAACCTCGCAATCGCCTCGGCGAACGGTCGGCACGTCTTTTCGGTAGAGTTGGCTAAAACACTGCGTCAGCAGCAGGTGGGGGAAATGTTCCGCACAAATCTGCCCGCGGATAACGGGATGCTGTTCCTGTGGGCCACACCACAGCAGAGCGATATGTGGATGGAAAATACGCTGGTCCCGCTGGATATCGTCTTTATCGGGACGGACCACCGGATTCAGGCCATTGCAGAAAACGCAGTGCCGCGCAGTCTGGCCCATATCAGCAGCCACGGGCCGGTTACAGCCACGCTGGAGCTGGCGGGCGGTGTGACGGCAAAACTTGGTATTACTGTGGGCGATAAGGTGGAAGCACCGTCTCTGGAGAAAAAATCCTGACGCGAAGCGTTCTGTCCGGGGGGTGCGCACAGCCCCGGCAGCTTGGGTATAACGGGGCAGTAACGTGACGTTTTTAGTAACCGGGGCAGCCGGGTTTGTTGGCTATCATGTCAGCCGGGCGCTTCTGGAAAGAGGGGAGCGGGTTATCGGGGTCGATAACCTGAACCCGTATTACAGTCCCGCTCTCAAGCAGGCGCGTCTGGAACGGCTTGGGCAGTCATCAGGATTCGTTTTTCATCACCTTGATCTGACCAATCCTGACGGGCTGGAAACGCTGGCCGCGCGGGAGCCGGATATTCGCGGCATTTTCCATTTCGCGGCACAGGCGGGCGTGCGCTATTCCATGCGGGACCCATACGTCTTTGCGGACAGCAATGTGCTGGGTCATGTGGCCGTGCTGGAATTTGCCCGTAAGCTGAAGCGGCTGGACCATCTGGTCTATGCTTCGTCGTCTTCCGTCTATGGGCGGAATACCAGCATGCCGTTCCGGGAGACGGACCGGGTGGATGAACCCGGGTCTTTCTATGCCGTGACCAAGCGGGCCGGAGAACTGGCGTCCTCCACCTATAGCCATCTTTACGGTCTGCCGCAGACAGGCCTGCGGTTCTTCACGGTCTATGGGCCGTGGGGGCGTCCGGACATGGCCTATTACAGCTTTGCTCGTGCCATTGCGCAGGGGGAGGACGTCACCCTGTACGAAGGGGACGGATTGGCGCGGGACTTCACATACATCGCGGATGTGGTGGCCGGTGTTCTGGCGGTGTTTGAACGGCCGCCAGCCGCAGGTGAGGCGCGGGTGCTGAACATCGGCAACCACCGGCCAGAATCCGTGCGGTATCTTGTCTCCCTGCTGGAAGCAGAGCTGGGCCGTAAGGCAAACCTGCGTCTTCTGCCGCGCCCGCAGGCGGATGTGGAAAAGACATGGGCCAGCATTGATGCCATCCAGTCTCTGACAGGCTGGCACCCCACAACCGTGCTGGAAGAGGGCGTGCAGCGTTTTGTGTCCTGGTTCCGCACGTATGAAAAGCTGACCATAAACGTCTAAATCCGTAAGATGGATTTTCTTTAATGATTAAAGGGGGGTCTTAAGGGGCTTTCCCGGCGGGGTAAAAACCGATTCAGCCCCGGTTCCCCGCCACTTTGAATAAAATTTCTAAGCGTGTTGACAGTGTGTGTTT